>JAJEAC010000032.1 GCA_022824315.1 Silicimonas sp.
GGCGGAAAAAGAAAGGCCGGGCGGAATCCCGTCAACGCCGCAAGCCCCCGCATGCCGGGAGCGCCAGACCGACACGGCCAAATCGTCCCTCAAAAGCGCGGCTTGCCGCCGAAATCACGCCGTTTTGAATCGCCGCCGACAAGAGTGGTTGACACAAAGCCGCGGCCGCTGCCAACTATCAACTGACAATCGCCAACCGCGCAGCTCCTGCATGGGCCTCGCAGCCTCTTGCATCCCGCAGGCGCTGTCGGAATCCCTTCCGATGAAACTCGTCGTCGGGTGCCCTCCCCATTTGCCGCTTTCCGAAGTGCTGCAGCGCGCCTGCCAGGGTAAGGTGATGGAGATCGATTTGACCAGCCACGCCAGGACAAGCACTGCCAGGACGGTCCCACAGATCAGATTGACCCACTTGAGATCGGCCTTGAGTTCGGCCAAGTCCGCCTTCACCTCGTGGATATCGATCTTGGTCGCAGCCTCGCCAGATCACGCCGTCCTCGATTGCAGCGGCGTCGCCGGGGCCTGGTGCCCCTCAATGCCGCACTCCCGGAGGAGCCGCACGGTCGCCATGGCGTCGACGAGGCGTAAGGATCGAAGCAGGGAAGCGCCTGCGGCTACTGAAGGAGCTAGTCAGAAAATGATGTCGCCCGCCGGTATCGCGACATGACCGGTTGAAGTCCGAAGCACAAGCTGGCCAGCCTCGTCTAAGGTCTCGAAATTGCCCGTGATCTCCTCCGTCCCCGTACGCGCGGTCAGGGTCTCTCCAAGTCTTGCCGCCCGCGACAGCCAGGCATCCCGAACAGGCCCGAAGCCGTCCCGCACAAGGAGTGCCTCGCCTTCCGCCATGGCAACTGCAAGGTGCGCCAACAGGTCATCGGCCGCGAAGTCGAATCCGGCATCCTTGAGACAGATTGGCGGCACTTGTGCGTCGTGGAGGCCCTTTGGGGCTTCAACAAGGTTGACCCCGAACCCGACAGCCAGCCAGTCGAGTCGCTCGAGCGCTCCTGAACTCTCGAGCAGGATGCCAGCCACCTTGCCGCCCGAAAGCAGAACGTCATTTGGCCATTTTAGCGAAAGCTGCGCTTCCGGAACCTTGTCAACCAACGCGACGCAAAGCGCGTTCGATGCCGTGAACGTCCGCAACGCCGCCTCCGCCGGGGTGGCGTCAGGCTGCCAGATCAGCGTTGCCGCGAAGTTTCCCGGCGCACTCTGCCAAGCCCGCCCCCTGCGACCTCGGGCTGCCGTCTGGCGTCGCGCCATGATCCAGGTCGGTCGTTCAAGGTCCCTCGCCCGCCGTACCGCCTCGGCCATGGTGCTGTCGACTTCGTCCAGGACGATGCGATCGGTTCCTTCGGGCCAGTCCGGGACGGCGGTCGAATTCCGCTCCTCTGTCACTGGATGAACGCCGCATTCGGTTGGCTTGATCGAATGGCACCCAACGGGACGAGAAGCCTCTACCGGACCAGCGTCGACGCAGCCGCCGCTGCCGGCCCCTCGATGCCGGCGAGGTTCCAGAGACCGAAGAGCATCAGCGCCGCGGAGACGACCAGAAATCCGGTGAGCACAGTCGAACCACCGGCGTCAAGTTCGCTCTCTTCGTCGCCGAAATACATGATGTACACGATGCGAATGTAGTAGAAGGCACCGATCACGCTGGCGATGACGCCCAGCACGGCCAGCCAGACGAGACCCGCGTCGACTGCCGCCAGAAGAACGGAGTACTTCGCGAAGAATCCGACCAGCGGCGGAACGCCCGCAAGGCTGAACAGGAGCACGAGCATCGCCAGCGCCCTGGTCGGGCTGCGCCGCGAATACAGCGACAGTGCCGAGATCTCGACCACCGGTGCGCCGTCCCTTTCCATTGAAAGTATGAAGGCAAACGTTCCGATGTTCATTGTGACATAGATCACCAGGTAAATCAGCATCGCCTCGACGCCGGCCACCGTACCGGCCGCCAGCCCCATCAGTGCAAACCCCATGTGCGCGATCGACGAATAGGCCATCAGCCGCTTGATGTTGCGCTGCCCGATCGCCGCGACGGCACCGAGAAACATGGACGCAACGGAAAGCGCCGCGAGAATCTGCTGCCAGTCGCCGACAATGCCGCCGAACGCGCCGTAGACGACCCGCGCAAGCAGCGCCATCGCCGCTATCTTTGGAGCCGTGGCAAAAAACGCGGTGACCGGGGTCGGCGCACCTTCGTACACGTCAGGCGTCCACATGTGAAACGGCGCCGCAGAGACCTTGAATGCCAGTCCCGCGATCACAAGCGACAGCCCGATCAGCAGCCCAACGGGCGCCCGTCCCTGGACCGCCTCGAATATCCCGGCGAACCCCGTGGTGCCGGCGAATCCGTATACCAGCGACGCGCCGAAAAGCAGGAGGCCCGACGACAGCGCCCCGAGGACGAAATACTTGAGGCCGGCTTCGGTCGACCTGACGCTGTCTCGGCGCAGCGCCGCAATTACGTAGAGCGACAGGGATTGCAGCTCGAGCCCCATGTAGAGCGCCATCAGGTCGCTCGCCGAAACCATCACCATCATGCCGACCGCAGCCAGCGCGATCAGCAACGGGTACTCGAAGCGGATCAGGTCGCTCCGCACCATGTATCCCTCGCCCATCAGAAGAACGGCCGCCGCTGAGAGCAGGATCGTCACCTTCGCGAACCGGGCAAACGCGTCATCCGTGAACATGCCGCCAAAGGCCGTTGCCGTTCCCGCCCCTTGCAGCCCGATCCATGCCGCAAGCACAGCGAACAGCGCGGACGTCGTCCAGATCATCGCCGGCCCCAGACGGTCACGACCGCCATAGGCCCCCGCGAGCAGCCCGGCCATCGCGAAGATCGAAAGCACGATCTCCGGCAAGATGATGGTAAGATCTCCCGTCTGCATCAGTGGCCTCCGTGCTGGGCGACCTGGGTCGTTCCGCCGTACTGGGCAACGGCCTCGCCGTAGCCGTCGAGGAGCGCCCCGACCGACGGGCCGACGATGTCCGTCACAAGGCTTGGATAGACGCCGAGCAGGATCGTCATCACGACCAGCGGCGCAAAGATCGCTTGCTCCCGCCGGTTCATGTCGGTGATCGACCTGAGACTTTCCTTGACAAGCTCTCCCATGACCACGCGCCGGTAGAGCCAGAGCGCATAGGCCGCGCTCAGGATCACGCCCGTCGCCGCGACGGCGCAAACCCAAGTGTTTGCCTGGTACATGCCCACCAGCGTCAGGAATTCACCAACAAATCCGGACGTCCCGGGCAGGCCGACATTGGCCATCGTGAAGAGCATGAAGACGGCTGCGTAGATCGGCATCCGGTTCACGAGACCGCCATAGGCGTCGATTTCGCGCGTGTGCATCCGGTCATAGACGACGCCCACGCACAGGAAGAGCGCCCCCGAGATGAATCCGTGGCTCAGCATCTGGAAGATCGCCCCGTCGACGCCTTGCTGGTTCGCGGAGAATATCCCCGCCGTCACGAATCCCATGTGGGCCACGGACGAATACGCGATCAGCTTCTTGATGTCTTCCTGCATCAGCGCGACGAGCGAGGTGTAGACGATCGCGATTGCGCTCAGCCACAGCACGAAATCCGCCAACAGGCTGGAAGCGACCGGGAACATCGGAATGCTGAACCGCAGGAATCCGTAGCCGCCCATCTTCAGAAGAACCGCGGCCAGGATGACCGAGCCCGCCGTCGGGGCCTGCACATGCGCATCCGGCAACCAAGTGTGCACGGGCCACATCGGCATCTTCACGGCAAAGGACGCGAAGAAGGCAAGCCAAAGCAATGTCTGGAAGCCGCCAAGGACGTGGAATCCCATGATCTCCATGGTCTCGGACCCGAAATTGTGGCCCAGCAGCGCCACGATGTCGGTCGTTCCCGCATCGACATACATCGCGATCATCGCGACCAGCATCAGAACCGAGCCAAGGAACGTGTACAGGAAGAACTTGAACGCCGCATAGATGCGATCCTTGCCGCCCCAGATGCCGATGATGAGGAACATCGGGATCAAGCCGCCCTCGAAGAACAGGTAGAAGAGCACGAGATCCAGAGCGCAGAAAACCCCCAGCATGAGCGTTTCAAGCACGAGGAAACTTATCATGTATTCCTTGACCCGATGCGTCACGTCCCAGCACGCGAGGATGGTGATCGGCATCAGGAACGTCGTCAGCATGACGAACAGCACCGACAGGCCGTCGACCCCCATCTTGTAGGTCAGGCCCAGGATCCACTCGCCCTCCTCCACGAACTGGAATCCGGTCTCTTCGGGATCGAACGCGGCAAGAAGAATCAGCGATGCAAGAAGCGATGTGCATGTCGCCGCCAGCGCGACGTACTTGGCGTTCCGTCTCGCGGGCGCGTCGTCGCCGCGCAGGAACAACGCCAGTATCGCCGCGCCAATGAGCGGGACGAACGTGATGATCGAAAGCAGGCTGTCGAGGAGCATCGTCTAGCGCCCCCCTGCAATGGTCATCCAGGTGATGAACACGAGGATGCCAAGCACCATCCAGAAAGCGTAGGTGAAGATGTATCCCGACTGCGCCCGGCCCGCGAGCCGCGTGAAGAAGGGCACGACACCCATCGCAACACCGTTCAGGATGCCGTCGATCGCGCCAAGGTCCCCACGCCGCCAAAGAAAGCGGCCGACGGCCTTGGCAGGCCGGACAAGGGCGTGCTCGTACAACTCGTCGAAATACCACTTGTTCAGGAGGAACTGGTAGAGCGGGGCCTGGCTCGCGGCGAGTTTCGCGGGCAGGTCGGTCCTCCGGACATAGAACAGGAATGCCAAGGCGAAGCCGATCAACATCGCGAAGAAGGGCGACAGTTTCACCCAGACCGGAACATAGTGCGCGTCGTGAAGCACGTGGTTGTCCGGCGCCATGTAGATCGCGCCCTGCCCGGGCAATGCGGCCTCGCCGGCATCGTGATCTTCTCCGCTGGAATCATCCTGCTCATCGGCCGCATGAGCCGCGCCCATCATGAGAACCTGGGCATGATCCTCGCCCTTGGCGATTCCAAACCATTCCTCGACCCTTTGCTCGCTGCCGAAAAACGGCTTGTACCAGACCATTCCGGCAAAGACCGCCCCCAGCGCTAGGGCCCCCAGTGGCGCAACCATGCTGGCAGGGCTCTCATGCACATGCGCATGTGCATGCATGTCGCCCCGCGGTTCGCCGTAGAACGTCATGAAGAGGAGCCGCCAACTGTAGAAACTGGTGAACGCAGCGGCAACCACCAGTGCCACGAAGGCAAACGAGGCGGCGTCCGTCCCGCCCGCGAAGGTGCTTTCGATCACCGCGTCCTTGGACAGGAAACCCGCGAACCCGATCCCCGTCAGCGGGATGCCGACCCCAGTTATCGCCAGCGTCCCGATCATCATGGCCCAGAACGTGTAGGGCATCTTGGTCCTGAGACCGCCGTAGTTCCGCATGTCCTGCTCGTGATGCATCCTGGTAATGACGGAGCCTGCCCCGAGAAAGAGCATCCCCTTGAAGAAGGCGTGCGTGAACAGATGGAACATCGCGACGCTGTAGACGCCGACGCCGGCCGCGACGAACATGTAACCGAGCTGCGAGCAGGTCGAGTAGGCGATCACGCGCTTTATGTCGTTTTGCACGAGGCCCACGGTCGCCGCGAAGAACGCCGTGATCGCGCCGATATAGACGATGAAGCTCTGCGTCCAGTCGGCAAACTCCATCAGCGGAGACATGCGGCACACCAGGAAGACGCCCGCCGTCACCATCGTCGCGGCGTGGATCAACGCCGAGACCGGTGTTGGACCCTCCATGGCGTCGGGCAGCCACGTGTGGAGGATGAACTGCGCCGACTTGCCCATCGCCCCCACGAACAGAAGGAAGCAGACAAGCTCGATCGCGGGCCAGGTCGTCCAAAGGAATGTCACCTCCCTTTCCGCGAGTTCCGGGGCGGCCGCGAACACGTCGGTGAAGCTGATCGAGTCGACCATGAAGAAAAGCGCGAAGATGCCCAGCGCAAATCCGAAGTCCCCGACACGATTGACGATGAACGCCTTGATCGCGGCCGCATTGGCGCTTGGTTTCCGGAAGTAGAACCCGATCAGCAAGTAGGAGGCGAGGCCCACGCCTTCCCAGCCAAAGAACATCTGGGCGAGGTTGTCGGCCGTCACCAGCATCAGCATCGCAAAGGTGAAAAACGAGAGATAGGCGAAGAAGCGCGGCCGATACGATTCCTTCTCTTCATCGAAATTCTCGTCATGCGCCATGTAGCCGAAGCTGTAGAGGTGCACCAAGGCGGAGACCGTCGTGATCACCACCAGCATGATCGCGGTCAGCCGATCAAGCCTGATCGCCCAGTCCGTCGCAAGGGAGCCGCTTTCGATCCACGGCAGGACGTGCGTGAAACGGGGCTCGCCGTCAAACCCGAGAAACACGATCCAACTCAGCGCGCAGGCGATGAAGAGGAGCGCCGTCGACACCGATTGCGCGGCAGTCTCCCCCATGATGCGCCAGCCAAAGCCGCAGAGGAGCGCGCCAAGCAAAGGGGCAAAGAGGATGATCGATTCCATCACGCGTTCACCCCTTCATCACGTTGACGTCTTCGACATCGATGGTGCCGCGGTTCCTGAAGAAGCACACGAGGATCGCGAGGCCGATGGCCGCCTCGGCTGCGGCGACGGTGAGGACGAAGAGCGTGAAGACCTGCCCCGTGAGATTGCCCTGATAGGCCGAAAACGCGACCAGGTTGATGTTGACCGAAAGCAGCATGAGCTCGATGGACATCAGGAGGATGATCACGTTCTTCCGGTTCAGGAAAATGCCGAAGATCCCGGTGACGAACAACGCTGCCGCGACGATGAGGTAGTGTTCCAGTCCGATCATTCGTCCCTCTCGAGATGCAGTGCGGCCCGGACGGTGCCGGTGTAGGCCAGAGCGTGCGTCACAGTCCCTGCCCCGGCTCTACGTCCTTCAATTCGATCGTCGCCGAGGGATCCCGGTGCATCTGTTGCACCACGTCCTGCCGCTTGACGTATTCGCGATGGCGCAGCGTCAGCACGATCGCGCCCACCATCGCCACCAACAGGATCAGGCCTGCAAGCTGGAAGAGCAGGAAATACTTGTCATAGAGAATGCGCCCGAGCGCATCCGTGTTGTGGTCGCCCCCGCCCGCAACGGAATCCGGACGCTCCGCAAGAGCCACGCCCTCGGCGGTGGTCCAGACCCCCAGGGCCATGCCAAGCTGCATCAGGATCACGACACCGATCAGGAGCGCCAGCGGCATGTACCGCGCCAGCTCCGCCTTCAATTCGGCAAAGTCCACGTCCAGCATCATGACCACGAAGAGGAACAGTACCGCCACGGCGCCAACATAGACGATGACCAGCAGCATCGCGACGAATTCGGCGCCCAGAAGCACGAACAGGCCAGCCGCCGAGAGGAAGGACAGGATCAGCCAGAGCACCGAATGGACCGGGTTCCGGGCAACGACCGTGAAGACCCCGCCGGCAATGCAGGCGACGGCAAATAGGTAGAAGGCGAGGACCTGGGCCGTCATTCGTTCCCCTCCCTTTCGGGCTTCATGGCCGAATTCGCCAGTTCCATTGCCCTCGACATGGCAGGAACGCCGCAAAAGACGCCCATCACGGCGATCGTCTCCGCGATTTCCTGTTTCGTGGCCCCCGCCTCGACGGCGTGGCGCACGGTCAGCCGGATCTGGGGTTCCGCCTGGGCGCCGAGCATCGTCAGCGCGCCAAGGGTCAGGAGAAGCCTGGTCTTCGCATCCAGCCCGTCGGGGTTGAAGGTCTTTCCCATCACGGCTTCCATCACGTCCCTGGGCATCGTCTGCCATAACGATTCAAAGGCCGTTGGAGAGAAGGACTCGAGCGCGGGATTGATCGACTTCGCCCAGTCCCGGCTCATCGAGAGCATTGCCTCGAAGGGATTGTGCTGATCGCTCATCGGTAGGGCGCATCCATTTCCAGGTTGCGGGCAATCTCCGCCTCCCACCGTTCGCCGTTTTCCAGGAGCTTCTCCTTGGTATAGAAGAGCTCTTCGCGGGTCTCGGCGGCGAACTCGAAATTCGGGCCTTCGACGATGGCATCCACGGGACAGGCCTCCTGGCAGAAGCCGCAATAGATGCATTTCGTCATGTCAATGTCATAGCGCGTGGTGCGACGGCTGCCGTCTTCCCGGGGCTCGGCGTCAATGGTGATCGCCTGCGCCGGACAGATGGCTTCGCAAAGCTTGCAGGCGATGCATCGCTCTTCCCCGTTCGGATAGCGCCGCAATGCGTGCTCGCCACGAAATCTCGGGGAAAGCGGGCCCTTCTCGTGGGGATAATTTACCGTGGCCTTGCCCGAGACGAAGTACTTCATGCCCAGGCCGAACCCCTTGATGAAGTCCCAAAGCAGGATGTACTTGCCTGCACGTTTCCAGTCGATCTGCGCCATCAGGACACCCCCGATCTGACCACGTCCTGTTCGGACATGATGTTCCGGATCTTTTCCATCAGCCCCCCATCACCCATCGGGCATATGCGCCATCGAGAAGTTCGAACTTGGCCAGGAAGGCGACAATCACCACCCACGCCAGCGACAGGGGCAGGAAGACCTTCCATCCAAGCCGCATCAACTGGTCGTAGCGGTAGCGTGGAACGATGGCCTTCACCATCGCGAACATGAAAAAGAACACCGCCATCTTGGCGACCATCCACGGCGGCCCGTCAGGCAGAAACGGCACCGGGCTCAGCCAGCCGCCGAAAAAGAGCAGTGACGTCAAGGCGCACATCAGGAAAATCGTGATGTACTCGCCGGCCATGAACAGGAGAAACGGCGTTGACGAGTACTCGACCTGGTAGCCCGCAACGAGTTCGGACTCCGCCTCGGGCAGATCGAAGGGCGGGCGATTGGTCTCCGCGAGAGCACTGACGAAGAACAGGACCAGCATCGGGAAGTGCGCCAGCCAGTACCAGCTGAAAAGGCCGTAGCTTCCGTCCTGGGCGCGGACGATGTCGCCCAGGTTCATGGACCCGGTGGTGAGGATCACTCCGATGATGATCAGGCCAATCGAAACCTCGTAGGAGATCATCTGTGCCGCCGAGCGCAGGGAACCGAGGAACGGATACTTCGAGTTCGACGCCCATCCGCCCATGATCACGCCGTACACTTCCAGCGATGACACCGCGAAGATGTACAGAACCGCGATGTTCAGGTCCGCGACAACCCACGTGTCGTCGAACGGGATCACCGCCCAAGCCATGATGGCCAGGACAAACGAGACCAACGGCGCAAGCATGAAGACGGTCCGGTCCGCACCGGCCGGGATCACGACCTCCTTGACAACATACTTGAACGCGTCCGCAACCGACTGAAGAATGCCCCATGGTCCGACCACGTTGGGACCGCGCCGCATCTGGACGGCGGCCCAGATCTTCCTGTCTCCGTAGACCAGGAATAGAAGGCTGATCATCACGAAGGCCACGATCAGCAGCACCTGCACGATCACTATGACAAGCGTGCCCAGCGGTGTAGTCAGGAACTCAGCCATTTGCCTTCTTGTCTCTCAGTCTCGAGCCCTTGCTCCGGGGCCGTTCTAATCCCTGTTCGGCAGCAAGCGCCAGCCCCAGACGGCTTCTGCCGGTCACGTCCGGCCACCCTATTCGGCCGCCAGCCGCCCTGTCGTCCTTGCACGTGCGCGCGCCTGCAGATCACCCATCAGTGGCGAGGCGCGCAATACCGGGTTGACCAGGTAGTGATCGACAACCGCCGACCCGAATTCCTTCTGCGTTTCGCCCTCATTGCCTTTCGCACTGGCGACCTGCCACGCGTTCTTCGGCACCTGGTCGATTCCTTCCAGGTGCGGCACGTCCTTGATCAGCCGCAGCCGCAGTCCAGCAAGGGTGTCATAAGGCAGAGGTGCGCCGAGTTCCGCCGACAACGCGCGCAGGATCGCCCAGCTTTCCTTCGCCTCTCCCGGCGGAAAACCGGCCTTCATGGCAAGTTGCGGACGGCCCTCGGTATTGACAAAAAGCCCGTTCTCCTCCGTCCATGCTGCCGCCGGCAGAATGATGTCAGCCCTGTGCGCGCCCCGGTCCCCGTGACTGCCCTGATAGATGACGGTCGGCCCTTCCGGAATGTCGACCTCGTCGGCTCCCAAGCTGAAGACAACCGACGCGCCTTCGAGAGCGGCGCTCACCCCGCCATCGACGACGGCTCCGACATCCAGAGCACCGACGCGGGACGCTGCCGTATGCAGCACAAGGAATTTTGACTCGGTAGCTTCGGCATATCGCATTGCGTCATGAAGCGCGGTTGCGCCGCCCGAGCCGGCCAACGCACCCATGCCGAAGATGACAACCGTGTCCTTTCCGTGCGCGTGATCGGGATTCATGTCAAAGAGCTTGCAAAGCGCGTCGTGGCCGGAGCCAAGATGGGCGTACTCGTAGGTCAGGTCCACAGCCTCTCCCACGAGGCCGATCCGCGCCCCGCGCATCCACGCCTTGCGAATTCGCGCGTTCAGCACCGGTGCCTCGGCGCGCGGATTGGTGCCGATCAGCATGACGGCTTCAGCACTCTCGATATCCTCAATCCGCGCCGTGCCCACATAGGCCGAACGATTGTCCGCAGGCAAATCCGCGCCGTCGGTCCGGCACTCGACGGCTCCGCCCTGCCCTTCGAGCAGTTCCTTCAGCGCGAAAACGGCCTCGACGGAGGCCAGGTCGCCCACGAGACCGGCCACCTTGCCCGCCTCCAAGATGGACTTGGCGGTGGCGGCCAACGCATCATCCCATCCTGCCGGCACAAGCTTGCCGTTGCGACGCAGATACGGCTTGTCGAGGCGTTGCCGCCGCAGGCCGTCCCAGGCATACCGTGACCTATCGGACAGCCATTCCTCGTTCACGCCGTCATGGTTGCGGGGCAGGATCCGCATGACCTCGCGTCCCTTGGCATCGACGCGAATGTTCGAGCCAAGGGCATCCATGACGTCCACGGATTCCGTCCGGGTCAGTTCCCAAGGCCGTGCGGTGAAGGCATAGGGCTTGCTGGTCAGCGCACCCACGGGGCAAAGGTCAACGATGTTTCCCTGCAGTTCGCTGTCGAGCGTCCGGCCAAGGTAGCTCGTGATCTCCGCGTCTTCGCCGCGCCCGGTCTGCCCGAGTTCGGGAACGCCCGCCACTTCCGTTATGAACCGGACGCAGCGCGTACAGGAAATGCAGCGGGTCATGGCCGTGCCGACCAGAGGCCCCAGGTCCAGGCCCTGGACAGCTCGCTTCGGTTCGCGGAAACGCGAAAAATCGACCCCGTAGGCCATCGCCTGATCCTGCAGGTCGCACTCGCCGCCCTGGTCACAGATCGGGCAGTCAAGCGGATGGTTGATCAGCAGGAACTCCATGACGCCCTCGCGGGCCTCCTTGACCATCGGACTGTTCGTCCGCACGATCGGTGGCTGCCCTTCCGGCCCCGGACGCAGGTCACGAACCTGCATCGCGCAAGATGCCGCCGGCTTTGGCGGTCCGCCCAGGACCTCGACGAGGCACATCCGGCAATTTCCGGCGATCGAAAGCCGCTCGTGATAGCAGAAGCGCGGAATCTCGATCCCCGCCTGTTCGCATGCCTGGATGATCGTCAGGTCCGAATCGACCTCGATTTCCGTGTCGTCGATGATGAGCTTTCTGGGTTCGGACATGAGCTCCGGTTCCTCAGGGTTCCGCCGCACATGACTGGCAGACGTTACTTGGCGCGCAGAAGCCGTCCTGCGACGCTACCCTTGGCTATTTCTTCGCGGCCCACAGTGCAATAGCCTTCCGGCGTTGTCGGCGTCGCACCCCGCTTCGCAAGATCGGCCCGGATTCGCGCCCGGAGCCTCTCTTTTTCCGCCTTGTTCCTGACGAATTCGTCGATCTCCGCGTCCGAGTATCCCAGTTTCCGGGCATAGCGTTCGATTGACTTTAGGAATCTCCATGCACGGAACATCCGCGCATCAATCGCGGTGCAGTTCTTGCGCACTTCGTCCGCCAGGCCAATTGAATAGAACGCACGCACGACGGGCGGAACTTCGTGAAGAGGCTGACGCGCCAAGGACGGGCTGGCAACGCCAATCAGCAGGAAGATCCCCAAGACTCGCAGCATTTTGCCTGTTCGCTCACGCATCGCACCGGGCGAGAACACCACCCGACCCGAGGAAGATAGTCATCGACGTCCGATTCGGCGAGAGGCCGGAGGGAAATTGCGCCGATGCACCGGTCCACTTGCGTCTCAATGGCGAGACCTCCAGGTTGCCGGACGGATGACAACATGCCGAAGCCGGTCAATGGGTGAGATCGAGATAGGCGGATCCGAAACGGTTTCCGGACGCGGCGCAGGGCCGTATGGCGTTCACGTTCCATCACGCCCAGACCGGCCTTCGGCACCGCGATGTCAAGCCGCCCACGTGGTTTGGCGCTGGGGTGCTGGAGGTCGTCTCGCACCATGACGGCGACACTTCTCGGGCCGTCTGCATGGTCCGTTTCGAGACGACGATCCATGTCCTGCATGCCTACCAGAAGAAGGCAAAGCGAGGAATCGCCACACTGAAGAAGCAGCTCGACCGGGGCCGGCACCGCCTGCCTGTGGCCGAACGGCATAATGCGGATGCACAGGGTCGAGGTACAAGGCCATGAACATCTCCGACATGACCGTCGATCGCGACAGTGGAAACATCTTCACCGATCTCGGCCGTCCAGATGCCGACGCCCACGTCGTCAAGGCCGAGTTGATGACCCGCATCGACACGATCATCCGACGCCGCGACATCACCCAACTCGAGGCGGCGCGACTGCCCGGCCTTTCGCAGCCCGACATCTCGCGGTTGCCCAGAGGCGACTTCCGCGACTGCTCGCTTGAGCGGCTGCCGCGTCTCCTGACCACGCTCGACCGAGACATCGACATCCGCCAGCCGCGCTCACCGGCAACCGCAGGGACACTGCGCGCTGCCACCGCCGAGTCCGCCTGACATCCCTTCGTCAACCAGCGATTCCCAGAGTGTCATCACTGGGTGCCGTCTCGAACACGACCACGCGGCTTTCCGTTTTCGTGCCAGCCGGGCCACGATCAGTCTCAAGGCATTCCTGAGCTCCTCGGACCTCGTTGCAGTGCAGCAATGGTGCGTCCCGTCCCTGTTCGCGGCTTCGGTGTTGCAGGCGTTGCCCTTGACCGGACCGACGCTGGCATCAACCGCCGCCGAGGCTCTCTATTCGAATTTCGCAGTCGCTTGCGCCAGCATTCTGACGGCATTGACTGCGCACAGGTCCGCAGCGACGGACTTGCCTAAGGAAGGCCTCGCATCCCGGTCGCGAAGACGCTTCGAACAGCGTCACCAGGTCCCAGGTTCACCGACACTCTCACGCGAGCCCCTTGGGTGCCAAATCACCTATCGAGGCTTCTTCGTTGTTCGCGGTCCGTCGCATCCCTGTCTTGGCAGTCGCAGGCAAGGGTGTGTCGAAGGCGTAGTCGGGGTCCGTTTTTTGACGTTCCCATGTATCGAGCATCTCGCGCCAAGCTCCCCGCAGACTGCGCGGTTCAGGCAAGTCGTCCCTGATTTCCGCTGCCAAGGCGGGCAGGTTGTAGCACGGAATGCCGGCATACATGTGATGTTCAATATGCCAGTTCATGCGCCAATAGAGGAACTCGACGAATTTCGGCAATCGGATGGACCGGGTGCTTTTTCGAAAGTCCGTCGTGCTCTCCATCAGGCCGCAATGCTGCGTCAAGCCCACGGCATAGCTCAGCCAGTTGGCGATGTAGCTGGGAATGGTGACAATAAGCGGCAGGACCCAGAGACCGGTTGCGGTCGCCACGACCAGCACCACCGCATGGAACGTCAGCTGAACGCGAGACCAGCGCATTGAACTCCTGTGCTGAGCCGGCTGGTCATTGTGCAGCGCCTCAAGCCATTCGTTGGCGGGGATGTCGGTCGACCCATTCTTGCCCATCGCATCCAGGACCGTGAGCCAGATCGTCGACAGTATCCCGCCCTTGCCGAAGGTACGCCCCGGTTGGGTCAGCAAATTGACGGTGAACATCTGCAGGAGAAACGTGCGGCCCACGTTCGGATGCACGGGAAGCAGAACCTCGCGGTCGCCCTCCGGGTGCAAGGTGTAGCGGTGGTGATACGTGTGGCTGGCCGCATAGTCGAGTGGATTCCACCAGCTGACCAGGCTGAACAAATAAAGAAAGAAGCTGTTGAGCCATCTGGTCTGAAACACCGTCCCGTGGCCGAGCTCGTGCACCGCGGTGCCGCGAAAAAAGGAGGCGCTCGTTCCATGGGCGAAGAGTGCCGCGAAAAACGGGACCCAAAGGCCCTGTGCCCAAGCCAGATAGACCGCTGTCCCCGTTAGGCAGAACAGGCCAAAATGGCCTCCGGCCTGGATCCAGCCTTTCCGGTCACTGCGCCTGGACAGTTCGCGAAACCGTTCCGGAGGCATCTTCGAGCGGTACCACTGAATGTTCAGGGTGTCCCTGACTTCAGAGAGCGGTTGAAACGACATGCGTCTTTGTCTTGATTGCAACGGTCGCATTCCTCTCACCAGTTTGCATGCGATCAGGTCGAAACGTGAGAAAGATCGTTGTCTGGCGAGTAGATGTCCAGAATATTCCAGTGCCCGGTCGTGGGCGTCGGGTTGTTGATCATCGGGACGTCCAGCACCGTTGGCTTGTCACTGGCAATGGCGGCTTCAAGCGCAGGAAGCAGTTCGTCAACGGACGTGATGCGGATTCCTTCAGCACCATAGGCGCGTGCGATTTCGGCATAGCCTGGCCCGTTTGTCGGGGCGTCCGGCGAGCCCGGGAACGTCGTTCCGTAGGTCAACCCGTAATGCGCCTTTTGAAGACCTGCGATGGTCCCGAAGGCATTGTTGTTCATCACCAACCAGACGATCCCGAGATTCAGCTCGACGGCGGTGGCCAACATGGACGGATTCTGGCCAAAGCCACCATCGCCGACCAGGCTGATCACGACCCGGTCAGGTGCGGCGAGCTTTGCTCCGATTGCCGCGGGAGGTCCAAAGCCCATCGTGGCGAAGCCCCCAGGCGTCAGGATCGAGCCCGGCGCAAGAATGTCGAACTGTTGACCGACGCCGTTCTTGTTCCAGCCGACGTCGGTCGTGATGATCGCGTCCTCGGGAAGCGCCTTTCGAGCGTCGGCGAGGATGCGCTCCGGCATCATCGGATAAGCGCCGCTTTCCGCCATCTCTCGGTTGCCTTCCTTGAATGCCGCGCGGAATTCGGCGATTTCGGCCCTCTTGGCGTTGCGGGCAATGCCTTCGGGACAAATCTCCCTTGCCACGCGGTTCAGCAGGCGCAACGCTGCCCTGGCATCTGCAACCGCGCCGATTTCGGTCGGGTAGTTGCGCCCGATCTCCTGCGGTTCAATGTCGATGTGAATCACCTTCGTCGTATCGGTCTTGCCACCGATGTCAAAGGTGTATCCGGGATACCAGCTCGAGCAATCCGCCTCCTTGAACCGGGTGCCAACCGCAAAGATGCAGTCAGCATTCAGGCAAGACTGATTGACAAGGGAGGTCCCCCAAAAGCCTGTCATGCCCATAACCAGCGGGTGATCGTCTCGGAGCGCACCCTTGCCCATCAGCGAATGCGCTACAGGCAGTCCCATGTGCTCGACGAATTCACGCAGCTCCTCGCTGGCCCGGGCGAGCAATATGCCGCCGCCAACATAAGCGACAGGCGCGTCCGCCTTGGCCAAGGCCAGTACGATCTCGCGCGCCGTTTCGTCGTCAATCGATGGCCGCTTCAACGCGCGGGTGTTGCGGGCGGCGCGTGCGAATGTGTCTGACGGGATGACTTCGCTGAAGACATCCATCGGTACGTTGACGAGTACCGGGCCGGGCTGGCCGCTCTCCGCGAGGTGAAACGCCTTTTCGAGAATGTCGGCCATCAAGTCGGCCCGGTCGACGCGCCAAGCCCGCTTCACGAAGGGGCGGTAGATTTCCCACTGCGCTGCGTCGGCGTGCAGGTTGACCTCTTGGTGAGGGTGCTTGCCGTAGTAGTGAGTGGGGATGTCGCCCGCGATGACCACCATTGGGATGCAGTCCAGAGCGGCATTTGCGACGCCCGTGGCACAATTGGTCAACCCCGGGGAAAGGTGTGACAGCACCACAGACGCCCTGCCCTGCATGCGGGCATAGGCGTCGGCAGCGTGGCTGGCGATCTGCTCGTGGCGAACGGTGATGAATTCGATGGGGCTTTCGGCCAAGGCCGCGAGCACCGCGATATTCGTGTGACCGCAAAGTCCGAAGACATGCTTCACCTCTCGGCGTTCAAGGAAGTCGACAATGTGCTCAGCTACTGTCTTTCCTTCAACTTTCGCTCCATCCATCATGCGACCTCCTGACCGTAGAATTCACCGAACAACTCCTCTTCCGGCGGGCGATCCTCGGGGATCGGGCGACTGACCCAAGTGTAGTTCATCATGTGCTTGAGGGTGATGTTCTCATTCGTGATGTTGCCGCCCCAGATGCCGCAACCAAGCGACGAGGTCATCGGCATTCCATTCGTCCAAGCGCCGGCATTGGCCTTGGATTGCGGCTGGCGCACCATCATGCGGCTGACTGGCGCAACCCGGGCCAGCGCATCGATATGGTCATCGTTGTTGCTGTAGATGCCGCATGAATGGCCCTTTCCGCCCGCTTCGTAGATGGCCTTCACGATACAGAGCGCATCGTCAAATGTGTCGAAGTGATAGAGAGCCATCAGGGTTGTCAGCTTCTCTTTCGAGAACCTGTGCTGCGGTCCGATCTGGCCCTGGTTCTCAACCATCAGGAATTTCCGGTCCTCCGGGATGGAGAAACCGGCAACCGCCGCCGTCTGCTGGGGACGACAGGCGATGGTCGGGAATGTACGGTTGCCTTTCCCGTCCCACATGGCTTTCTCCAGCGCGACCTTCTCTTCGCCGTTGCAGAGATACCCGCCCTCGTCGATCAATGCCTGCACCATCCGATCATAGATTGAGCGTTGGATGATGATGTTGCCGTCGGCCGAACAGCCCGACCCAAAGTCCGAGGTCTTGGACATCCGCGTGTTGGCTGCAGCGATCTCGATTTCGGCGGTCTCATCAATCACGATGGAAGAGTTCCCGGCACCGACCCCATAGGCGGGCTTGCCGCTGGAGTAGGCTGCCTGGACCATCAGCTTGCCACCTGTGGCAAGCGTCAGGTCCGCCGCCTCCATGAGGTACTGTGTCAGGGGAATCGAGGGATTGGCCATGCATTGGAACAGGTCTTCCGGAGCCCCTGCCGTCCGGCAGGCTGCGCGCATCACGGACGTCATCTGCATCGTCGTTTGCACCGTGCGGGGATGGGGTGAGAAGATCACCGCGTTCCGGGCCTTTGCCGAGTAAATTCCGGTTACAGGAGGCGTCAAGGCCGGGTTCGTCATCGGGATGAGCGATGCGATCACGCCGGCGGGCTTGGCATATTTCACCAGCCCTCTTTCTTCGTCCACCTCGACGATGCCCGTCGACTTCTGTCGAAGCGCGTCACGCAGCACCATATGAATCTTGAAACGTTTGCCGGGACGCCCATCTCGGTCGCCGATGCCGGACTCGTCGACGCCTTGCTGTGCCAGGCGGGTAAAAGTCCTTTCGTTGCCGGCATGCCAGCCAATGGCCTGGGCAAGCCGGTCCAGATTCTCCTGACTCCAATCCTCAACCTCTGCCATCGACGCCCGGGCGCGGCTTATCATCCCATCTGCAAGCTCGCGCTCGTCATCTCTCAACTCTCGTGACATTTTGTCCTCGCAGGTCTGTTGCTTCATGCGGCCTCTGCGTCGATGACGCGGCGTTTCGAACGGGCTGACCCAAAGGTCTGCTTGGCATGGCTCAGGCAGCGGCGAGCGTGTTCCTCGTATCCCAGCTCGGCGACACGGCTCTGGTTTGGAAGCTCTATGGAATAGTTCATTGGCGGGCAGCGTTCGATTATGCCTGCAAAGTCAATCCACCCTTCGCCGGGGTATAGCCGTGCGTCGCGCGCAAGCTGGATCATGCCTTCCCGCGTATCGGCTATGCCAGGCAGGCAATCCGAGACATGCAGGGTATGCAGCCATTCAGGCGGTACATGCAGCAGTTCGCCCAGATCAACGCGGGAAAGATGCAAGTAAAGCGTGTCGACAAGAATTCCGCCATTTGGCCGGTCAGCGGCGCGCACGATGTCGAGCACTTCGTCCAGCGTTCTCAGTCGCGAGAATGTCGGGAACTCAAGGTCGATGCTGAGGCCGAAGGGCGCAGCCAGATCGCACGTCTCGGCGTAGACATCCAGGAGGAAATTCCTGTCGTCACGACGGGCTGTCCAGACCGACATGATCATGTGCCGGGCACCAAGCTCGCTGCCCAGTTCGAGTGCGGCCTCGAAGTCACGAGGATCGCAATCCTCGGTTACACGGGCCAGCTCGATGTCCAGGACTTCGATCCCGGTTGTTGCGAGTGCTGTCCTTGTGGCTTGAACCTGCGCCTTGTCCAGTGGCGAGTCGGTGAACTCGCCGGGCACATTCATCGTGATTAGGCGCGGGCTGACAGCGTCATACCCTGCACGTGCGGCCACATAGACCAGTTCGGCCGGAGTGCAGTTGATCAGGGTCAGATGCGCCAACGAATACAGGGGGGCATCCAAAGGCTCGAATTCCTGCACTGGCATCGATTTGGCTCCACCGCGAGTGTCAATTCGCTGACACAGCCAGAAATATCAGATATTTTTCACTTCATCAACTATTGAATTGCAATTGAACATCGATGGCGTGCAGTCTGTCGCGGAGATCCTGGCGGCTTCGCTGATGCGCTGCGCCATCAACCCGTCGTTCAGTGTAGCCAGCACCGGATGCCCTTTGCCCGAGGTCAGCACGGACAGGAAGGCATCGAGTTCTCTCTCGTAGGATTCTGCAAAGCGTTCTTGCCATGTCGCAAGCCTGCTTCCCGACCGCACGCTTCGGCCATCGGCATGAACGACCGTTCCAACCCGATCCTGATAGCTTGTCAGCAAACCATGAGACCCATGAATCTCGATACGCTCGTCTTGCCCATATGACGTTCTCCAGCTGAAATCGAAGCGACAGAGACTGCCATTTCGCATTCGCATCGATATCGCGGCGGTATCGTGTTCACCGATCTCCTTGAAATCCGGGTCGACCAAAACCGCGCCCATGGCAGTCAGCTCCTTCGGCTCCTCGCCGGAAATCCATCGGGCAAGGTCGAAGAAATGGCTCCCCTTTTCGGCAAACAATCCGCCCGATGTCCGACTGAACTCGACCGTCGGTGGCTCTGTGCTTCTGGACGTGAAGCAAAGCAGTTCGCACTGCCCGATCTCGCCTGCCAAGACCGCATCCCGCAAAGCCGCGTACTGAGGATGGAATCTGCGGTTCAACGCCGTGGCGGCAACAAGGCCGCATGCCTCGACTGAGGCGACGATTTCCGCAGCGGAGCGGATGTCCCGCGCAAGCGGCTTCTCGCAGAGAAAGGGGACACCCGCGGCAACGCATTGTCCAACGATGTCACCGTGGGTTGCTGTAGACGACGCGATGATGACGGCATCAGGCCGCGTATCAAGCAGTTCCGCCACGTCAGATGTCACCCTTGCGCTCGTTTTTCCTGAAATAACGGCGACGGCCTCCGGTCGAGGATCGCAAATCGCCGACAGCTCCGCCTCCCTATGCGCAATGAGATTGGCCGCGTGTATTCTGCCCACGGCGCCCAATCCAATTACGGCGATCCTTGGCATTGGCCGAATCCTCTCGAGTTGAACCCAGTTCCCCGCCTCGTCATTTGACCGAACGCAGGCATCGATGAACTTCACCCCCGATGCCCCGTCGGCGACGCGCGTCATTTCAAGCCATTGTCGAGCATTTCCCGCCTGTCAAGGCGGGCGGCAACGCCCTTGGCAAACTCAGTGTAGAGATCGACCCATGCCTCGACCATGCCTTCCGGGAATCCACGCCCCGTGCGCACCAGCCGCCCCGCCCTCGGGAAAACACCGTGGCCATGGTCCCCGGGAATGATGCGGTCCGGCTTACCGACACGATTGAACCTGAGCCGGTCGCAGTGTCCAGGTTCCACTCCAGACCGCCCTCCGAGCCAAACAACCGCAATCCAGGTCCGGCCCGATTGCCAGGAACGAGTCGCGTGGCCTTCAGGGTTCCCGGTGCATCACTGCCACGTCGCAACCAGGCGAAGAACGTGGCTTCCAGCTGTTCGGGGGCACCGCAGAAACGAGACTCGGCGCGCACATGCGCAAGCGGCAAGCGACTGACGATGCCGGCGAGATGTGCCGCGTGGGTCGCGATGTCGCGTACGCATGAAGTGCGGCGTGCCGGCCGCCGCGATCCAACTGTCCGATCACGCACCCTGGCGGCAGGCTCGGACAAGTTGATCGCCATCGGTCCGGCATCCCAATGCTCATTCCGGGAGTCCCAAATTGACGTTCAACCCGATCTCAACGGACTCCGGCAGCATGGCAGGACGGGCGCAGGTACTTTGGATGTCGACGAATCGGCCCAGGCCTGGGCTGCAAAGCATGCCATGCATGACCTCGCAAAGGTGGAGGCCAAGCGCCCCGCTGGCCCGCGGCTCGCGCCGTTCCGATACAGCCTGGGCAAGCTCGGCAAGCCCGACACCCCGCGCGTCACAATTCAGGCCGTGCGTGTTCTCGGCCACCTCCCAGTCCATCGGCGCCTTGGGCCGGGGCCGCATCGTCCAACGCGACGTCTCGCGGGTGCGAATCCAGACAGGACCCTGGAATACGTTCGCCCCGTCGCCCGGGTCCGGATCGGGAATGCAGATCGTTCCGTCCGTTCCATAGATTTCAAGACGCGGGGTCTCGCTGTCCCAAACGTCAAAACTGACCATCATCTGCCCGATCACACCGCTTTCGAACTCGAACATGCTCAGACAATGGGTGTCGACTTCCACCGGCATCATCTCTCCGTCTCGATGACCGTTCTCGATCATGCGCTCGGGAAAGGTCTTGCGTGCCATGCCCGCGACCCGCCCTATTGGTCCCAAGCAGAAGACCAACGCCGCCAGATAATAGGGCCCCAGATCCAGCAGCGGGCCGCCGCCCTTGGCATAATAGAAGTCCGGATTCGGATGATGGCGTTCGACACCATGTGTCGGCACAAAGGCTGATGCGCCGGTCGGCTCCCCGATCACGCCCTTGTCCAGGAGCTTTCGCACGGTTTGCCAGCGCCCGCCCAGGAATGTGTCGGGCGCATTGCCGACCGACAAGCCTTTGCGTGCCGCCAAGTCAAGGATACGCCGACCGTCCGTCAGGTCCGTGACGAAGGGCTTTTCGGAATGGACGTGCTTTCCGGCCTCAAGTGCCGCGAGGCTGATTTCCGCGTGTGCGGCCGGAATCGTGAGGTTGAGAATTGCATCCACGTCCGGGTCGGCGATGATCTCGTCCGGAGCGGCGACGCGAGGGACGCCGAAAGCGGCTGCCTTGGCCCTGCTTTCGCACATGTCAAGACTGCCGCATGAAACAATATCCACACCGCTAAACTCCGCACAGTTCATCAAGTAGACGTCACTGATTCGTCCTGTTCCAATCAGTCCGACCCGGAAGGAATTCATGGAATCACTCATTCACGTCCTGTACTTCGTACAAAGGTAGATGGTTGGGCGGCATCGGCCCCTTGTTGCGTCCACCTTGTTGCATCTGTTCCCAACCATGGGCAAGCACGCCGACCGAGCGGCTGAGGCAAAACAATCCACGCGACAACGGCGGCGGAAAGCCCAGTTCACAAAAAACCACCGCTGTGGCACCGTCGATGTTCATGGCGATGGAAACGCCTCGCTGCCTGCCGATTTCGGACTGGACGGCTTCTCCGATGTCGGCGAAGCGTCCGGAAACGGTACCTTCCGCAGCCGACTGTCGCACCAATTCCATGAGGCGAGGCGCGCGCGGGTCGACGGGCCTGTGGAAACGGTGGCCGAAACCCGAGACAATTCTGCCATGGATCTCTCGCCAGGCCGCGATGCCTTTGGTCGTCGAGGTCTCTAGATCCGCGCCGTCGTCAAGCCGCGCAGCGATGTCGAGATAGAGTTCTGCGCATTGTTCGCCGGCACCGCCATGTATGTCGCCGAGCATGTTGATGCCTGTGGCCATGACATTGTTGAGCCCGACGCCACAGGTTGCAGCCATCCGCGCGGCTGCGATGGACGGCGCCTGTGGCCCGTGATCCACGCCCGCCACCAACGCGCATTCCAAGAGGGCCGCCTGCTCCGGCGAGGGCAAGTCACCCTTCGTCATCAGCCAGATCATCTGACCTAGGCTGACATTGCCAATCAGCTCCTCAACGGGTCGCCCGCGAAAGGCGATTCGGCCTGGAGCCATATCAATGATGGACGTGCGCCACCAATGGCGCGCCGCCTGCGCATCGTCGCTCATGCCTATGCCTGTGCCTTGCTGCAGCGCATCTGCGCGGCCAGCCGGATCGGGGCGTTTCGAGCTCCATAACCCTGATAGCCGCCCTTGCGCTGGACCATCTCAAAGAAAAAGCCGTTGAATATGGGCAGGCTGTAGATCTGGAAATACTCAGCTTGCCCATCGCGGTCATACAGAATTTGACCCTTGCGCAATGCGTCGGTCAAGTCCTCCGACAAGCCGAATCGGACCTTTAGGTCATCATAGTAATTTCTTGCTATTTCAAGGCGCCGGAAGTTCGAGGCAGCAAGCTGGTCTGACGTCTCGAAGATGTCGTCGCTCAGGAAGGCGATGTGCTGCACTCCCGCGCCAAACCCCTCGGCCAGAAAGGCGCCCGCGAAGGTGCGCCGCTCTCCGGCTCCATTGAGGTTGAGACGAACTTCGCCATCCGGACTGGCCAGCGCCTGACTGAGGATGACACCCGAGGGGTCCGCCACGTCAACGACCTGCGCTTTCTCCATTTGGAACGTCGACGTGTAGTAGGTGAGCCAGCTTTGCATCTCTTGGTAGCGCATGGTCTGAGCCACGTGGTCGACCCGCCTGAGCCCAGCTGGCTGGCAGGCTTCAGTTCTGGGGACGGGATCGAACTCAATGTCCCACACGCGATGCAAATCGGACTTCTCGTCGATGAAATGCACGACCGAACCGCCGACGCCCTTGATTGCGGGAATGTCCAGTTCCCCGGATCCGACAGGCTGCGACAATTCCGGCACTCCAAGCCTGGTCGCGCGCGCAACGGTCTGGTCGGCATCCAGTACGCGCAAGCCCATGTCACAAACGCACGGACCGTGCTCGGCAAACGCGTCGGAGGCGAACCCGCTGGTCTCGGAATTCAGCACGATGTTGACCGCACCCTGGCGCCAGAGTTCGACAGATTTGGCGATATGCTGGCGCTCTTTCCGAAACGACATGCCGCGCAACATCTCGGTCAGGGTCTTGCGGCTGGCGTCGTTCACGGCGAATTCGATGAACTCGATCCCGGTCGGGTACACGCGCGGCGGCAATGTCGGCAGTGGTCTCGGCAACGCAGGCTCGGTCCGCGCAACGTCGTCCAGGAGCGAGACCAAAGCGCGATAACCATCGCGGGCATAGGTTTCGCGGCTGTCATCGGCGCCTGCGCTTATCCGTGCAATCGACCAAGGACCCCTGTATCCTGCACGGGACAGAATGCGCAGGAAACTTGAGAGGTTCAGGCAACCCTGACCCGGGAGCAGGCCGAATTGGCCCTTCTGCCGAGAAACGCCAAGATCGAGCGTGGGTGCATCGGAGAGCTGCACATGGAAGATGCGTTCACCCCGAATGTCGCGGAGACGTGCAGCCTGGGAGCCGTCGGCGAGCGAAAAGACGGAATTGAGCGCCAAGCCGAGATGCGGGCTGTTGACCGCCTCAACAACTTCCAAGGCACGCAACTCCGTGCGGATGTTCGAAGCCCAGGGCAGCGCGATCAGCGCCGCGCGGATTCCGGCCTTGCCCACGCGGTCGGCCAGTTCTCCGAAATCGGCACCAATCACGTCCGGGTCCGAAACCGAACTCTCGCGCGTGGTCGATCCGACAAGAAGCGTCGCCGCGTCAAGTTCGGACATCAGTTCGAGTTTTTGGTCCAACCTTGCGAAAGCAGCCTCGCGCTCAGAGCCCTTCAACCCCTCGAAATCGTGAAACGGTTGAAAGATCTCGATGCTCAACCCCAGAGAGGCAGCCCTGACGGCCACATCGCGCGCAGTTCCCGCAAAGCCGGTCAAGTCAGGCTCGTAGAGCTCCACTCCTGAGAAACCGGCCTCCGCGATCGCCTCTAACTTGGCCGGCAAATCGCCGGGGACGGAAGCTGTGGCGATTGTGAGGCATGTCATCCCTGATATCCGAAGAGTCGTGGCAACCAAAGCACGACACCAGGGGCCAGGATCAGGAAGAGAAGCGCCACGACCAGCACCGCAAGGAACGCCCAGATCTCGCCGATGATTTCTTTCAGCGGTATGCCGGTGACCGCGTTGATGACGAAGAGAAGTATGCCGTAGGGCGGCGTTATCAGCCCGATCATCGAGTTGACGACAACCAGCACGCCGAAATGCACCAGATCGATGCCAAGCGCCTGACAGGTCGGGATGAAAAGCGGCACGATCACGAGGATGATGGTCGTCGCGTCCAGGACGCAACCCAAGAGCAGCACGAGCACGTTGACCGCCAACAGGAACAAGAGCGGGTGCACATCGATGCCGATCAGTGCATTCGACATCATCGCCGGGATGTTCTCGGAAATCACGATGAAGTTCAGGATCAGCGCGCCACCAATCACGACGCCGACTGCGGCCGATGATCTCGCGCTCTCCACGAAAATCTCGTAGAGCGTCTTGACCGACAGTGAGCGATAGAAGAAGGCCGCCAGCAACAGCGCATAGAATGCAGCCACGGCGGCCGCCTCCGTTGGCGTAGTGACACCGCCGTAGATGCCGTAAAGGAGGATCACCGGCATCAAGAGCGCCGGAAAGGCCCGGCCCGTGACACGTGGCAGTTCGCGCAGCGGGACTGGCGTTTCCATGGCAAATCCACGGCGCGTTGAAATGAAGTAGTTCATTGCCATCAGCACGCCGCCCATCACGAGACCAGGGACTATGCCCGCAAGGAACAGGGCTCCGATGGAACTGTTCGAGACCAGCGCATAAAGCACCATTGGAATCGATGGCGGAATGATCGGGCCGATCGTGGCGGTAGCGGCCGTGATCGCTGCCGCGTATCCTCGGCTGTAGCGCCCTTCCTTGGTCATCATTTCTATGATGATCTTGCCGATGCCGCTGGCGTCTGCGACTGCCGATCCGGACATGCCGGAGAAGATCAGGGAAGCCATGACGTTCACATGGCCTAGCCCGCCCCGGAATCGGCCCACAACCGCGATGCAGAAGTTCAACAGGCGGTCGCTGATCGTGCCGGCGTTCATGATGTTTGCCGCAACGATGAACAACGGAACCGCAAGAAGGATGAAGCTCTTGTAAAGACCTTGAAGAATCTTCTCGCCCGTAAGGGCCGCGTCCATTCCCGCCATGCCCAGGTAGACGGTCGCGGCAAGCATGATCGAATAACCGATGGGCGTGCCAATCCCGGCAAGGCCGAAGAGCGTAATGAGACAGAGGGCAAGCTCGATGCTCATGCCACGTCCTCCCCATGGCGAATCGCGGGCGGCCCGGGCTCGTGCCCCGGAATTTCGTGGTCTTCGTCGGGCGGCCCGTTCCGAAGGACATCGACGAACCTCCAGCCATAGCGGAGAATCAGCGCTGTCATGAAGATCGCGTAGATCGAGAAGATCGTGCGCATCGGAATCTTGTCACCCGTGAAGGGATTCTTCACTGTGGTCGTCTTCCGGATCTTCATCCAGTCGATGTAGTCCCAGGTAGGCAAGAGCGCCCACCCCATGCCAATGATGATCGAAGCGCAGGCGATGAGCGCAAGGGCCTGGCGCAACCTGCGCGGCGCAGCGAGATAGAAGATGTCAAAGGTCACGTGATCCTTTTCGCGCACCAAAAAGGCGCAGCCGAAAAACACGATCCATACCCATAGGATGAGGCAAAGCTCGAGCGTCCAGCCAAAGGGCGTGAGCAATACGTAGCGCGAGAATATCTGCAGGAGAAACGTAAGAAACACCGCCGCCAACATTGTGGCGGCGATGAACTCCACGCCGCGGGCGAACCACTTGGCGATTGATTGCATGTCTGATCCTCCCGCGGCTGAATTGGGGACCTAGTTGCCCAACGCGTTGATTTTCTCGAGCAGGCCATCCGGCCATGCAGCAGCGAACTCGCTGCCGACGTACTGCCCTTGAACGTGGGCGCGGAAAGCTTCCAGATCGGGAGTGTAAACCTCGACCCCTTGACTGCGAATGAACTCCGCGAGGTTGTTCTCTCTTTCAAGTTGCTTCAAGCGACCCACCGCCGCAGCTGCATCCGCGGCACGCTGGACAGTGATCTTCTGATCCGCATCAAGGCTGTCCCACGTCTCTTTCGAAAAGGCGATGTAGTTCAGGTCAACCAAGTGCGACGTCAACGCGATCTGCTTCGTCACTTCGTAGAACTTGGCATCCACGACGGTTGGCAGCGGGTTGTCTTGCCCATCGACTGCACCGGTGGAAAGCGCCGTGTAGACTTCCGTGAAAGCCATCGGCGTGGGCGACGCACCCAGAGCGGCTCCCAGGAATTGCCAGGCATCGGTACCTGGCATGCGGATGTTCACGCCCGCCAAATCGGCCGGCGTCTGCACGTCCACTTCCGAGCGCGGCTGGCGCAGGTTCACGTGCCGGCGACCAAGGTACATGACCGACAAGAGCTTCACGCCCAGTTCGTCCTCAACCTTCTGCTTGAAGGGATCCATCAGCGGGTCATTGAAGACGCGCACCTGATGCGCTGCGTCCTGATGAACATAGCCGGTCGCAAAAATCGAAAACTCGGGGAAGAACTGGGCAAGCTCCTGTGCCGAGGCAATCGACATTGTCAGGTTGCCGCGGCTGATCGCCTCGAGCTCGGTGCCCTGCGCGAACAGCGTGCCATTGTATCCCGGCCGGTATTCCGCAAATTCGGCTACCATCGGTGCAAAGACCTCGGCCATGGCGATCGAACGCTGATCGGTCTCGGACCCCGATGTCGCGAGCGTAAAGATCATTTTGTGTTCATCGGCACGCGCTGGCGCGCCCAGGCTGGCGGCAACGCCAAGCGCGGTCAGCGATGCCATGGCGGCACGGCGAGTCATTCTCATCATGGTTTTCTCCCTTGGAATGCGCGTCTCATGGACGTCGCCGCAGTTTACGGCAGATTTTTTTATTTTTGCAAGATGTTTTTAATAATATCAGATATTTTTTCTAGATTGCTATCTTTTCCAGTACCGAAGTGCGGTTGGTTGCTGCGATTTTCACACCATGGCCAGCCTTGGAAGACAGGACAACGGCTTCGACAGCTTCCAGGGATTTCAATCCCTCCACGCCCGGGACCAGCGGAGCCTCTTCGTCTGCAATCACGCGTGCAAAGTGCGACATCTGCATGGAAAGCGGACCCTCCATCCGGCACGTCAAGGTGCGCGCCGAGATGGGCGTCCACCAATCAGGATCGGCATCGTGCCGCCATACGCGCAGATCCGGCAGGGACAAACCGCCCTCCGATCCTCCAATGAGGTAACAACTCTCCGACGTTGCAGGATAGGCATGGTTTTCGCGTGCGGTCAGTTCCCAGCTCCAGGGGGCGACGATGCTGTCCGAGACACTGATCGTGGCGATGGCACCCGATGCGAAACGCAGCACCGCCGTCGCAAGATCTTCATTCTCGAAGCCCCGCCGCGATGGCACTACCACGGCCTGAACTGATTCCACCTCACCGCAAAAGTGCCTGAGCAGATCAACGTCATGCACCAAGTTAACCGAGATCGGCCCGGCGCCCTTTTGCCTGCGCCAAGGTGCCTTCTCGAAATAATGGTCAGGTTTGTAGAACCAGCACGTTGCCTGAACCGCTCGAATTTCTCCAACTGCACCTGAATCGATCGCCGCCTTGGCGGCCCGCACCGTGCCGTTATGTCTTCGATGGTGGCCTACCAGCAGCGGCACGTCGGCAGAATCCGCAGCGTCTGTGAGAATCCTTGCGTCATCCGATGTAGGTGCGATTGGCTTTTCGACTAGAAGGGGCAACCCTGCATCAATGCAAATCAGGCCTTGTTCGACATGCTGTGGCGTTGGCGTCGCCAAAACTATGCCGTCCGGAGCCTCTGCCTCAATCATGTCAGGCATACTTGAATAGACCGGCGCTCCCAAGGCCGCCGCGTCCGCTAGGCTCTCAAGGTCTCGATCGACGACGGCGGCCAGTTCCAATTCGGGCGCACGGCGGACGACCTCTGCGTGGCGACGCCCAATGAGGCCGAAGCCCACGATGGCAATTCGCGTGTGAGATGACATGCTTCAGGCTCCTTGTGACTACAAAACCGAATTGGCGCAGAACACTAGACGCAAGCCGATGATGACGCAACAATATCTGATATGTATTATGAATATCTGATATTACCATCACATCAAAACTGCACGAGTCGTTATTCAATATTTTGTTTTTAAAAATAAATTCTTCTTCCAATCGATTCCAAACTGTACACCGTCTGCTAGAGTCATGCCGCCATGCCACTCAATCTCATCAGAAGCGAGAACGGCCGCTCAGGCCGGGAAGTTCGCATTCGCTCAGATCATGGATCAACTTTCATGGCGCAGGTTCCGTCACCTCGTTGACCTGTACGGCGGCTATCGCAACATCAAGCCGTTCTCCGGCAGAGATCAGAACCGGTACATGGAGTGCTCCCAACTGGCCTGCCGTCCAAGCCTGCGCCACATCAAGACCTGTTCGCGCGCCTGGACAGACAAGCTCTGCCACCTGGCATCCGTGGCGGCGTGGCAAGAGACTCGTTCTCCAACGCCAACAACATCAGGGACCGGGGGCATTTGGCCACGTTCTCGCAACACCTTATCCACACGTCAATAGGCTTGGTCGTGGACCAAGGCACCGACCTCATCTGCGTTCAGGTCGTGCGGCAAGACGGTGCCAGCATCGCGACCGATGTCCGTTCAGACCGCGGCGGGTCAGACTTGGCGAATCGGACCACGACAGAATCCTGGACTTTCACGCCAACAAAGTCCTTCCGACCCTGATCGCCATGGAATCGGGCCGGCCAATGTGGCGGGCGAAACTTCAACCGAACAACGCGGCGATGAGCCTGACCTGGATCGTCATTCCCGTTCGTGTTCTGGCAGCAATCACTCGAAACCGCCTCGGACCAGACCTGAACCTCCACTCAATTCTGCGGGGCTTGAGCATGCGGCCGCTAGAGAACGCTAGTTTGAATCAGACCCTTAGGTCGGATTTTCGGCATTCGGCACGGATTCCGGTTGCCAAGCATATGTGGATTGATCGATCAGAATGGCACGTGTAGATTGTCATATGAGATCAAGGACATCAGACATAACGCAGTCGGCGACCTCTCCACGAAGGGAGAGGTCTTGAGACGCGAAAGTCCTGCAAGCCCTTGCAGATCGGCACAGGAAAGGAGACCACCATCCAATCCACCCGGAAACATGGGCTCAAGACCGACCCAAAGATGTGCCCTCAGTCCCAAGTTACGATGGATTCGTTTGCAGACGTGCCGGTTCCGGCACGACACGGGGCGAATCGCGATGCGGGCTGTCAGGCCGTGCGGGCGGAGCCGGGATCCGACCGGCGTCACAGGGGTCGTTCGGAAGACTCGGAAAGCGGTGCAGGCCGCGCTTTCGTCTTCGCCATGCTGGGCGACCCGGTGATGCCGCGCCATCCGATGCGGGTGTGGGAACTGCCGGGGAACGGGCACGCCGTGATGCCCCGCCTTCATCACGTTACCGTCAGGCGCAGAGAAGGGATTGGAGGGGAGACGCAGCTTGTGGAGATCAAGATCGATCCGGGGCAGGAAGGGCCGTCCTTCCCGTTTCCGGCCTTTCGGACGAGCGGGGGAAGTTCAGCCGAACGACATTGGACCTGCCGAAGGCCCGCTCAGTCGACGCTGTCCGCGCGGGGAAGGCGCCGATGGAACTGGGCAGGAGACGGCCGGTGCTCGATATCAGGGCCACGGGACGGGAACCGCACGGAAAGATGAATGTGAACCGGTTCCGCTTGCCTGTCGGGCCCCTGATGGCGAGGAAGTCCGTCAGGGGAGTCCGGAAGGGGGACATCGTAAAGGCCACCACGTCATCGGGAAAGCGCCAGGGCGTCCGCGTCCCCGTGTCACGGTGCAGGCCTCCCGTTCCTTCAACATCCTGGCTCCCGGCGGCACCGTTCACGGCATCTTACACAGGCATTGCCGCATCGTCCGGCGAGGCGACGTGTACGACTCGTTACGGCAAAAGGAGACAGAAACGATGCACGGAACTCTAGTCTCTGCATTCCTTCCCGCCCTGACAGACGGGATTTCCCGCGAGTCGGAAAGATGAACAAGTCACGCAATGTCGTCGGTGCGTCCACGTATCAGCGCATCAAGAGAGACATCATTTTTGGCCACCTCGCCCCGGGGGCGAAGTTGAAGCTCGACGGGCTGCGCGATCGATATCAGGCCAGCATGTCGACGCTGCGCGAAACGCTCAGCAGATTGGCCAGCGAGGGATTTGTCGATGCTCAAGATCAACGCGGCTTCTTCGTCACGCCGGTCTCGCGCGAAGATCTGATAGAGATCTCTAATCTTCGGATATTACTGGAGTGCCATGCCCTGCGCCTGTCGGTCGAAAAGGGTGACACGGATTGGGAAGGCAACCTCGTGGCCGCACACCACAAGCTAAATTTGATGGAAAACAAGCTGCTGTCAGGAGATGACAGCCAAAGGGCAGACTGGAAACGATATGACTGGGAATTCCATCTGGCAATGATCGTGGCTTGCGGTTCGCGCAACTTGCTGTCTCTTCACGCGGTCCTCTATGACAAGTATCTGCGCTACCAAATGCTGGTGTTGACCTATCGCGGAGAAGACGCCATCGATGAGCACCGACAGATGTTTGAGGAAGCCTTGGCGCGCGACGTGGAAGCATCTGCTTCCACCTTGAGACGACACATTGAAAATGGTCTGGCGCATACGCTCGCCGCCATTTGATGCGCCCCGTTCCTCGAACCGTCCCCGACGAATGCCGCGCAGCTGTTCTGCGCGAATTCAGGGCGCCGCTTTCAATAGAAACCGTGCCAGTTCCGCGCCAACTAGAACCAGGAGCCTTGTTGGTGCAGACCGAGTGCTGCACCCTGTGCGGCACTGACGTGCACCTTGTTCGCGGCAACCTCAATCGCAATGTGGACCTGCCTGTCATAGCTGGTCACGAGGCGACTGGACGCGTTGTTGCAAAAGGCGATGGAACCGACACTGACAGCGTAGGACAGCCCCTTGAATTGGGGGACCGCATTCTGTGGACGCGGACGAATTGCGGGCACTGCTACATGTGTACAGTCGCGGCTCAACCAACCCTCTGCCCTGATGCTCGCGCTTACATGTACGAATCCATGTCCCAACCGCCCCACCTCTTGGGCGGCATGTCAGAGTATGTCTACGTGTTTCCCGATTCCGGGCGTGTCGTTGTCCCGCATACGATCGATGCTCCATTGGCGAGCATGGCAAGTTGCGCCTTTCGTTCTGTCGTTCATGCGTTCGCCGAGTTGGGGCCCGTGAAGCCGACCGACACCGTGGCGGTGCAGGGCACGGGCCCATTGGGACTGTTGGCCATTGGCTTGGCGCGCCTTTCCGGAGCGCATCGAATACTCGCAATCGGCGCGCCGGACTCCCGCCTCTCCCTTGCCACCAGATTTGGAGCTGACGTCACTCTATCGATCGCCACTCAATCCATCGAGGAACGAAGAGACGTCATTTTTCAGGAAACGGCCGGGCGGGGTGCAGATGTCGTCATGGAATTTTCGGGTCAGCCAGACGCATTTTGCGAGGGGCTGACGTTGGTCCGCCGCGGCGGCACATATCTTGTGGTCGGTCAGCTTGGTTCCGACGAAATCCCCTTCCGCCCGTCCCAGGTCGTGCACCGCAATCTGCGTCTCATCGGCTCGCTTTCAGGGGGTGTACGCGACTATTGGACTGCGTTACAACTGATCGAGGCGCACCAGACAGAGCTGCCGTTTCACAACCTGATCTCACGCAGTTACGCTCTTGAGTTTGCCAATGAAGCAATTGACGCAATTGCGTCCCAGACCGAACTCAAGCCTAGAATCTCAATGTTTGCACCACATCGTCCGACTTGATTGGCCGTCGCGCAATCCGCAACAGCAATGAGGATTCGAAACCCCTCATCGTGCAAACGGCCCGTCTTCAACAATTCGGCGCGCATCTTGACAAATTTGGCGGGTTCCGTCGCGGGAAACGCCTTGTTCCTAAAGACCCGGCCCCCGAAAGTCGCGTGCAGTGCCGACCTGTCCCCTTGATCTGGAGATCGGCGCGACGGAGTCTCCGCGCATGTTCGTGCGGTGCAAGAAGCGCCCCAGGGACGGAAAGGAGCACGAGCTTCAACTGCACCAGCTCTGCATGACCCAGGCGTAGACTGCGCACTTCAATTCTCTTCGCGCCGACGTGTGTCGCCCACTGTCCAGCAATCGTCGCGTAGTCCCGATCCTTTGGGGGGTCGGATTCGGGAAAATCAACGGGTTACAGGCCTCATTGCCCAAGAATTGCGGAAGTCGGGCCAGCACCGCTCGACATGCCCCCTGACGCATGCCAGCGTACACGGGACACTTTGAGGCGGAGGGGAGAGCCCTACTACGGCTCAAGCGCAATTCTGCAACCTGACGCAATCCTGTGCGGTGATCAGCGGACCGTGCAGCGCCCCGAAAACACCATGAATTCGCCGTCACGGGCAAATGCCCATTCTCCTGACGCAGGGTCTGTCACCCAATTCACGTCCGAACCGCCGTAGGTCTCCAGGCAGTGCCGCGTTGCTGGCATTCGCGCAGACTCCCTCACCTCATCAACCGTTGCTTCGCTGGCTGTCACGCTGACGGTGAAGCTGCGCGGTTCCTCCGCTCGCGAGAGGCTTGCACGATACGGCAGGCCGGCCTCCGGTCCGTCGTAACCGAAAAATTCGCTGATCCCGCCTCCTTGCCCGCAGCCAGAAATGGACAAGGTCAGTGCCACAACTGAAGTGATTTTGACAATTTGCATGATGGTCGTCCTTGCCAGCCTCTTTCAGTCCATACGTCAAAGACCGCGCCAATTGAAGTCTTCCCGATCCATCTCGACGGCATTCGCATCCCGCGCCAGAAAGCTTCGGAGACTGCGGGAGCCTACAGGACGGGCGGTCATTGTTACGGTCCAAGTCTTCTTTGAAATTCAATCCGGTAAAAGGCTGGTCTGCGATCAAAGCATGTGCTGGCTTCGACTTCTCGGGAGCAATCCCGGGAGAAACCGGCAATCTGCATGCCCGCGCGCCCTCCGCCCGCGAACAGATCCTTCCTTGAGCGATTCGGTGACACGGATGGGCAATCGTCCATGTCTGGCCTTGACCGTTCGCCGGCTGAGGAGTGTGGCAAGAAGATCAAGCACGAGGGTGAGGCGTTGCCTTTCCGATCTCGGCAACCGAGTTTGAGGGCCGCGGCCCTGCTGAAACGCCCCGCTGCTGGGGCAAACATGACGAGGCGTCCGGGATTGGCGCATCTGCACGGCGAGTAGCGTTGGCGTTGGCCACTTCGACGACCCGTGAAATCAATGCGAAGACTTTATGGGACTTACGCATGAATTTCCCAATGGATAGGCTTCGTGTAGGGTGTCACATTGATCGCGCCTGAACCGGCGGTACTTTCGTCACTTCCGACGACGGATCACTTCAGCGGACCCGTGACAGTCCGGGATAGCGCTCTTTCCCAAGGAACTTCTGTCCGGCAGTGCCCCCGCCCGGTCGGGGTGATGTCCGGCGTCCCGACACGGCATTCGGAACCGACGCGGCCTTCCAAAGGAAAGGAGAAAGTTGTCCACTTTACGCACAGGCCAGAATCTTCTGTGGACAAGTCTGATTCCTTTGGCTTTCCGGATATGCACGGACGGCGTCTTGCGGCGGTTCTGATAAGGCGACGAAGAACAGCACTCAGGATCTGTGCGGGTCGCCGCATTTTGGGAAGTTGGACAATAACCCCCCGATCACATTCAGACATCACGGGTGCTGGCACCCTCGTCGGTTCAGCGTGACACGATAGACTGAGGTGGTCGCGGTTACGTAGAGTTCGTGCTTGGCGCGTCCGCCGAAACAAACATTCGAGACCAGTTCGGGCACCAGAATCTTGCCCAGAAGATCGCCGTTCGGGGAAATGCAGTGGATGCCATCGGCGGCGGAGGACCAGAGATTGCCGTCGACGTCGACACGCAGACCGTCCGAGCAGCCCGGTTCGATCATGTGAAATACGTCGCCGCCGGCCAACCTGTCGTCAGGGCCAACGTCGAAGGCCCGGATATGCTGCGGATCATCGCTGAACAGGCGTCCGGTATCGGCCATGTAGAGCCGCGACTCGTCAGGCGAGAACGCCAAGCCGTTGGGGCAATTGGCATCCGTTACCATCGCGTCCATATGCCCCGAAGCCGGATCGACGCGGTACAGGTTGCATGGCAGTTCCTGCTCCGCGGCATAACCCTCGTAATTGGTCATGATCCCGTAATGCGGATCCGTGAACCAGATCGTGCCGTCAGATTTCACGACCACATCATTGGGTGAATTGAGCCGCTTGTCTTCAAAGCTGTCCGCGATCACGGTGATCCGCCCGTCATGCTCGGTCCGTGTCACCCGTCGGGCACCATGTTCGCAAGACACCAGCCGACCCTCGCGATCGCGAGTGTGGCCGTTGCTGTAGTTCGACGGCTGCCGATACGTGGTGACACCGCTGCCGGGCGTCCAGCGCAAAATGCGATTGTTCGGAATGTCAGAAAACAGCAGGCAGCCCGCGTCACCGAACCAGACCGGTCCTTCGACCCAATCGAACCCGGTGGCAAGCTGCTTGACCGGAGCGTTTCCCAGAACATAGCTGTCGAAAATGGGATCAAAGGACTCAAAGAACGACATTTGAATGCTCCAGGTATTCAAGCTTGAACGCTGCGATTCCACCTTGAAGAAAAACGGCTTCCTGCGACCGCGTCGAACATGGAACCGACGAATGCGGTCCGGGCCCGTTCCCCGCAGCGATGGCACCTATCCCAATACAGGCTGAGATTGGCGTTGCTGAGGATGCAGGCCTGAAACTCGCAAACGCCCTTGCGGAATGCACTGATGTTCGAATTTGCACGGCCATCTGCGCGGGTTCACTCCGCGGCCACGGCGCTCATTCTGCCGGTCCGTGCGGCTTTGATCCGATCCTCGATCTCGTCGCGGAAATGGCGTATCAGCCCTTGGATCGGCCATGCCGCCGCATCGCCCAAGGCGCAGATCGTGTGACCCTCGACCTGTGTCGAGACGTCGAGCAACATGTCGATTTCCTCGACTTCAGCCTCCCCGGTGACCAGCCGGTCCATTACGCGCATCATCCAGCCCGTGCCCTCGCGGCAAGGCGTGCACTGGCCGCAGCTCTCGTGCTTGTAGAACTTCGAGAGGCGCCAGATCGCCTTTACGATGTCGGTCGACTGGTCCATGACGATCACGGCGGCGGTGCCGAGGCCCGACTTCTGGTCCCGCAGCCAGTCGAAGTCCATGATGCACTCTTCCTGCATCAGCTTGCCCGGCAGGCAAGGCACCGAGGATCCGCCGGGTATGACGGCCTTGAGGTTGTCCCAGCCGCCCCTGATCCCGCCGCAGTGACGTTCGATGAGTTCCGCGAAGGAAATCGACATCGCCTCTTCGACGACACAAGGGGCATTCACGTGACCGCTGACCGCGAACAGCTTCGTACCGGTGTTGTTCGGGCGGCCGAAGCCGGCGAACCAGTCGGCTCCTCGCCGCAGGATCGTCGGAACCACGGCAATGGATTCCACGTTGTTGACCGTCGTCGGACAGCCATAGAGACCAGCCCCCGCAGGAAACGGAGGCTTCATTCTCGGCATGCCCTTCTTGCCTTCCAGGCTTTCGAGAAGCGCGGTTTCCTCGCCGCAGATATAGGCCCCGGCGCCATGATGAAGATACAGGTCGAAGTCCCAGCCTGAACCTGCAGCGTCATTGCCCAGAAGGCCGGCATCGTAGCACTCGTCAATCGCGGCCTGCAGCGTCTCGCGTTCGCGAACATATTCGCCTCGAATGTAGATGTAGCAGACATGCGCGCCCATGGCGAAGCTGGCAATCAGGCAACCCTCGATCAGCGTGTGGGGATCATGGCGCATGATTTCCCGGTCCTTGCAGGTGCCGGGCTCGGACTCGTCGGCATTGACCACCAGATAGGACGGGCGGCCATCCGACTCCTTTGGCATGAAGCTCCATTTGAGGCCGGTCGGAAATCCTGCGCCCCCACGGCCTCTCAGCCCGCTCTCCTTGACTCGTTCGACAATCCAGTCACGGCCCTTCCCGATCACCGCCGCGGTTCCGTCCCAGTGTCCGCGTGCCCTCGCCCCGGCCAGCGTCTGATCGTGCATGCCATATAGGTTCGTGAAAATACGGTCCTTGTCCTCAAGCATCTGCCTGTTCCGTCCTGCAGCTGGTCATCCCATGTCAGCGCATCTTGCGCCGCTTGCGCCAAATCTGCCATGTCACGATTAGCGCCCAGAGAAAACCCGCAAGGGCAAAAAGGTCGACCAGAAACGCGTACCGACCTGGCAGGCCAAACCAGTCACCCGCGAACTGGGCCACAAACCAGAGGATCATCGTAAGCGCAATCACTAGCGCCACGACGCGTCCCTGACGTCCCAGCGCCCGATCCATGTCATTGCCGTCAGTCACGGGCAGCCAACAAGGTCTTGGCGGAACGTCTTGGCCAGCTGGGCGTCCGCGCAACGTGGCAATCCAGGCAGCGAGGATCGAAGGCTCGCGCGGCAACGAGATGCCGCCACCGCCAGGTTCCCGATGACGTCCGCGCTGCCATTCCGACGCTGCAGGCATGCCCGTGCACGTCTAGCTCCCGTCGATTCGCTTGACCGTGTCGCTCAACGTGACCGCAAGTTGAACGCTTGCATTGTGCCTTTGCCTTTCGCCTTCAGGCACGTCGAGGCTGGTGAGTCCCGAAACCGGCTCGGCGGCAAAGCGACCGTTTTGCGGGCCGGGAACCGGAACCTTGCCATCGGCGAGTTCCTCGATGACTTCCGCCAATCGCTCGACGGTCAGGTCTTCATAGTAGTCCTTGCCAATCTGCGCCATTGGCGCGTTCGAGCAGGCCCCGAGACATTCGACCTCCTCCCAGGAGAACTTTCCGTCTTCGGAAACCTTGTGCGGGGACCCGGCAATCTTCTTCTTGCAGACAGCGATCAGATCTTCGGCGCCGCGGATCATGCAAGAGGTCGTGCCGCAGACCTGCACATGGGCAACGCTTCCGACCGGCTGCAACTGGAACATGAAGTAGAACGTCGCGACCTCGAGGGCCCGGATAGAGGCCATGTCCAGCATCGCCGCGACATGTTCGATCGCAGCACGGCTGAGCCAGCCCTCCTGCTCCTGCGCCCGCCAAAGGAGCGGGATAATGGCGCTGGCCTGCCTCCCAGCCGGGTATTTCGCGACCTGGCGTTCGGCCCACGCCTGATTGGCGGGCGTGAAGGCAAAGCTCTCCGGCTGTTCGGCATGAAGACGACGAAACATCAGACCCTCATTTCGTTTGCGAAGGCCGGATCATCGCGGCCTGGTCCTGTCTGAGAAGGACGAACGTCGTGGATGAACCCGTCATCGGTCCACCTCCCCGAACACGATATCCATCGTTCCAATGATGGCTGATACATCCGCCAGCATGTGCCCCTTGGACACATGGTCCATTGCCTGCAAATGCAGGTACCCCGGTGCCCGGATCTTCGCGCGATAGGGCCTGTTGGTGCCGTCAGCCACAAGGTAGACGCCGAACTCGCCCTTGGGGGCCTCGACGGCGGCATAGACCTCGCCTTCAGGCACACGGAACCCCTCGGTATATAGCTTGAAGTGATGAATCAGGGCTTCCATCGAGGTCTTCATGTCACCGCGCGATGGAGGTGTCAGCTTGCCGCGGGCAAGGATTTCGCCCGGTTCCGCCCTCAGTTTTTCGCATGCCTGCTTGATGATCTTCAGGCTCTCCCGCATCTCGGCCATGCGGCAGAGATACCGGTCATAGCAGTCGCCGTTCTTGCCCACGGGGATCTGGAAATCGAACTCGTCGTAGCACTCGTAGGGCTGCGATCGCCGGAGATCCCATGCCATCCCGGAACCGCGCACCATCACGCCCGAAAATCCCCAATCCAAGGCTTCCTGTTCGGAAACGATGCAGATGTCCACGTTCCGCTGCTTGAATATCCGGTTTTCCGTCAGGAGGCCGTCGATGTCGTCCAGCGCCTTCGGGAACTTGTCAGCCCACCTGTCTATGTCGTCGACAAGTTCCGGCGGAAGGTCCCGGTGCACGCCGCCCGGGCGAAAGTAGGCGGCATGCAGGCGCGCCCCGCAAGCCCGCTCGTAGAACACCATGAGCTTCTCGCGTTCCTCGAACCCCCAGAGCGGCGGGGTGAGGGCTCCGACATCGAGTGCCTGCGTCGTCACGTTCAACAGGTGGTTCAGGATGCGTCCGATCTCTGAATACAGGACGCGGATCAACGACGCCCGGCGCGGAATCTCGGTACCGGTCAGCTTTTCGATCGCGAGGCACCAGGCATGTTCCTGGTTCATCGGCGCGACATAGTCGAGCCGGTCGAAATACGGCAGGTTCTGCAAGTAGGTGCGGCTTTCCATCAGCTTCTCGGTGCCGCGATGAAGTAGGCCTATATGCGGGTCGCAACGCTCGACGATTTCCCCGTCAAGCTCCAGCACCAGCCGCAGCACGCCATGGGCAGCCGGGTGTTGCGGCCCGAAATTGATGTTGAAGTTCCGGAGCTTCTTCTCGCCGGCCAAGGCGTCGTCAGGCTTGCCGTCCATCATTTCGCCCTTTCCGGCCGTTGAGAACAATCGCCGCGGTGGCAGCACGTCGCCTGGTCATGCATGGGCATGCTGAACGACGCGCCCGCACCGACAACCGGCACCTGCCAGACGCTTGCAATGCGATTCAAGCGAAACGGATATCTCATTGCTCAGTCCTTCGCCCCGGCCCGTTCGTCCCCCGGCAGGATGTAGTTCGCTCCTTCCCATGGGGACATGAAGTCGAATTGGCGGTATTCCTGCACGAGCTTTACGGGCTCATAGACGACGCGTTTCAATTCCTCGTCGTGGCGCACCTCGACATACCCGGTCGTGGGGAAGTCCTTCCGCAGCGGGTGGCCCTGGAACCCGTAGTCGGTGAGGATGCGTCGCAGGTCCGGGTGGCCGGAAAAGAGGATGCCGAACATGTCGAACACCTCGCGTTCGAACCAGCCTGCCGAGGCATGTACGTCTGTCAATGACGGCACAAACTCATTCTCGCGCACAGCGACCTTCAGGCGAATGCGCCGGTTCCGGTGCATCGAGAGGAGATGATACACCATGTCGAAGCGCGCCTCCCGCTCCGGATAGTCGACGGCGGTGATGTCAACGAGCGTCGTGAATCGGTAGCTCTTGTCCGCCTTCAGGAAGTCCACGAAGCCGACGAGGGATGACAGCGCGACCTCCACCGTAAGCTCGCCGAAGGCCACTGCGTGCGCAAGCACGCAGTCTGGCCGCTTCGCCTTGATCCCGGCGGCAAGTTCAGTGAGCTCTGCAGACATCGCCGCCTCCTCAGCGCGTGATTGTGCCCGTGCGGCGAATCTTGCGCTGCAACTGAAGGATGCCGTAGAGGAGCGCTTCCGCGGTCGGCGGGCAGCCTGGAACATAGACATCGACGGGAACGATCCGGTCACAGCCTCGCACGACCGAATAGCTGTAATGGTAGTAACCGCCGCCATTTGCGCAGGAACCCATCGAGATCACGTAGCGCGGCTCGGGCATCTGGTCGTAGACCTTGCGCAGTGCGGGCGCCATCTTGTTCGTCAACGTTCCAGCCACGATCATCAGGTCCGACTGGCGCGGGCTCGCACGAGGCGCCGTGCCGAAGCGCTCAAGATCATAACGCGGCATGGACGTGTGCATCATCTCGACGGCACAGCACGCCAATCCGAACGTCATCCAGTGGAGACTTCCGGTTCGAACCCAATTGATCACGTCCGCAGTGGAGGTGACGAGAAAGCCCTTGTCCTGCAATTGCCGGTTGAACTCACGCGCATCCACGTCGCGATCAGGGCCGGCGGCATTGGGCGATGTGGCAACGCTCATGGGTGCACCTCCTGAGAGCGCGGTTTATCCGCTCCCCTGTGAAGCGTCAACGCGACCTAGCGCAGCAAAACACACGTGGAATGCCAAGAGTCGCAAGCCTGGGCGCATCCTGCAACGACAGGAGGCAATGCTCGGAGTCCGGCATTCCGGGATCACTCCCAGTCCATCGCGCCCTTTTTCCACTCGTAGGCGAATCCGACGGTCAGAACCACCAGGAAGACCATCATCGACCAGAACGCCGCATCTCCCAAGTCACCGAAGGCGACCGCCCATGGAAACAGGAATGCAATCTCCAGATCGAAGATGATGAACAGGATCGAAACCAGGTAGAACCTGACATCGAACTTCATCCGCGCATCATCAAAGGCATTGAATCCGCATTCGTATGCGCTGAGCTTCTCCGGATCGGCATCGCTTGGCGCCAGGACGACCGCCGCGAGGATCAGGACCATTCCAAGCCCGGTCGCAATCACGAGAAAGACCAGGATTGGCAAATATTCCCTGAGCAGATCTTCCAAGGCGACCTCCGCGCAATTTGCCGTCGATGCGACCATCCCTACAGCCCGTACCGTTCGTGGTCAATGTTGGAAGAATTGCGCAACAGGCGCCATGGAGCGCTCTCAAGGGCATTGCGAGGGAGCAAGGTGCACTGGCGATCAAATTCCAAGCGCCGGGATCTTCTGGCGTCTTCAGGTGCTTGCTGGCGCCGGGATGCTCATCCGGCCCTCGATGATGCCCTCGTTCACCTCGAGCCAGCGCGCCCGGAACGCGAATCGCGCCGCCGACGCAACGTCGTGCTGAAAGGTCGCGTTCACGCCTGCCCCGACCACCGCTCCGACGATGGGCACAACCTGCGCCATCTTTCGCGTCGAGAGATTGAGCCCGAGCGTCGTCGCCAGCCTTTGCATCGCCATTGCCGAACCCGTTGCCCTTCCGGTCATTGCCGCAATCTTCTGCCAATCGTCGCGACCGAACTGCGTACGGGACTCGGCAAGGCGCTGCAGTATCGCGTCACGCTCTTCCACCGAGTTCGCCCCGGCAAGCTGCAGGATATCGAGAATGTGGACCCGCTCCCGCTCTCCGATGCCGCCGAATCCATAGCAGAGTCCCGTGAGCCGCGCCGTTCTGAGAGCCAAGGTGACCGTGGCCGGGATGTCAAATGCCAGCCCCGCCGCTCCAAAGGCGCCTGCTGCGCCGCCACTTGTCGCCGCATAGCCCATTGCCCAGCGCCGCACATCCGCAGCGGCCGCATCGCAGGCCTCCAAATCCGCGAATTCATGGGAGATCGCCGCGGTTCGGATCGAGGACGAAGCAACCCAGTCAGCGCTCCGGATTGCCGCCTCAACGGCGCTGGCGGGAATCAGCCTGTCAGTCAGGGGCCCAATTGGTGCGGCGACCAATCGGACAATCCTGGGCAGCACGGACGGGCTTGCATCCCTATAGGCATCCTGTTCGGCCAGAACCTTCTGGACATAGGGCATCACTTGGGAATTACATACATAACTAACCATCAGTCAGTCATACACCGCGTCCCGCCCCGGCAACCCGGCGACATGTGGTTCAAAAACACCATCGAACGCACCGGGACGACCCGAAGGGCCGACGTCCCACCTGGCCAGCGCGATCCCGCGCCGGAGAATGTTCCGTGCCGCCTTGACATCGCGGGCCGTCACCGGACCGCAGCCGCCCCAGGCAAACTCGCGCACAAGGACCGGCATGGACTGCCGATGGCCGCAGACGCGGCGGTCCGTGCTCGTGTGCGTGGGATCAACCCGCATCGCTGACCCACCGGCGCTCTCAGCTTGCAGATCAGTTGCTCGGCGAGTCTCCCCCATTGCTGTTCGGCGATCGACCGGGCCAGGGTGTTCCCGGCACCCTTCCACACACAATATGTTGACAGAACAAAAGCGAAACATTTTTCTGACCAACGGTTTGGTTACGCATATAGTTCTCCGCATAACTTCGTGCAATGCATCCAGAGGAACCTCATGCTGCAGCTCGAAGTGCCAGGCGTCAGGGACGCGACCCTAAACTCTTCCCAGATCGGGACACGTGGTGCGGCTCATGGCCACGGTCCGGAGGCCGGCTCGAAGCCGCGCCATGACAAATCTCGATGGACGTCTGTCCGGCGGACGCCGACGACAGGAGACGCGCCGCCAGAGCAGTCGCATGCTGCGCCGCACCAGCGCCCGGGCGCCTGGACTCTCTCAATTGTGCATCGGCAACGAAAAAACCAAATCCGAAAGGAACCACATGCCCGAGATCGCATTACGGCTCAAACTGGCAAGGCAGGCGGCGGGATGCCCCTTCTGTACAAGCAGAACGATGTCATCATTCTGCAGTGGAGCATAGCGCAGGTTTCCGCATGAATCCCGGGTGAACGTCGTGATTCAATCCGCGATCAGTTCGAGATCCCGGTTGGGCAGTGCGTGCAAAACATCGGATTCCGGGACGACGGAACGAATTCTCGTTTCCGCAAACGGGCTGGCGCGCCGAATCGCGGTGACCACCGGTGGAATAAGCACAACCATGTTGGAGTCGGTGAAGCCGAGGTTGCAGCGCCCCTCGAATTTTCGGGGATCGGACGGCTCCGCAGGGCAGCCAGCTGGGACAGGCGGGTCGCCGAGCTTGCGCCTCAATTCGGCAGGCAGGCGACGCGCCCTGTCGAAGCGTGCCGCCGTCGAAGTCATGCTTCGCGACGTCAACACGTGGAGCAGTATCCACGGGTGTTGAGTCGTTAGATTTGCGGTCGGCTTCATATCTTGATGACCAGCTTCGATCGTCAACTGTCGTTCGCGGAATGGGAAAGCGCTTCGCGAAGTCGACCCACCGGAAACGGATCGTCCCGTTGGCATTGGGTTTTTGGGATCCGACGCATTGGTTCGGCATGCCGTCGGCCAGTGCGCATCCACGACGTGAGTGTTCCTGAATCCAGGCAGTGATCCGGTCCCAGCCCCCAGGCGGTCGAAATTCCAGTGCGCCGTGGCACGTCGCCTCTTTCTGCTGGTGCCAGCTGTCATGTGACGCGGTTGGAAGTTGACCTCACTTTCGTTTCGAGACCGATTGACAGTGCCGCGAATCTCGGTTCATAGGATGCCATACTACAGTGAAAACACGAAATCGAAAGGAAAAGACATGTCCGGTTCAGATGGCATGACGCCAAGACAGCTTCTCGAAGACACGTTCAGCAGCGTCGCGCAGTATGCGCAGAACGATCCCACCGCCCGGATGCGTGCGGCGCTCGCGCTCAACTCGCTGGCGGATCTTGGCCAGGACGGTGTTGACAAGGATTGCAGGATCATTCTGCACCGCATCATCAACGGCATTCCCACGAACCAGAAGTCCTGACCCGAGAGGTCGGGTCGCACGACGCCGTCGCGACCGGGTCGCGACGGCGTCACTTCGCCTCGACCACCACGGTGACGATGTCCGTGGCATGGTACTGCTGATGCCGGACCGAGGAGGCGAGGTGCCGCAGGAGGCGAAGCGAGACGTCGCGTTCGAGGGTCGTCTGGTCGATCTCCTCGCCGAGGAGCGCGATGCGGTCCTGAAGGTTCTCCTCCTCGCCTGCCGAGGCCACGAACTCCAGGCAAGCGCCGCGGCCGTCCTTGCGTGCCGTGACCCGCAGCTGGCGCACGCGCCCGTCGTCGTCCTCTTCCTCGCGCAACAGCGTCAGCAGGGTTTCCTCGCTGACGGCCTCCAGCCGGCGCTCCATCTCCCGGTCCCAGCCGCAGCGCTCCGCGAAGTCCGACAGGAACGCCCTGAGGTCCGGCAGGACGTCGATCGTGAACGCCGCCCTGAAGCGGCTCGACCGCGGGCTCGTCAACTCGATGAACAGGACCAGGACGACCGCGGTGAGCCCACCGGCCGTGATTCCGCTGCCCAGGAGCCCGCCCGCGAAGCCGGCGACCAGGTCGGGGAAGATCAGGTCGTACTGGAAGGCCAGCCCGGTCGTGAAGGAGATCCCGACGATCAGCCGTCCGTGGTGGTCCATCCCGTCCTGCGTCGCGACCCTGACGCCGATCATGAACAGCGTCGCGAGCATCGCCATGAGATAGGCGGCGATGACCGGGCCCGGCACCGCCAGGACCAGCGCGATGGCCTTGGGCAGGAAGGCGAACGCAAGCAGCCAGGCGCCGACGGAGATCCCGATCCGGCGCGACGCGACGCCGGTGAGCCCGGCGACCGACGCGCCCGTGGTGCGCGAGGCGTTCGGGATCGTGCCCGCCAGGCCGCAGAGGACGTTGCCGAGGCCGGCCAGGGCGACGGCGTTCTGGACGGAGCGGTAGTCGACCGCCCGGGCCGTGCGCCAGGAGACGCGCTGGACCCCGATGGCGCCGCTCACGCTCTGGACCGTCCCGATCAGCGTTACGAGGACGAAGGCCGGCAGGAGGCCCCAGAAGTCCGGGCCAAGGTCGAGGGCCAGCGCCGGCGGGCCGCCTTCCGGGAGCCCGATCCAGGGGGCCTCGGCGACCCCCCGGAGGTCGTAGAATCCGAACGGCACGGCACAGAGGGCCCCGGCGAGGAAACCGATGACCGATGCCCAGAGGCGCATCCTGGCGCCGCCCTTCAGCGAGACCGCGGCGATGACCGCGAGCGTGACGAACGCCGTGAAGGCGGCGGCCTCGGGGGGGATGCCTTCGGGGACGTGGCCCAGCGCACCGAGGACGGGCGGCATGATGGTCACGGGGATCAGCATCAGCACGGTGCCGGCGATGGCGGGCGTGAATATCCGCCTCAGCACCGAGAGGCGCGCCGCGACGGCAACCTGGAAGAGCGACGAGATGGCGACCAGGAGGGCGAGCAGGGCCGGGCCGCCCGCAGACAGGGCGGCGATGCTGATCGCGACCGCCGCGCTCGAGGTGCCGGTCAGGATGACGTAGCCGGCCCCGAGCCGGGTCGCCTGCATGACCGTGGTGAGGCCGCACAGCACGAGCGACGCGGAGACGGCCCACCAGACCTCCGTCTCGCTCGCGCCGGCGCCGCGGAACACGATGGTCGGTATCAGCGTGGTGCTGACAAGAACCATGGCCGCGAGCTGGAGGCCGATGCCGGCCGCAAGCGTGGCGGGCGCCCTGTCGGGCGGCTCGTAGCGGATTGCGTCGTCCGCCGAAGGTGGTGGTGCGTCCTTGCTCATTCCCTACCTCGAATGTTGCGGGGAGAAGCAGGCCGGCCGGCGCCGTTCCCGCGGTCCTCGCGTCCCTGTCGTTCCATTCTCCACGCCGTGACTGCCATGCCCCGAAGCCCCTCCCCTCACGAGCCGTTGCGAAACCGGGGCAGAACCCTGGCCGCAAAGAGTTCCAGCGATCTCGCGACCTTCTCGTGCTCCATCCCGCCAGGGCTCATGTTGGAAATGACGTAGGACACCCCGCACTCGTCCCGCAGCCACTTCACCCGCTCCGCAACATGGTCCGCGTCCCCGATCCACATGAGGTCTTCCTCGATCACCCGGTCGTAGGTGAGCGACCGGATGTACTCGCCGATCCGCTTCCGGCCGAGGAACCTCTCCGGGTACTCCTCGCCCTCCGGCAAGTCAAAATTCGCCGCGAAATTCCCGAGAAGCCACTCGATGGATTCCCGGGCGTCGCGCCTGGCCTGCTCGACCGTATCTCCCACGAAGATGAGTGGGAGTGCGACCCGGTCCATGTCGGTTCGCCTCTCGCGCTCGAGGACCTTCGCCAGATGCGCGAAGTTCTCGCGGATGCGCGTCTTCGACCCGAAGGTGGCCCCCACGATCGGGGTGATGTTCTGCGGGACGACCGCGTCCATCGCTTCCCGGGTCACCGTCGGCTGGAAGAGCGGCGGATGCGGGCGCTGCACGGGCATCGGGTTGACATAGAGTTCCGGGAATTCGAAGAACCGCCCCTTGAACGAGAACGGCGTGCCCTCCCATGCCCTGAGGACAACTGACAGCGCTTCCAGGTACCGTTCCGGCGACGTCACCCAGTCGACGCCGTAGCCGTCGAACTCGTGCTTGCTCCCCCCTCTGCCGATGCCGAAGTTCAGTCGTCCGCCGGACAGGATGTCGACCGTTGCATAGTCCTGGGCCACTTCAAGCGGATTGTGCCACGACAGGACCGAGACCGCGGTCCCGAGGCGAATCCGGCTTGTCCGTGCCGCCAGGTGGCCAAGCGAGACCGCCGGCGACGGCCGTCCGTGCTCGCTGAAGGCGTGTTCGGCAAGAAAGAAGGCGTCAAGGCCCAGCTCTTCGGCAAGGACGCACTCGTCCAGTCGTGCGCGATAGACGTTCTCGTACCCGAACCCCTCGCGGCACTGGACATTCACGAACATCGCGAACTTCACTCGAGCCTCTCCGGTTCGGACGAGGCGCGCCGCATGATTTCATGTCCTAGGGGCACGGTTGCGCGACCCCGTCGCGGGAGCGAATGCGCAAGACGCCATGCCGGGGCGTACAATGCTCCCTCGCTCCGGGAAACGCCACAGCCCGGCCCCGGGGCGAATGACCGGAAACCGTCGTCCGTCCCGGCCGCAGGACCGGTGGATGTCGGGCGGCGCGTTCCATTCCGGAACCCGCGCCCCAACTGGAAGCCACGCATCAACTGGAACCCATCGCTTGAACCGCCCGCGTGCCGCATCGGAACTTTCCTTGCGCCGCGCACAGACGAATGCTTGTCAACCGGGACATGATCTGCCATGGCGTAACAATGTCGTCAACAAGGAGGCGCGCTGCCCTTACCGACACAGAAAATGGGTTCAACAGCGCGGGAATCAAATGAACAAAAGGCATTTCGTGTCCGTTGCGGGCATGCTCGGCATCATTCTGTGTGCATCATTCGCCGGCGGCACGGCGTTTGCAGAGAGCGAATCAGACATCGTCGAGGGACCGAGAGTGCACTGGGACTATTCCAGCACCGGGGGTCCGCGACGGGCGATCACCGAGTACATCTGGCGCTTTGCGGACTTCATCGACAGGCGCACGGGCGGCAACTTCACCATGGAGATCCACAGGGGCACGCTGTCCAAGCCGCGGGCCAATCTCGACGGCCTGAAGATCGGCGCCTTCCAGGGCGCCTCCTTCTGCGCGGCCTACTACCCCGGGAAGCTGCCCGCGCATACGGGGCTCGACCTTCCGTTCCTGCCGATCGACAGCCAGCGCCAGCTCCGGCACGTGACGCACGCATACTATGAGCATCCGGTCCTGCGTGCGGAGATCGAGAAGTGGAACGCCCGCTTCTTCATGTCTTCGCTGCTGCCGCTCTACGAGGTCCTCGGCACGGGCGAGCCGCCGAACGGCCTTGACGGCTGGAAGGGCATGCGGATCCGCGCACTGGGCCAGCAGGGCAAGGCGATGAAGGAGCTTGGCGCGATACCGACGAACATGACCGCGACCGAAGCCTACGGCGCGCTCGACACCGGGCTGCTCGACGCGGTCGCCTTTCCCTACTACGCGCACAAGTCGTTCAAGATCTGGGAACTGAGCGACTGGTACACGAGCGGCCTGGCCGTGGGCTCGATCGCCTGCGGGGCGCTGTTCAACAACGATGCGTGGAACGCGCTGCCGGACCAGTACAAGGCGCTCATCGACGAGTTCATCGACTCCGAGATCGGCTACGAGCTGCAGATCGCGACGGTCCTGCAGGCCGACGCGGATGCCCTGCCCTTCTTCGAGGACAAGGGGCTGACCAAGGTGGTCGTCGACCCGGCGGAACGAGCGGTTTTCGCCGAAGCCGTCGGCAGGCCGATCTGGGACGACTGGGTGCAGTCGATGAACGAGCAGGGATACGATGGCCAGGAACTGCTCGACATCATCCTCGACGCCGCCGAGCGGTACAAGGACAACTGATCGGGGACGCCTGCCCGCCCGGCCGTCATTGCAGCGCGGCCGGGTCCGGCAAGGGTCGGCCCCCGGGTCGAGGAGAGCACCGTGACCGATGCACCGGCCGGCCATTTCGATCATGCGCTGTGGCGCGTGGACGTCCTGTATCACCGCCTCGAGACGGCGCTGAACGGCTTCGCCGCGCTGTTCCTCTTCATGCTGATGTGGGTCGCCTGTGCGGAAGTCTTCATGCGCTACGTGTTCAATTCGCCGATCCACGGGCAGGTCGACCTCGTCGAGATCCTGATACCGACCATGGGCTTCTTCGGCCTCGCCTACTGCCAGCGGCTGGCCGGCCACATCCGCATGGAGCTTCTTCTCAAGCGCCTCAAGGGCCGCGTGCTCTGGATCCTGGAGGCGATCGGAACCTGCACGACGCTGCTCATCTGCGCCGCCATGATCAAGGGGACCTGGGACCATTTCCTCCGGGCCTACCAGATCGGCGACACGACCATGGACGCGGAGATACAGGTCTGGCCCCCCAAGCTGATCATCTGCCTGGGCTTCTGCGTCCTGTTCTTCCGTCTCTGGATCGAGCTCGGCGGATACCTGCGCCTCGCTCTCGATCCCGATGCGACGCCGATCGGGGTTCCGACGACCCCGACGGCCGAGGACGTTGCGCAGAGGGAGGCGGAGCTGGCGCGGGACGCGATCCCGGACCCGGACTCCGGCGAAGACCCGAAAGGATAGACGCCCATGGATCCGTTGACGATCGGCATTGTCGGAGTCGTGGTGCTCTGCATCCTCATCGCCATCGGCATGCACGTCGCGTATGCCGGTGCGCTCATCGGCCTGTTCGGGCTCGCGGCCGCGATGGGCGGCAAGCAGATCGACGCCGAATCGGGCCAGGGGCTGATCGACGCCATCATGCTCGGCTTTCCGAGGGCCGTCGGGATCGCCGGCACGATCCCGTTCGCCGAACTGGCGCACTACTCGCTGTCGGTGCTGCCGATGTTCGTCATCATCGGCTACATGGCCTACCACGCCCAGCTGACGCAGGGCGCGTTCCGCTGCATGCGGATGTGGTTCTCCTGGCTTCCGGGAGGCCTTGCCGTGTCAACGGTGTTCGCGACAGCGGCGTTCGCCGCCGTTTCCGGCACGTCCACCGCGACCGCGGCCGTGTTCTCCCGGATCGCGATCCCGGAAATGCTGCGCTACGGCTACAAGCCCGGCTTCTCCGCCGGCGTCGTCGCCGCCGGCGGGACCCTGGCCTCGCTGATCCCGCCGTCGGGCATCCTCGTCGTCTACGCGATCATCGTCGAGGAATCCGTCGGACGGCTCCTGGTCGCCGGTTTCATCCCCGGCATCATCTCCGCGATCATCTATGCCGTCGCCATCATCGTCCGCGTCAAGCTGAACCCGTCCCTGGGCGGACCCGTGTACGGCGTCGAATGGGGCGAGAGGCTGAGGTCCCTCGGCGAGATCTGGGGCATCCTCGCCGTCGTCACCGTCGTCGTCGGCGGCATCTACACCGGCGTCATGACCCCGACGGAATCGGGCGCCGTCGGTGCAATGATCGTCTTCCTGCTGTCGCTCTGGAAGGGCATGACATGGACGCAGTTCAGCACCGCCCTCCAGGAATCCGCCAAGACCGCCGTGATGATCATCACGATCATCTGGGGCATCCTGATCATGGTGCGGTTCCTCGGGTTCTCCGGCCTGCCGGCGGAGGTGGAGCGGCTGATCCTCGGGCTCGAGGTCGACCGGATCTGGGTGCTCATCATCATCCTGCTGACCTATGTTGTGCTTGGCATGTTCATGGACGCGATGGGCATGCTGCTGATCACCCTGCCGCTCGTGCACCCGATCATCCTGTCGCTTGGCTACGATTCCGTCTGGTTCGGGATCATTGTCGTCAAGATGGTGGAAATCTGCCTGATCACGCCGCCCATAGGCCTCAACTGCTTTGTCGTGTCGGGGGTCCGGCCGGACATTCCGCTGCCTCAAGTTTTCAAGGGAATCTGGTGGTTCTTCGTCTGCGACGTGCTGACCGTCGCCTTGCTGATCGCCTTTCCGGAGATCGTGATGTGGCTCCCTAACACGATGTTTGGAAACTAGCCTCGATTTCTATGCACCCCCATTGGGATCATTGTTGGGATGGACCCAAGACTCGAATGTAAGCTTCCGAGCAGCTCTTGTACCACCGAGGGCTTGCAGACGATCAGAGCGAGCAGGACTTGCGCGGTCCCGTTCGGTTGGCGGCGACCATGTTCTCAGTTGAGCAGCGCCCGGGAGGAAAGATGTGACTTTCGCAATTTCCCGATGCCGCCTGCAACGCGCTTCGTGCCACAGATTGCTCCGCAGTTCCTTCGCGACCCACTTGTTCGCTCAGAGTGTCAGGGCGCTGCCGCCTGTGCCCAGGGCCGCAAGGCGGGTGCGGTGAACCATATCCCGGACAGACTTGACACGCAGGAAATTATATCCCGGGCAGACTTGACACGCAGGGAATTTGGGGTCCTGTTGCTACTCGTGTGACCGAGTGATTGCTTCACCGGTGCGGAATTTCTGCGGCGAGTGTCTGGAGGCGATGGCATGGATACGGACGGGGACGGCAAGCATATTCGCTATGCTGCGGACGAAAAGCCTCCAACGCCACTGGCATTTGGTCTCGGCCTGCAATTGGCACTTCTTACCATCGCCGGAATCGTGCTCACCCCATCCATCGTCATCCGTGCCGCCGGAGAAGGCGATCCTTATCTGTCTTGGGCGGCATTCGCCGTCGTTGCCATCAGCGGGGTCAGCACGATTATCCAGGCAGTTCGCGTCGGCCGCTTCGGCGCCGGCTATGTTCTCCTCATGGGAACGTCGGGTGCGTTCATCGCGGTCAGCATAGCTGCGATCGTGGCCGGAGGCCCGGCGCTGCTTGCCACGCTTGTTGTCATTTCGTCCCTGATCCAGTTCGTTCTCGCCACGCGTCTTGTCTGGGTGCGCCGAATATTCACGCCCACCGTTGCCGGCACTGTCATCATGCTTATCGCGGTGACGGTGATGCCGATTGTATTCACCATGCTGGAAGAGGTGCCGGACGATGCCCACCAACTGGCGTCGCCGCTTTCGGCGGCTGCAACGATCGCGGTCATCGTCTGCATCGCGCTTTCCGCAACCGGGGTCTGGCGCCTGTGGGCTCCGGTGATCGGGGTCGTCATCGGTTCCGTGATCGGCTGGATGTTTGGCATCTACGAAACCGAGCGCGTGGCCCAAGCGTCCTGGATCGGGCTGCCGCAGGGTGGATGGCCGGGCTTCGACGTGGACTTCGGGCCGGCGTTCTGGAGCTTGCTGCCGGCCTTCGTGATCGTGACGATTGTCGGCGCAATTGAGACAATCGGCGACTCGATGGCGATCCAGCACGTTTCGTGGCGCAAACGCCGGGCCGTTGATTACCGGGCGGTTGAGGGTGCAGTCGCCGCCGACGGGCTTGGCAACATGCTGTCCGGCCTGCTCGGCACGGTTCCGAACACGACCTATTCCACCAGCATTTCCGTGACCGAGCTTACCGGGGTGGCTTCGCGCCGCGTCGGCGTTGCCGTTGGCCTTATCTTCCTCGCCATGGCCCTCTTGCCCAAGTCGCTCGCCGCAATCCTCGCGATTCCAGGGCCAGTCGTGGCTGCTTACGCGACCGTACTTCTATCGACACTGTTCGTCGTCGGCATGAGAATGGTTGTGCAGGACGGGCTGGACTACCGCAAGGGAGTGGTGGTCGGCATTTCATTCTGGATTGGTGTCGGCTTCCAGAGCGGAGTGATCTACCCCGAGTTCTTTGCGGAGTTCGCCGGCGGCCTGTTTCAGAACGGCATGACGGCCGGCGGTGCCTCGGCCATCCTGCTGACGGTGTTCATGGATGTGACGAAACCCCGACGCAGGCGCATGGAAGTCGTCACGTTGAACCAGTCTGCACTTGGCCCGATGAGCGCGTTTCTGCGGCAATTTGCCTTGAGCAATGGGTGGGGTGCCGCCATGGCGCAACGGCTTGACGCCGTCGGAGAAGAAACCCTCTTGACGCTTATCGAAAACCAGTCGGATACACGGTCCCGAAACCTCCGCCTTTCTGTTTCGCGCGAAGACGGCGGTGCCGTTCTGGAGTTCGTCGTCGCCTCCGGTGACGAGATCAACCTGGAGGATCGCATTTCCCGGCTTGGCGAGCACACCACCGGCACCTCTCTTGGTCATGAGGCTTCGCTACGGCTGTTGCGGCATCTCGCGTCGTCAGTCCATCACCAGCAGTATCACGACACCGAGGTCGTGACCGTAAAGGTCAAGCCACCGGAACCGCAGTGACGGAAAGTCCATCGGATTCCGACCTGCCGGGAATCCCCAAACTCACGGTCAATGCGCCGGGGATTCCGCAGTGACGGGCACCCTGTGGGCAAAGCCGGCAAAGTTCACCGCTTGATCCGCTGAATTCCACGCCCGAGGGTCTGGAAGAGTACACGGCGCATCCAGTTGATGCCGCGCTCAAGGCACGCCGATCGCCCCCTCACGCAACCTGCCCCATCAACTCCCGACCGATGAGCATCCGCCGGATCTCGCTCGTTCCCGCGCCAATCTCCATCAGCTTCGCGTCACGAAAGAGTCGAGACACGGGATGGTCGTTCATGAAACCCGCGCCACCCATCGCCTGCACGGCCTGATGCGCCTGCCGCATCGCGGCCTCGCTTGCGAACAGGCAGCACGCGGCCGCATCCTGACGCGTGACGTCGCCCCGGTCACAGGCCTTCGCGACCTCGTAAACATATGCGCGCGAGGAGTTCATCGCCGCATACATGTCCGCGATCTTCCCCTGCATGAGTTGGAACGACCCGATCGGCTTCCCGAACTGCTTGCGCTCGGCCATGTAGGGCATGATCTCGTCAAGGCAGGCAGCGATGATGCCGGGCCCGATACCGGCCAGCACCACGCGCTCGTAGTCCAGACCTGACATCAGGACGCGAGCGCCCTGCCCCTCTTCGCCCAGCACGTTCTCAAACGGCACTTCAACGTCTTCGAAGATCAGTTCCGCCGTGTTCGAGCCACGCATGCCCAACTTGTCGAAATGGGCGCTCGTCGAGTATCCGGTCATTTCGCGTTCAACGAGGAATGCCGTGATGCCTTTCGATCCTGCATCGGGGTCGGTCTTGGCATAAACGACCAGCGTATCCGCTTCCGGCCCGTTGGTAATCCAGTACTTGGCCCCATTGAGCCTGTAATGATCGTTCCTTCTCTCGGCACGGAGACTCATCGAAACCACATCCGAACCGGCACCTGCCTCGCTCATGGCAAGTGCGCCGACATGCTCTCCCGAAACGAGCCGGGGCAGAAACCTTGCCTTCTGCGGTTCGCTCCCGTTCAGCCTGATCTGATTGACACAGAGATTCGAATGCGCCCCGTAGGATAGCGAGACGCTGGCTGATGCCCGCGCAATCTCCTCGACGGCAACCGTGTGGGCAAGATACCCCAGACCGGCGCCACCATATTCTTCCTCAACGGTGACGCCAAGGAGTCCCAGCTCACCCATTTCTCGCCATAGCTCCGGTGGAAAGGCGTTCGCACGGTCGATCTCCATCGCCATGGGCCGGACCCGCTCCTGCGCCCAGCGCCGCACAATGTTGCGAAGCGCGTCCACGTCCTCGCCGAGATCGAAACGCATGGAAGCGTCGAACATCTGGGGTCCCCGTATATGAACGAACGTTCATTTTTCTAGCTGCGCGGGTTCCGTGCGTCAAGCATGGCAGGCATCGCGCTTCTCAATAAAGGTGCCACCAAGTTCGACGCTTGACCGAAACGGCCAGGATTTCAGGCCCGCGTGCCGGAGACCTCCTCGCGGATGATCCTTGTGATGATCTCGCAATCCTCCTCCGAGAACGTCAGAGGAACGCGCATGTCCAGGAGCCCGGACATCACCTGATCGGTTTGCGGCAAGGCCAGCGCATCTGCATAGGCCCAATGGCGATAGGTAGACGTGAACCCATGTGCCCGTGCGGCACCAAACCACTTCAATTCAACGCCACGGCGCGCGCACCTTTGTACAAAGGCCTCAATCTCGTTCGCTTCATGGCCCGGCAACCGAAACTGGAATGACGAACCAACCCGTACCAGGTCCGGATGCCGATCGATGAGGTTCAGCAGAGGCAGGTCTCGCAGGCCATCTTCCATCGCATCGTGCAGGTCGGCCCAGCGCTTCACGCGCTCGGGAAGTGCAGCAAGCTGCGGGCGGAGGATGGCCGCACGCAGGTTGTCCATGCGTCCCGAGAGATTCGGCGTGAAATCCCGCAGCGCCTCAAACGCGTCCGCACCGGGACCGGCGCCGTGGCGCTCGTAGAGCATGTAGCTCCCGGACAGGAGCGTGGCGCGCGCCGCCACGTCCGGATCGTCCGTTGCCAGGAGACCGCCTTCGCCGGAATTGATGTGCTTGTAAGTCTGGGTGCTGTAGCACGCGCTTGCACCGTGCCGCCCCGAGACCACGCCCCGCCAGGAACCGCCCATGGTGTGGGCGCAATCCTCTATGACCACGATGCCCCGGTCCCGCGCGATGCACATGATCCTGTCCATGTCGGGTTGATGGCCTCGCATGTGACTCAACATCAGAACCCGTGCCCCGGACATCTCGGCCATTTCCTCGAGATGAGCAAAGTCGATCGTCAGCGACTCCGTCGTTTCAACGAAGACAACGCGCGCGCCCACGCCGACAATCGCGCCCGGCACCGGTGCCAGCGTGAAGGCGTTGCTCAGGACGGCGTCGCCCGGTCGTACATCGTGAGCGCGCAGCGCCGCCGCAAGTGCATGACCTCCCGACGTCATTGCCAGCACGTAGCGTGCTCCCGTAATCGCCGCAAAGTCACGCTCCAGAAGCGAAGCCTCTCCGACCTCGCCTTCCGCCAGATTGTATCGATGCAGCCTGCCGTGCTTCAGGACCGCGGTCGCGGCTTCGACCGCCGCGTCCGGGATCGGTTCCTGTTGCGTGAAACTGCCTGCAAATCGATGCACCATGTCGACTACCCGATCAGTTCGGCCACGATCCTGCCAAGCGCTCCGAAGTCCGGCAAGAGCGCATCCGGCTCCAGCCGGGCCACACGTTCGCCCTCGGGTCCGAAGGAAACGAGCGCAACCGGAACGCCGGCCGCCCGAGCGGTCCTGACATCCGTCTCGGTGTCTCCAACCAGCATGGAACGCGAAAGATTCCCGGACGCCCGGGTCACGGCTTCGCGGAGAGCATTCGGGTCGGGCTTTCGCACCGGCAAGGTATCGGCACCGACAAGCGACGCAAACCGGTCTCGCACGCCGAGCCGGCAGAGCAGGAGATCTGCCAGCGCCTCGGGCTTGTTCGTGCAGATGCCGACCAAGTACCCCGCGTCACGCAACGCATCGACCGCCGCCACCGCGCCCGGGAACAGGACGGTCTTGGCGTCGATGACGTCGCGGTATCGGTCCAGGAACTCCGGAAAGGTGCGTTCCACCGCCTCCACGCCATCCTGGCCGGCTCGGGCAAACCCCAGCCTCAGCATCGCGCGCCCGCCACTCAGGGCCGTCAGCCGGTCCTTGGTCTCATCAAGCCGGTCACCAAGACCGCGTGCCCGGAAGCAGGCATTTGCCGCTTCGATCAGGTCGCCACTGGTGTCTGCAAGCGTTCCATCAAGATCGAAGATCACGCACTTCATGCATTCGTCCTTCGGCAAGTCCCCGCCCACGATGTAACTTGCGGCAACACAAGTTGATGCCAGCAACCTTTCGGGCTCTCACGCTCGCGGCTAAAAGGTCGCAGCCAAAAAGGAAAGGGCGAATGCCAACCCACCTGATCGTTCTCGCCGCGGGAGCAGGAACGCGGATGCTGTCCGACCGTCCAAAGGTGCTGCACGAAATCGGAGGCGCCCCAATCCTTGCCCACGTGCTTGCGTCCGCGGAGGCGCTTGATGGGGAACGTGTTCTCGTTGTCGGTGGAGACGGTGACGCGGTCCGCCAGGAAGCGCTGAAAGCCGATGGCAAAATCAGGATCGCCGAGCAATCCGAGCAACGCGGGACGGCGCATGCCGTCATGGTGGCGGCGCCCGAACTCGACGGCAAGGGCGGTGACACGCTGGTGCTTCTCGGCGACACGCCTTTCATTCGTCCGGACACGATCTCTGCCATGGGCAAGGCTAGGGCGGACGGTGCGGAAGTCGTGTTTCTCGGATTCGAAGCTTCGGACCCTGGGCGCTACGGGCGCATCGTACGAGACGGTGCAACATTGGAGAAGGTCGTCGAGTGGAAAGACGCCGACGAAGCGACGCGTGCAATGACGCTTTGCAACGCGGGACTGGTACTGGCCGAAACCGGCACGCTTCTTCGTCTTGCCGCCGCTGCAGGTCGGGACAATTCGGCCGGCGAGCACTACCTGACCGACATTGCCGCCTTGGGCCGCAACGAAGGGCTCGATGTCAGGGTGGTGACATGCGCCGAAGAGGAAGCGCTCGGCATCAACACATGCGCGGACCTTGCTCGCGCCGAATCGGTGTTCCAGGAGCGCGCGCGCGCCACTGCCATCGAGAGCGGCGTGACACTTCGCTCGCCGGACACGGTGCACTTTGCCTTCGACACACGCATTGACCGCAACGTCGTGGTGGAGCCGAATGTCGTTTTCGGCCCGGGGGTCGTGATCGAATCCGGGGCCTGCATCCGGGCATTCAGTCACTTGGAAGGCTGTCGCGTCGGCCGCAATGCCGTTGTCGGACCCCATGCGCGTCTCCGGCCCGGCACGGAACTCGGGGATAACGCCCGCATCGGCAACTTCGTCGAAGTCAAGAATGCCCAGATCGGGGAAGGCGCGCAGGCCAAGCACTTGTCCTATATCGGCGACGCGTCGATAGGCCGTGCCACGAATGTCGGAGCGGGAACCATCACATGCAACTTCGACGGCGCCTCCAAGCACAGGACCGAAATCGGCGAGAGAGCCTTCATCGGTGCCGGCACCATGCTGATCGCGCCAGTCAAGGTCGGCGACGAAGCGATGACGGCAACGGGTTCCGTCATCACCCGCAACATCCCCGACGGGGATCTCGCGATCGCCAGGGGCAAACAGAGCAACAGGCCGGGATTTGCCCGCAAGCTCTTGGCAAGGCTGCGCGCGTCCAAGGGCACGGGCAAGGTGGAATGAGGCGGTGTGTGGCATCGTAGGCATCCTGGGCAGTCATGAGGCTGCGCCAACCTTGGTTGAGGCGCTGAAGCGTCTTGAATACCGGGGATATGACAGCGCCGGGATTGCAACCGTGAACGATGGTGCGCTGGACCGCCGGCGTGCGGTTGGCAAGCTCGTCAATCTTTCGGACATGCTGATTCACGACCCTCTGCCCGGAAAGGCCGGAATCGGGCACACCCGCTGGGCGACGCATGGTGCGCCCTCGGTGGCGAACGCCCACCCTCACAGGTCTGGGCGCGTTGCGGTCGTCCATAACGGCATCATCGAGAATTTCCGGGAACTGCGCGAGGAACTCGCCGCCAGTGGATACGCCACCGAGACCGACACCGACACCGAAACCGTGTCGCTCATGGCGCAGTATCACATTGACCAGGGCCTCGCACCTCGTGACGCGGCCACAAAGACGATTGCATGCCTCGAAGGTGCATTCGCGCTGGCGTTTCTGTTCGATGGCGAGGACGACCTGATCGTCGCGGCGCGCAGGGGGTCGCCGCTCGCGCTCGGCTTCGGCGAAGGCGAAGTGTATCTCGGTTCCGATGCCGTTGCGCTGAGCCCGCTGACGGACCAGATCAGCTACCTCGAGGAAGGCGATTGCGCGGTTCTCACGCGTGCTGGCGTGGAGATTCGCGACGCGAAAGGGCAACTCGCAAACCGTGAAGTTCGCACGATCAGGATCGATCCACGCCAGATCGAAAAGGACGGCTACCAGCACTTCATGGCCAAGGAAATCGCCGAGCAGCCGGGCGTCCTGGCGGATGCGGCTCAGCATTACATCCGCAACGGCGCGCTGTTCCTGCCCGATGCGTGTCCGGACTTCTCCGCGGTTGACCGGGTCGTCATGGTTGCCTGCGGCACCGCGTTCTATGCCTGCCAGACGGCAAAATACTGGCTCGAGTCGCTCGCGGGTGTCCCCGTCGAGGTGGATGTGGCTTCGGAGTTCCGCTACCGCGACACGCCCGTCGACCACGGCACTCTCGCGATATTCGTCAGCCAGTCCGGCGAGACAGCCGACACGCTCGCCGCGCTACGGCACGTGGCGGAGCGCGCCCGGACCTTGTCCGTCGTCAACGTTCAGGAAAGCTCGATTGCGCGCGAATCCGATGTGGCCCTGCCCATCCATGCCGGACCCGAGATCGGTGTTGCCTCCACCAAGGCATTCACCTGCCAACTCTTTGCGCTCCTGGTTCTTGCCCTCAGGGCGGGGGTAGACCGCGGGCAACTGGATGCCGACACGCTCGCAGAACACATACGTGCGCTTCAATGCCTGCCCGGGCTTGCTGCGCGGGCCCTGGGCAATTCGCGCCAGATCGAGGACACGGCCCGTGCCTTGGCCAAGTTCCGCGACATCCTGTTCCTCGGGCGGGGCGCAATGTACCCGCTTGCCATGGAGGGCGCGCTGAAGCTGAAGGAAGTCAGCTACATCCACGCCGAGGGCCATTCATCCGGCGAATTGAAGCACGGTCCCATCGCCCTCATCGACCAGACCGTTCCCGTGATCGTCATGGCTCCGCGAACGGCGCTTTTCGACAAGATCGTTTCGAACATGCAGGAAGTGCTGGCCCGGGGCGGAAGGATTGTCCTAATCACCGACAGACAGGGGCGGCGGATGGCGGGCGACGGCTTGTGGCGCGTCATCGAAATGCCGGAATTGCCCGAGCTGGTGGCGCCCATCCTGTATGCCGTTCCAGCCCAGCTTCTGGCGTATCACACCGCAGTCGCAAAGGGGACTGACGTGGACCAGCCCCGCAATCTGGCGAAGTCCGTGACCGTCGAGTAGGCGGACCTGCAACCGCTTTCAGGGAAGCGCGTAGACCTCGAACGTCGGCAAACCTGCAAGCGGCGCCTCCAGAAGCCGCATCGCAGCAAGCGAAACGCGACTTGAACCGCCTTCCGACGGCATCAACGTGACCTCGACCCCGTTGCCGTTGGCGGGATACACCAATCGTCCCGGACCCGTCGCCTCGGCCAGCGGCGTTTCAATCCAGAAGCCTGGCACCGTTGCATCGCCAAGCGACGCGACGGTTTCGCCAAGAAGACGCCCGGCGGCGCCGGGCGCAACGGCCGCATCGCGCTCGGCGGCGGTCGTTGCGTCCAGTTCCTCGACGGTCATTGCCCCGGAAGGTGCAAGTGGTGATGTCACGAGCTGCGGACGAACGACCTCTGCCTGCTCGAACTGTCCGCAACTTGAAAGCGATACCACCGCTGTCACGGCCAGAATGCCTGGGCGAATTCCTGACTTCATCGTGCAACCTCCATCGCTTGCCACGCCCGGGAGTGCCCGGGCGTCGGCGTGCACGTATCGGCGAATTCCGGCTCGCGTCCGGCAAGGCGGCCACAGACGACGCCACGAATCGAAGCCAACACGTCACGCAAAACGCCTGCGCCGTCTGCGGAGATGACACGGGGCACGGCGATGGCCCTGTCCGTGTCGAATGGCGTGGCGGCGGCAATCATTGCGTGGCGTCCCCTTGATGCCTGGCCCGATCGCGAAACCGATGCATCCCGCGACTATAGTGCAAGGAGCGACGCGGCACAACGCCGTGCGACGGAAACGGAGGGGTTTTCCGGGCTTGATTCCGGTCAGGACCTTCCCCTGCTGTCCCTGAGGTTTCGACTGGGAATCATATCCGAAAGTCACATGGCTCGATTCTGGCGTAGCGCTCGCGATGGAAACGTGGCAAGAAGACCGTGCACGAGGGCGAGGCGTTGCCTTTCCGATCTCGGCAACGGAGTTTGAGGGCCACGGCCCTGCTGAACCGCCCGCTGAAGGGGCAAACATGACGCGGCGTCCGGGATTGGCGCATCTGCACGGCGAGGAGCGTTGGCGTTGGCCACTTCGATGACCCGTGAAATCAAAACGAAGCCACGATGTGACTTTCGTATATGATTCCCCATCTGTAAGCAGCCTGGTTGCGCAAGGCATCGAGAGGCTCATGCAGGAAGAAGGCGAACGCGAAGCCGTTCTGGCGGGATGGCTGACGCAATCAGGGCGCGGATGCAGACGCTACGTTCTGAGTTCATAGAAATGGATGAGAGCGATACGATGTTCGATGACGTCCGTCGTCGGCTGAAACAAAAGGAATGAAGAGGGGCTTACAAAGAAAGACACACGGGAAGCGCCCAACCTTCATGGGTTGGGCGCACATGTCCTGAACATCGGACTTTCGTGTGGAACATCACGCCGGACGCAGATCGGCTTTCGCCCTGCTCGATCTTTCGACCGCCCAAACGTCGCCATGCCAATGCACAACGTCACGAAGTTGACGGGTCAGCGAGGTTGCCAATGCAAACGCCTCTCGCCGTCCAGCTGCGCCAGTCCCCGACGCCGATTGCCAAAGGCAACGAGTCCCTGCTATCAGCGTCTTTGCCAATGCACAACGTCGTGCCGCGAGAGCGGAACATGGAAAGGTGCAAACCTTTCTTTGTAAGTCCCAATGAAGAAGTATAGAACTTTCCGCCACCCAAGCGTGGCGGATGATCTCGCCGACATTGCCTGGTTGATCGCCGACTATGCGGGAACAGAGATTGCGCCACGGACAATTGACGAGATCGAGACAGTGATTCAGAAGCTTAGCGAGGTGCCATACAAGGGCTCTCTCCGAAACGAGATTGCACACGGTATTCGTGCCATCCCTGCAGCGGGCAAGGGCGTGGTTTGCTTCGTGGTGGACGATGAGCATGAAGCTGTCCGCATCATGTGTCGATGGTTGCGTAAAAGGGCGGGATTTCGGCGGTTCGCCGCGCTTTTGCCGGAATCGTTTCCTTTCCCATGGTACGGCTCCTGTTGTGAGGCTCCTGTGGTGAGGCCATTGCCGTGCGTGCCGTCCGGCGGCTCGGA
>JAJEAC010000054.1 GCA_022824315.1 Silicimonas sp.
GGCGGACGCCGAGATCGTCCCCTTCATTGACGGGCCGGAGCTTGATGCGCGCGTCCCGCCTGCACTCCCGGTCTCGGGCACGGCTGCCTATGCCGGCAGCGCCGGCGGTGTTTACCGCTACCGCCAACCCGGCGCGGAGCCACTGGCCGAGGAGTTCACGGCGACGATTACGCTGCAAGCGGAATTCGCAGGCGGCACCGTCGCCGGCTGAATCGGCTGCGTCGGCGACATCTCGCTCGAGCGCGAACACCTCTATGCAATACTCGGCTGGCGGCGCGGCGACGCGGCTGCCGGGCACCCGCCCACCGGCTATGAGATCCGCTTCGCGCCGGCCACGATCGGCGCAACCGGCGGGTTCGAGGGCGCCTCCGTGGTGGTGACCCACCCGGACCGCGCCATCGTCGGGTCGGACGGGGCCTGGTCCGGACGTTTCTCCAGCCGCCCCGCCGGGGACGGAACCCCAAGGCTTGCCGCCGGCCACACCAGCGCTGCATTCGCCGAGGCCGGTGGCGGCGAGGGCAGCTTCGATTCGATCTTCACCGTCCTGCACCCGACCCTGTTGCCACAACCTCCTCGGGATGATCCTCGTCCGGGACCCTGAAGCGTGCATCTCGGGCGGCGGGACAACCCCACCTGCCAAGCCCTGGACAGAAGCTGCGTCAAGCAGTCTGGGAACCACCGAGGTCTCCGGGGCCGATTTGCATGAAGACTCCGAAGGCCACGTCAGCCGGAGCATTTCCGGCTCTGCCAACGCTGATCGAAACAAGACCTGTCAGCGGTAAGAACCCGCGGAATTTGGCCCTAACCCGACATGGGTACCGAGTACTTCGGCCAGATGCAGGGCGTCAGCGCCTACACCTTCATCGATGAGCGCAGTTTCCTCTGGCACTCGCTGGTGTTCAGCGCAGCCGAGCGCGAGAGCACCTATGTCATCGACGGGCTGATGCATAGCGACGTGGTCAGGAGCGACATCCGTTCCACCGACGAGCACGGCTTCATGGAGGCGGTCTTCCGTATCACGCATTTGCCGGGTCTCCTACGCGCCGAGATTCTGGGACCTGAAGAAGCACAAGCTCTGCCGGTTCCGGAGCGGCGTGGACGAAGAGGCTGAATGGCAGATCGTGCCGGTCAGGCACGTCAACGAGAAAGCCGTTCGCGCCTCATGGGACGACCTGCTGCGCCTTGTGGCCACCATCAGGCTGAAAGAGGCGACGGCTTCCGAAATTTCGAGACGCCTGAACTCGTATTTCCCGGCAGCACAGGCTCTTCAGTGCGTACATTGATCAATGTTCGGTTGCGGATCTTGGTCAAGGCACAGTTTTGTATGCAATGTGAGCGCCAATCTCTAGCAACTGAAACATAAGCGCCATGAGACTGCACGAATGTCGCAATTGTGGGAGAGGGGTCGCCTCGGCGAAGTCATTCTACACCGAGTAGCCCTTGGATTGACCCCGGATGCCAGTTGCACACCCTCCCTTTTCCACGGCGGAGAGCCACAAGTACGGTTTGGTCTTTGTCTTCGCGGCCGGGGTCCTCTGGTCAACCGTTGGGCTTGGCATTCGCCTGATCGAAGAGGCCGTGGTCTGGCAAATCCTGCTCTACAGGTCGATCAGCCTGTCACTGTTTCTCTACATCGTCATTCGCGTACGGTCAGGCGAAAGCCCGTTTGCCCAAATCCGGCGCATCGGCTTACCCGCCGTCATCGCCGGATTGTCGCTGGTGGCTGCCTATTCCGGCGGGATCTATTCAATCCAGACGACCTCCGTGGCGAATGCAATGCTGCTTTTTGCGACGGCCCCTTTCATGGCCGCGGTTCTTGGGTGGATTGCACTGCGCGAATTCGTGCGCGTCGCGACCTGGATTGCGATTGTGGTCGCCATTGGCGGCATCGCCATCATGGTTGCCGACAAGTCCGGTGGAGTTGCCCTGAAAGGCAGCCTTGCTGCTCTTGGATCGGCGTTTGGCTTTGCCGTTTTCACCGTGGCGTTGCGTTGGGGGCGGACTGGAGAAATGCTGCCGGCGGTGTTCCTGTCGGGCCTCTTCGCCATCATCATCACGTTTGGCATATGCCAATTCCTTGGGCTGTCTGTCGCACTCAGCTTGCGCGATGGTGGTGTTGCGATGGGCATGGGGGTCTTTCAGGTAGGGGCAGGCCTGATCCTCTACACGCTGGGATCGCGCTGTCTACCGGCTGCAGAACTGGCCTTGCTGTCCCTGGCCGAGGTCCTGCTTGCCCCGATTTGGGTCTGGTTCTTCCTTGGCGAAACGGCGAGCCTCAATACTCTGATCGGCGGTGCATTGCTGCTCGCGGCGATCGCCGGAAATGCGCTTTCAGGAAAGCGGCGAAAGCCCCCGCCCATCACCGCGCCCTAAACGGATCTTCACTTGGGTTTTACCGCCGAATTCGCTGCCATCCTGCTTGTTTTTCAGGGGCATTCCTGGCCGGCGGCCACCGCTCAACCTGGCAGTCTTATGGGAACGCTCTGGTCCGGCTTCACTCCAAGCAGCTGGAAGGCCCGTTTCTGGACCGGGGTCGGTGAGCATCTGCACGTAAACTTATGATGCCCTGATCGCTTTATTTGATGGCCGTTGGCGTGGGACGCCGGCTTGCGGCACGATCATTGGGGGCTCTCCGAAGTCGAGAGTCGGATGAAATGTCTGAACTCAAGAAAGGATGCCGCAGCAGACATTCTCGGGTTTCATCTCGACCGGAACGGCGAGTTGCTCGACGTCGAAATCAACCACCGGGTCATCGGAATCCTGCCCGAGGACCTGCGCCGGATCCCCAACGTGGTGCTGGCCGTGACGGG
>JAJEAC010000083.1 GCA_022824315.1 Silicimonas sp.
CCGTGATGCGCATGGTGACGTGGAACCGGTCGAGCACGTGCCCGGCGCACGGCGGCATGAATTCCGCCATGCTGCGGATGCTGTCCTCGCCGTCGGTCAGGAACGTGATCTCCTGGTTCATCTGCAGGCCCTGTTCCTGCAATGCATCGTGCAGTCGGCGCCTGGGTTTTTCGTCAAGGCTCTGCACAAGGCCGAAGCATCGGTCTTCCCCGTCCTCCGCGACGGACTTTCCGACCACGACCTCGAGGTTCGTCAGCCGTCCCTCGCCGTCTCTCTCGCGGGCACGACGGAATCTTCCGTCGATCCCGACAATGATCGGGCCTTCGGCCGGCGGCAGCGCGGCATGGTCTCGTGGTGCGCCTTCGATGAAGCTGAACCGCTCGTCCCCCAGTTCCCCTTCCATGCGGTTCGCCACATGGTGGAGGTGGTTGCGCACGGTCTCGGCGTTGAGCGTGGCGCCGACGGGAAGCACGTCCTTGAGCATCCTGTCCGACCTTCCGGAAACAGGGAGACGACCTGCCGTCAGACGAGGCCTCTCTGCTGCAACACTGCACGCTGGCAGATGATGACATCCAACATAACCGCACACGGCGACGCTCGAAGAACCAGCCGGACTTCGCGCTCCAGCTTTGTGCCTTCCGTTGGCCGGGATGCCTTCTGAAAACCGGCGATCTCATTTCGGAGGATGTGCTGAATCTCATAGGAATCCAACAGGGCATCGCGGGCGATGCCCTGCTCTCCTACGCCGCCCAGCGCCTGACATCGCCATCTGGTGCGGGACGGATCGTATCGTGATCGATTTGGGCTGGGGCGCGGCAGTCGGTCCGCCGGCGAAGTCCTCAAATCCGTCGAATTGCAGGAGTGTCCGAACTGCCTCTGGAATGCTGGTTAATGTCTCCAACTAAACCGAATACGCCCTACGTGTCGCCGATGCCCTCATGCTGCCAGGGCCTGGCAAGGTTCGAGAACCGCGTGAAACGCCCGTCGAATGCCAGGTCCACCGTTCCGATGGGGCCGTGGCGCTGCTTGCCGATGATGATCTCGGCGCGATTGTGGACCTTCTCCATTTCCTCATGCCACTTCGCTATGGCCTCGCCGTCGTGGTCACCGGGCTTCTCGCGTTCCTTGTAGTATTCCTCCCGAAACACGAACATCACGACATCAGCATCCTGCTCGATCGAACCGGATTCGCGCAGGTCGCTGAGCAACGGGCGCTTGTCTTCGCGCGATTCGACCTGGCGGCTCAACTGGCTGAGCGCAATCACGGGGATCTCCAGCTCCTTGGCAATCGCCTTCAGGCTCTGGGTGATCTCCGAGACCTCGTTGACCCGGCTGTCCCGGGTGGTGGACGCCCGCACGAGCTGCAGATAGTCGACGATCAGGGCGTTGAGCCCGTGCTCTCTCTTCAGTCGCCGGGCGCGCACGGCCAGTTGGCCGATGGGCAGGGCCGGCGTGTCGTCAATGTAGAGCGGGCAGGCTTCGAGTTTCTTGGCAGCTTCGACGAACCTGCGGAACTCGGGCTCGTCCATGTCCCCGCTTCGCACGCGCTCGGAGGGAATTTGCGATGCTTCAGACAGGATGCGGGCAGCCAGCTGCTCGGCCGACATCTCCAGCGAGAAGAAGCCGACGACACCACCGCTGACCGTTTCCTCGTGACCGTCGGGCGATGATTCCTTGCGGTAGGTGCTGGCAATGTTGAATGCAATGTTCGTCGCCAGCGACGTCTTGCCCATCGACGGTCGCCCGGCAAGGACCAGCAAGTCTGACTTGTGCAGCCCGCCGATTCTCTTGTCGAGATCCATGAACCCGGTGGATAGTCCAGCCAGCCCTCCGTCTCGCTTGTAGGCGGCACCCGCCACATTCACCGCAGTCGTCAGGGCGGTCAGGAAGGACTGGAAACCGGTCGAGGACCGGCCCGACTCGGCCACTTCGTAAAGGGCCTGCTCGGCCTCAGATATCTGTTCCTCGGGCTCCGTCGAAACGTCCACGCTGGCGGCCTTTTCCGTGATGTCCTTGCCGATCTGCATGAGTTCTCGTCGGATCGAGAAGTCACGGATCATCTGCGCGTAGTCGCGTGCCGCGAAGGGCGAGATTGCGGATCCCGCCAGCTTGGCCAGATATGCCGCCCCTCCAAGCTCCTTCAGCCCAGGATCATCCTCAAGGAATGCTTTCAGGGTGATCGGCGAGGCCAGCGTGTTTTTCGAGATGCGGCTCTTCGCAACCTCGAAGATTCGTGCATGCACCGGATCATAGAAGTCTGAATCCGAGACCAGGGAAGCAATGCGGTCGAAGACATCGTTGTTGGTCAGGATCGCGCCCAGAAGCTGCTGCTCGGCCTCAATGTTTTGTGGCACGGAGTCCTGCGTTTCCGCCCCCACTTGCCTGATCTGGGCTATTTCGTTCATGTCGCTGCTTGCCTCCGGGCACTCCTGTCTCGTCGAGCGCCTGCGTATCTAACCAATGCGCCTGCCCACGGTCCATCTGGAAATCATGTGGATTGCCTGTGGATGGGTGATGTGCCCCATCATATTGGGGCCAGAGGGCGGTTCAGGTCAATACCTAGTGTCAAATTTGCCGGTCAGGCCGTGCGCGTCTCTTGCCAGGCACGCGGGGCCGCAAGGAAGGATTCCACCTCTTTCAGGGTGTCGGCATCGAACTTTTCTCCGGTCTTGGCGGCCTCGAGTACGTCCTTCCAAGTGCATAAATGATGGAGTGCAACTCCATGATTTTGGAGCCGTTCCAGTGCCTCGGGAAAGATCCCGTAGTAGAAGATGACGGCGGTGTCGGAGCAGGCGGCCCCGGTCTCTCTGATGGCGTCGACGAAGGACAGTTTCGAGCCGCCGTCAGTGGTGAGATCCTCGACAAGAAGCACTCTATCCCCAGCCCCCATGACGCCCTCGATTCGCGCGTTCCGGCCGTGGCCCTTGGGTTTCTTCCGGATGTAGGTCATGGGCAGGCCGAGTCGTTCTGCCACAAAGGCGGCAAACGGAATACCAGCCGTTTCTCCGCCGGCGATATTGTCAAAGGCATCAACGCCTGCGCGACGCAAGACGCTCGCCGCCAGATAGTCCATGAGGCGGCTTCGGATGTCCGGGTAGGAGATCAGCTTCCTGCAATCGATATAGGTTGGCGAAGGCAGTCCGCTCGACAGCTTGAATGGCTCGTCAGCATTGAAGTGAACGGCGCCGGCCTCAAGGAGCATCTCGGCGCTCTGCCGCGCGATCTCAGAGTCGTCGGGGCAGCTTGAGGGGATAGAGATCGTCGGGAACATCTTTTTCTCGCTAATCTGTCCTTCTGGAAGCGCCGCTCGGTTCGGTCAGAACTGGCGGTCACGACGCGACCCGCCAATGGACCGGCTTGCCGGGATTGAAGACCGTCACCGGACCGGCGCCGGTCAGCACGTGCTTTGGGAACTCGACCGGATCTCCCTTCTGCAGCGTGATCTTGGCGTCGTTTCGGGGAAGCCCGTAGAAGCTTGCCCCGTGATTGGAGGCAAATCCCTCCAGCCGATCCAGCGCATCGGCTTCCTCGAAGACCTCCGCCAGGCAAGCGAGCGCAACGGGCGCCGTGAAGCATCCGGCGCATCCGCACGCACTCTCCTTTGCCTCCGCCGCATGAGGTGCGCTGTCGGTTCCCAGGAAAAAGGCCGGGTTGCCGCTTGTGGCGGCCTTGACCAGCGCCGGTCGGTGGGTGCCGCGCTTCAAAATCGGCAGGCAATAGAAATGCGGGCGGATGCCGCCTGCCAGCATGTCGTTGCGGTCGAGCATCAGATGCTGGACGGTAATGGTCGCGCCGAGGTCGCTGCCACCATCGGTCGCATAGGCTACGGCCTCTGCGGTCGTGATATGCTCCATCACGACGCGCAGCCTCGGTGTCCTGCGGCGAATCGGGTCGAGCACTTCGTCGATGAACACCGCTTCACGATCAAAGATGTCGACCTCGGGGCGTGCCACCTCGCCATGGACGCAGAGTGGCAGGCTGATCTCGGCCATCATTTCGAGAACCCCCCGGATCCTGTCGAAGTTGCGCACCCCGTCTGCGGAGTTCGTGGTGGCGCCTGCTGGATACAGCTTGACAGCCTTGACGAGACCGCCGTCGGCGGCAGCCTTCACGTCGGCCGGATCCGTGTCCTCGGTGAGATAGAGCGTCATCAGGGGCTCGAATTCGAAACCTTTCGGCAGGGCTGCCAGGATGCGGTCGCGATAGGTTGCGGCATCGTGCGCCGTGACGACGGGTGGCGAGAGATTCGGCATGATGATGGCGCGGGCGAAATGTGCTGCGGTACAGGGCAGGACGCCCTCCATCATTGCACCATCGCGCAGGTGCAGATGCCAGTCATCCGGCCGCCTCATGGTCAGCGTGGCGCCACTCATGCCTCTCCTCTATCGGAACGGGTGCCGGGGTGCCAGAGTCTCGAAGTCGGACGGGAATTCGGCTAGAACTTTCGTGGAGAGACGTGAAAGGGAAAAATGATGCTGGTGGCATTTGTGTTGGGCCTGGTCGCAGGCTGGGGAGCTTCCCATTCCGAAGTTCATGCAAGACGGCTTCTGTCGCTGAGCCTCTCGATCGAGGAGGACTCGATCAAGGCGGTCGAGCTGCGCGCAGCAGCACTCGCTGGATGCGTCCTGCTCGCGGCGGTCGCGTCGTGGCTGGTGTCGGAGGATCACGCGGTGCCGCTGGCACTTGGCGTGCTCGCCGGCGTCTTGCTGCCGCGCCTGCAAGACCGCGTTCGTGCCGCAAGGGCGCCCGACTACGACAGTTGAGGTGTACCGACGTCTGCCGACGTCTGACGGCGGCCAGGCCTGACGGGAGCCCTTCGTTCGTGCGGGGCGGCGGCGTATCGCGTTCATGCTGATTTCGCAGGGTCAGGACGAACGGCGGACGCAGAGGCCTAGACCGTTCAATCGGGCCTACACTGCGCGTCGTGGCAGGGCGGACTCAGAAAAACGCCTGCAGTCCGGTCTGTGCCCTGCCCAGAATCAGCGCGTGAATGTCGTGCGTGCCTTCGTAGGTGTTCACTGTCTCCAGGTTCATCGCGTGACGAATGACCTGGAACTCCTCCGAGATCCCGTTGCCGCCATGCATGTCGCGCGCCATGCGGGCGATGTCGAGCGCCTTGCCGCAATTGTTGCGCTTCAGGATCGAGATCATCTCGGGAGCCGCGCGGCCCTCGTCCATCAGCCGGCCAACCCGCAAGGTGCCCTGAAGTCCGAGCGCGATTTCGGTCTGCATGTCGGCAAGCTTCTTCTGGAACAATTGGGTAGCCGCAATCGGCCTCCCGAACTGCTTGCGGACGAGGCCGTATTGCCGCGCTGCCGTCCAGCAGAACTCGGCAGCTCCCAACACGCCCCAGGCGATTCCGTAACGTGCGCGGTTCAGGCATCCAAAGGGCCCCTTGAGCCCCTCGACATTGGGCAGGAGCGCTTCCTCGCCGACTTCGACGTCATCGAGCACTATCTCTCCGGTCACGCTTGCCCTCAGCGACTGCTTGCCCTCGATCTTTGGCGCCGAAAGCCCCTGTGCACCCTTTTCAAGCACGAAGCCCCGAATCTTGCCGCCGTGGTCGGCGGACTTGGCCCAAACCACGAAGACATCGGCAATCGGGGAGTTTGAAATCCATGTCTTCGAACCGTTCAGCCGATAGCCGTCTCCGGCCCTTTCGGCGCGGGTCTTCATGCCGCCCGGATCGGAACCCGCTTCGGCCTCGGTCAGGCCGAAGCAGCCGACGAGGCTGCCCGCAGCGAGTCCGGGAAGGTACTTCTCGCGCTGCGCGTTCGTGCCGTAGGCGAAAATCGGGTACATCACCAGTGAAGACTGGACCGACATCATGGAGCGGTAGCCGGAATCGATTCGCTCGATTTCGCGGGCCACGAGGCCATAGGTGACATAGCTCGAGCCCAGACCGCCGAACTCTGCCGGAATCGTGACTCCCAGCAGCCCGGCCTCCCCCATCTCCGCCATGACTTCCGGTTCCACGCGCTCCTCGGCATAGGCGGCGCGAATTCGGGGCGCGAGGCGGTCGTCCGCGAAGGCCCGGGCCGACTCGGCCAGCATTCGTTCGTCTTCGGTCAACTGGTCGGCGAGACGGAACGGGTCCTCCCATGCAAATTCCGAGAGATCCGGTGCGTTCCTGACCTTGCTTCCGTCCTGCGCGTTCATGCCTTGACCCTTCCCGCGGCCAGCGCCCGCGGCACGGCGGCCCCTCCTACTTTGCGGGCCCGATCATCATGACCATCTGCCGGCCTTCCATCTTGGGCATGTTCTCGACCTTGCCGATTTCCTTGATATCGTCGGCAACGCGTTCCAAGAGGTCGCGGCCCAGGTTCAGGTGCGCCATCTCGCGTCCTCGGAAGCGTAGGGTTACCTTCACCTTGTCCCCTGATTCCAGAAAGCGGGTCACGTTTCTCATCTTCACGTCATAGTCGTGTATGTCCGTGTTGGGACGGAACTTGACCTCCTTGACGTCGATGGTTTTCTGCTTCTTGCGAGCGTCGCTTTCGCGTTTCTGCTGCTCGTACTTGAACTTGCCGTAGTCCATGATCTTGCAGACTGGCGGCGAGGCATTTGGAGAGATTTCCACGAGGTCCAGCCCGGAATCCTCGGCAAGTTCGAGGGCCTGCTCCGGCGAGACAACGCCCCTGTTTTCTCCGTCGGCTCCGATGAGCCGGATTTCAGGCGCGCGGATTCGGTCGTTGACCCGTGGGCCCGTGTCACGCACCGGAGGTGCGTTGTGCGGTCTGCGTGCGATGGTGATACGTCCCTTTGTTGTTGCTACAGGTGCACGAAATTATGCCCGGACTTGAGGGGATTCAACCGGATTTGCAAGACAAAACGGCGAGCGCAATTGCAGATTCCTGCCGCCCTGTTGCAAGTCTTCGCATCTGACCGCGGGGGCGGTCCGGCGTCCGGTACGTGTCTGAGGCGTGGCGGACCGACTGGAACGGGCCAGATTCGGGATCAGATGCCGTCGCCGACGAACGCCTTCTCGACAACGTAGTGCTTTGGATCGCTGTTTGCGCCCTCTTCAAGCCCGAATCCCTCGAGAACAGCCTTCATGTCCTTGATGAACTCAAACGACCCGCAGACCATGCCGCGGTCCTTGCCAGCGCTGATGCCGTCGATGGCCAGGTCGGTGAACACCTTGCCCGACATGAGGTTGTCGGTGATCCTGCCCATCGTCGCGCTGCGTTCTCGCGTGGTCGTGGGATAGTATCTCAGTCTGTCCGCAAAGCCCTCGCCGATGAGCTCGGCCAGCAGGTCGTCGGCGCGGATGCCCTCGATCAACTTGCGGCCGTAGTCCAGTTCCGCCACATCGCGGCATGTGTGCATCAGGATGACTTCGTCGTAACGCTCATAGGTTTCTGGATCCCGCACCAGCGAGGCGAATGGCGCGATGCCTGTTCCGGTCGCAAAGAGCCAGAGGCGATTGCCAGGAAGCAACGCGTCGAGCACCAGCGTTCCTACAGGCTTGGTGCGCAGAATGATCTGCTCTCCCTCCCGGACATGCTGGAGCCGCGAGGTCAGGGGGCCGTCCGGAACCTTGATCGAGTAGAATTCCAATTCGTCGTCCCAAGCGGGAGAGGCAATGGAATAGGCGCGGAGAAGAGGTTTGCCGTTGTCTCCCATGAGTCCGAGCATCACGAACTCGCCCGAGCGAAAGCGCAGGGATGCTGGCCGTGTCACGCGGAAGGAGAACAGCCGGTCTGTCCAGTGCCGGACATGTGTCACGGTCTGGGCGTCAGGCAGCGTTACCGTCTTGGCATTCACAGTGGTCACGGGCATCTGGTCGGTCATGTCTTTCGCGCCGTTTGCATCGGCGTCCCTTCCTATAGATTGCGCTTGTTGGAGTAAACGGCCTTATGCGCGCAGCCGGGCCTGGTAGTCATGGGATCGCCAATCGGCCCGACGCAGCCATTGTTCCTCTGGCTGGCGAGCGGCGAGCTCGTCATCGATCTCGACTTCGTCGAATCCCGCGCGGCGGGCCATGGCGTACTGGTCGGCAATCACGTGGCCGCCGGCACGAATGCGGCCGCTGAATCCCATCATGCGGAGGACGCGGGCAATGGTGAAACCGCGTCCATCTGCGAATTCCGGGAATCTCACGCGGATCAGGTCAATGGCACTCAGGCGGTCGCTCAGCATTGTCGGATCAGCGTCCGGGGCAAGCTCCACGGCAAGGCCGACCTGGTCGACCGGAAGCTGGTCGGGCGATCGAAAGTCCCAGGCTCGTTCCTCCGTGTGAAACCCGTTGTCTGTGACCAGAATCGTCATGCGCGTTCCCCTCGCGGTGTCTTCCGAACCATCCGGCCCTCCACGAGGTGAATCCCGCACTCGTCCTTGTCGCGTCCCCGCCAGCGTCCGGCGCGCAGGTCCTCTCCTGGTGCAACGCACGTCGTGCAAGGAAGACATCCGATTGAGGGAAAGCCCTTTGCGACGAGAGGATGCCGCGGCAGGTGGTTGTTGCTGATGTAGTCCTGCACATTGGAAGTCGACCAATGCGCGAGCGGGTTGACCTTGATCCACGCGCCGTTATCCGGCTCGAAGAAATTCAGCGCTGCCCGTCGCCCTCCGTGATACCGCTTGCGGCCGGTCACCCAAGTGTCGAACCCGGCCAATGCGCCTTGCAGCGGATCGGTCTTGCGCAATTGGCAGCAGGCATCGGGATCGCGGCGGTGCAGGTCACTGCCAGGATCGTTCCGGAACACGGGTTCCCGATCCGGCCGGATCACGCGAACATCGGTGAGCCTGAGATGCAGGGCGACGTCGCGCTGGTATTCCAGCGTTTCCGGAAACAGCATTTCGGTGTCAACAAAGAGGACGGGGGTTGTCCGATCGATGACGCTGGCCATGTGCAGGAGCACGATCGCCTCGGCACCGAACGACGAGACAAGGGCTGCGTTGCCCATCTCGGGATCGCGAAGGGCATGTGCCAGAACGTCCACCGCCGCATGATGCGCGAACCGGAGATTCAGTTCGGCCGCGCGCTCGGCAGGAGGGGCGAGGGGGCCTTCAAGCGGCATTGGCGTTCACCCGTTCTGGATACAAAGCCGCCTTGAAGGGCCCGATTCCCAACCGCCGGTACGTTTGCAGGAAGCTCTCCTTCCTGCCGCAGCGCAGGTCGAGATAGGCGTGGACCAACCGTTCGATGGCGGGCACGATCTCTTCTGCCGAAAAGCCGGGCCCTGCACGTTCGCCGATCGCTGCCGTTTCGGTCCCGTCGCCGCCGAGCGTGATCTGGTAGTTCTCCACGCCGGCCCGGTCGAGGCCAAGTATTCCGATATGCCCGACGTGATGGTGCCCGCAGGCGTTTATGCAGCCCGAGATCTTGATCTTCAGTTCGCCGACTCCGTGCTCGAGCTTCAATTCGTCGAATCGTTGGGCAATCTCCTGCGCAATCGGAATCGAGCGCGCGGTCGCCAAGGTACAATAGTCCATTCCCGGGCATGCGATGATGTCGGAGATCAGTCCAACGTTGGCCGTGGCCAGCCCGTGCGTGCCGAGAATCGAATGGACCTCGGGAAGGTCCGACTCGTGCACGTGGGGCAGGATGACGTTCTGCTCGTGGCTGATGCGCAACTCGTCATGGCCGAAGCGCTCGGCGAGATCCGCCAGCGCGCGCATCTGGCCGGATGTGGCATCCCCCGGCGTTGCTCCATGCACCTTCAGCGAGACGGTGACGATCGCGTAGCCTTCGGCCTTGTGAGGGGCAATGTTGGTGTCGGTCCATGACCGAAAGGCCGGATCAGCTTCTCGGGCGGTTTCGTACCGGCCCAGGGGCGCGGACCGGAATGCGGGTGGCGCGAAGTATCCTTCGATGCGTGCCAGCATGTCCTGGTCGGCTCCGCCGAACTGCGGTCTCAATTGGGCGAACCGGGCGTCCACGCGTGCCTGGAATTCGTCCAGGCCGGTTTCGGCCACCGTGATCTTGATCCGCGCCTTGTACTTGTTGTCCCGCCGCCCGAGCGCGTTGTACACGCTGACGATGGCTTCAAGGTAGGGCAGCAGGTCGGCGCGCGGCAGGAACTCCCGGATGACCTTGCCGATCATGGGAGTCCGCCCGAGGCCGCCGCCGACAATGACCTCGAAGCCCGCATCTCCGGCGTCGTTCCGGATCATGCGCAGTCCGATGTCGTGGGCACGGGTCACGGCCCGGTCGTTTGGCGAACCGGTGACGGCGATCTTGAATTTCCGGGGAAGGAACTGGAATTCCGGGTGGTCGGTCGACCATTGGCGTATCAATTCCGCCACGGGCCGCGGGTCCGCGATCTCGTCTGCGGCGGCGCCGGCGAAATGGTCTGCAGTGACGTTCCGGATCGTGTTGCCGCTCGTCTGTATCGCATGCATCTCGACATCGGCGAGCGCATCCAGGATGTCTGGAGTGTCGGTCAGCCTTGGCCAGTTGAACTGAACGTTTTGCCGCGTCGTGAAGTGGCCATACCCCTTGTCCCAACGCTCCGCGATCATCGCAAGCTGCCGCATCTGGCCGGAATTGAGCGTCCCGTACGGGATCGCGACGCGCAGCATGTAGGCGTGCAGCTGCAGGTACAGGCCGTTCATAAGCCGGAGCGGCTTGAACTCGTCCTCGGTCAGGCTGCCGTCGACCCGCCGCTCGACTTGGGCTCGAAACTGTGCCACGCGCTCCCGCACGAATGCCTCGTCGAAATCGGAATACCGGTACATTTGCTCAAACCCCTTCGAAGTAGCCTGCCAGGGCGACGGGCTGTTCCTGCTGCTGCTTGCCATGGACGTAGTTCGTGGGCCCCTTCGTGCGCAGCGTTTCGCGAACATGGACGGGAACCGGGCCGTTCCTGCTTGTGGCGGCGTTGGCCAGGTAGGCCCCGACGACGATATCCGTCTGCGAAATCGCAAAGAGAAGCCGGTCTTCGGCGACCGCCTCGTCCTCAAGAAGTTCGGCTTCCGACATGTTGCGTGTCCAGCGGTCGTCAGCGGTCAGCCACACCGTGTCTCCCTCAAGAAGCGAGCTGCCAGTGACGACTTTCGGTGAATGGCGGCGACGGGTCACAGGACGATCTCCCTTTTGGGGCGGGCGATGGCCTCGGCGTCGCGGGGCGCGAGACCGTAGAGAACCAGGGCCGGTCCGGTCAGGTCGGCCTCGCCAATGTCTTCGGACAGGTACGCCAGTTCGGTTGCAATGACGCGCTGGTCGCCGCGCGTTGCGTTTTCGACGATCGTGACGGGGGTGTCAGGCGCCGCGCCGTGCATCATCAGCCGTCCCTGGAGGAAGCGGGCAGATTTCTTTCCCATGTAGATCGCGGTGACTTCGCCCGGGCGGGCGAGTGCACGCCAATCGTGTTCGGCATAGCCTTCGACATCGTGTCCGGTAATCAGCCGCACGCTCGAGTTGCACCGGCGACGCGTCAGGCTTCGACCGATGCTTGCAGCGGCGGCGGAGGCCGCGGTGATGCCCGGAATCACGGAGCAGGAGACGCCGGCTGCGGCGCAGGCGTCGACTTCCTCGTCGAGCCGACCGAAGACGGTCGCATCGCCGGACTTGAGCCGCACGACTTGGCGGCCTGCCGAAGCATGCCGGACCAGCAAGGCATTGATCTCCGCCTGCGGTGTCGACGGGGCGAAACCCTGCTTTCCCACGTTGACGATGAGAGCCTCTCGCCGTGCGAGATCGAGAATTCCGGCCGTTACCAGCCTGTCATGGATCACGACATCGGCGTCGTGGAGTGCGCGCCTTGCCTTGAGAGTGAGAAGTTCGGGGTCGCCCGGACCCGATCCGACGAAGGTCACGGTCCCGATGTCGGGACCCGCGTTCACGTGTTCTGCCAGCAAGTGTTCCAAGGTGCCGGCCAGAGCGGCCTCGCCGCCCTTGTCGTAGGCACGTGGACCGACCCGCGAATAGTAGTCCGACCAGAATGTCCGGCGCTTTCGGCCGAAGGGCAGCGACTTCGCCAGATGGCGGAAACCTTTCGCGACCCTGGCGAGAGGTCCAAGCGCCGGCGACAGGCTCTCTTCCAGTTCGGCCTTGATCGTGCGCGCCAGCACCGGCGCGGCGCCTTCCGTTCCGATGGCCACCACCACGGGGTCGCGGTCCACCACGGCGGGCGTGATGAAATCCGAAGTGTCCAGATTGTCGACATGATTGACCAGGACGCCGGCCGTGCGCGCAAGGGTCACGACGCGTTCGTCCTCGTCCGCATCTTCGTTTGCAGCGTAGACCAGCACCTTGCCTGCCAGGTCCGCGGCCTTGATGGCCCGGGGCACCAGCGCCAGCTCGCCACTGGCAGCCAAGTTGCGAATGTCGGCATGGGGGGCCGCGGAATACACCGTGAGCCTGGCATCCGACTTCGCCAAGAGCCGCAGCTTTGCCAGCGCGGCCTCATCCCCGCCCGAGACGGCGATGTCGCGGCCTTCGACATCCAGGAAGATCGGGAAATGCTTCATCACCACTCCACTTCGAGTCGGAATTTAGAATTGTTTCCCAAGTTTGTGCAGTATGAACTTGCAAATAGGGACAATTGTTCTAAATTTCTCGAATTGAAAGACAGGTGTCGGGAATTCGGGAGGCGATGGGAATGACGGTGCGAATTGATGATCTGGACAGGAAAATCCTGCGCGAGCTGCAACGGGACGCAAGCCAGTCTTTGGACGAGGTTGCACGCACGGTCGGGTCATCGAAGACGCCGGTCTGGAACCGGATTCGCAAGATGCGCGAATCAGGCGTAATCGGGCGGCACACGGTCGTTCTTGACGCGGAAAAGCTCGGTCTCGAGGCATGTTTCTTCGTTTTGGTCCGGACTTCGGCCCACGAGGCGGAGTGGCAGGCCCGGTTCCTCGAGGCTCTCATGTCGAGGCCCGAAGTGCTCGAGGCGCATCGGCTGGCCGGTGATGTCGACTATGTGCTGAAGGTGCGGGTCCGCAACGCGCGCGCCTATGACGAGTTCTACCAGGCGCTGATTTCCGAGGTCGACATATACAACGTGACGGGGCTGCTCTCGATGGAAGAGATCAAGTCAACGACGGCATTGCCGATCTGACGAACCCTTGCGCACTTGCGCCACGGACGGGACTGTTCCCGGGGGTTGATGGTCCCTCGTCGGTTGTGTCAATCAGACGGCGGGTCAAAGCAAGTTCAAGGAGCGTGCATGAGCGGTCTGCTGGCGCTACTCGACGATGTCGGCGCAATCATCAAGCTGACGGCCTCTCAGGTCGATGATCTGGCCGGGCAGGCGGCACGGGTCGGCGCGAAGGTGGGTGCAACGGTCATCGACGATGCCGCAAAGGCCGGTGCGAAAGCGGCTGGCGTGGTCATCGATGACGCGGCGGTGACACCAAAGTATGTCACTGGCCTGCCTGCAGCCCGAGAACTGCCCGTCGTCTGGAAGATCGCCCGTGCGTCGTTCTTCAACAAGCTTGTCATCTTGCTGCCTTTGGCGCTTCTGCTGGACGCGTTCCTGCCCTGGCTCGTGACGCCGCTTCTCATGCTCGGCGGCTGCTACCTCTGTTTCGAGGGCGCCGAAAAGGTGTGGCAGGCGATTCACCCCCATCCGGAAACCGGGCACGTGGAACCCGCCTCTCTTGACGCGGCGCACCTCGAGGAGCAGCGCGTGAAGGGCGCCATCAAGACGGACTTCATCCTGTCGGCCGAGATCATGACGATCTCTCTCGCCACGGTTGACACGGACAGCCTTGTCTCGGCGGGCGTCGTGCTGGCCGTGGTCGCGATCGGGATCACCGCTCTCGTGTACGGCACCGTGGCGCTGCTCGTGAAGATGGACGACGCAGGCCTGAAACTGTCCCAGGTCGGGAAATTGGCCGCGACACGCAGTTTTGGCCTCTGGATGGTCAGGTTCATGCCGCGGCTGATGACGATCATCTCCATCGTGGGGACCGCGGCCATGCTCTGGGTCGGCGGCAACATCATCGTGCACGGGCTGGAGGTGCTGAACTGGCACGCGCCCTACGGCCTGATCAAGGGGATCGCCGCCGCGACGGCGGATGCCATCGGCGTGGCTGGTGGCTTCGTGACATGGGTCGTGACCGCGGCGCTTGACGGGATTGTCGGGCTGGTGCTGGGCCTTCTCCTGATTCCGGTGGTCACCCGCGCCGTCGCGCCGTTCCTTTCGATCTTCTTTCCCGAGAAAAAGTCGGCTCACTGACGGGCAACGCACCGTCGCGTCGGCTGGCGCGTTGATCGTCCGTCCACGGCGCCGCCGGTCGGTCGAGCAAATGCTCTTGGCGGGAGACTTCACTGCGCGGGTTTCAGTGCGGCACTATCTCCCTGCGGGCCGGTTCCGCGCGACAAATCTGGGAAGCATCGCGGAGAAGTCCTTGCCCGTCCCGCCTTCGTCGTCGACGAATGCCGAATAGATCTCGGTCGCGCGTTCTCCGATCGGAGTGTCGGCGTTCGCGGCCTCGGCGGCCTGCTGAGAAAGGCGCAAGTCCTTCAGCATGAGTTCTGCCGCGAATCCCGGCCGGTAGTCGTTGTCTGCCGGCGAGGCAGGGCCGATGCCCGGCGCCGGGCAGTAGGCGTTCATGGACCAGCTGTATCCCGAGGACGTCGAGACGACATCGTACATTGCCTGCCGGTCGAGCCCGAGCTTGTCGGCCAGCGCGAAGGCTTCGCAGGTGGCTATCATGGTGGCGCCGAGGATCATGTTGTTGCAGATCTTTGCCGCCTGGCCGTTTCCGGAGGGTCCGCAATGCACGGCCTTTTGCCCCATGATGTCGAAGAGCGGAGCGACAGCCTTCACGGCATCCTCGGCTCCTCCCACCATGAAGGTCAGCGTGCCCGCTTCGGCTCCGCCAATGCCGCCGGAGACCGGTGCATCGAGCGCATGCACTCCTGCCGACCGCGCCTGTTCGGCCACCGCCCTCGCGCTTTCCACGTCAACGGTGGAACAATCCAGCATGACTGTCCCGGATCCCATCGCCGGGATGATCTCGTTTGCGACGCTGCGAAGAATCCTTCCGTCGGGCAGCATCGTGATGGCCACTTCCCGGTCCGCTACGGCGGCGGAGGCCGTGGCGGCCGCCTCGACGCCTTCGGGGACCGGTGCCGCGATGTCAAAGCCTGCCACGTCGTGGCCTGCAGCAGCGAGATTGCGCGCCATGGGCGCTCCCATGTTGCCGAGGCCGATGAATCCGACTTTCATGAGACATCCTCCAGTTTCAGTTCTTCCGGCCCCAGCGAGCCGAGCATGTCAGCAACTTCCTCTGCCGTTGCTGCGCCAAGTGAATCATGCGCCCATCTGGGTGACCTGTCCTTGTCGATGACGGCTGCTCGAATGCCTTCTAGGAAGTCTCCCTGCTCGGTCACCCGATGCGCGAACCGGTATTCGTTAACCAGCGCCGACTCGATGCGGTTTGCAGTCCGTGCACGGTGAACAAGCTCGATCGCCGCGGCGAGGGAAAGAGGTGCGTGCGGCTCAAGCCGTGCCAGTGTCTCACGCGACCACTTGCTGTCCGTCCGGGCAAGGGAATCGAGAATGTCCCGGAAGGTCTCGCCTCCGAAGTGCCGGTTGATTTCGGCTTCGGCGGCCGCAAGCGGGCTTTCCGGCGCGGGGTGTGCGACGCGGTCGATTTCGGTCGGATTGCCCGTTGCTTCGAGACGAGCCGTCAGATCCTGCCACATGTCTTCCGGCACGTGGCAATCGGCGAAACCGGCAAAGATCGCGTCTCCCGGACCCATGCGAGTGCCCGTGGTGCCGAGATACTCGCCTACGCGTCCCGGCGCCTGCGCCAACAAGAGCGACCCGCCGACGTCCGGCACCAGCCCGATTCCGCATTCCGGCATCGCGATCCGGGAACTGTCGCCGACGACACGATGCGAGGCATGACAGCCGATGCCCACGCCGCCGCCCATGGTGAAGCCGTTGAGAAGCGTGACGACTGGCTTCGGGAAGTTGGCGAGGGTGGCGTTCAGCGGGTATTCCTCCCGCCAAAAGCGTCGGACGGCTTCATGGTCGCCGCGCGCTAGCGTGCCGTGGATGTCGGCAATGTCACCGCCTGCGGAGAACGCTCTTTCGCCGTTTGCGTCAATCAGGATCAGGGCGACTTCGTCGTCCGTTGACCATTCGCCTAGCGCGTCGCTCAGGGCCCGAATCATGGGCAGCGTCACGGCGTTCAACGCACTGGGACGGTTCAGCGTGGCGCGCCCTGCGAGACCTACCTTGCGCAGGATGATTTCGCTCATGACTCCGCCGTAAGGTGACGCGCGACAATGACCCGCATGATCTCGCTCGTGCCTTCCAGAATGCGGTGTACTCTCAGGTCGCGGACAATCTTCTCGATCCCGTATTCGGCAAGGTAGCCGTATCCGCCATGAAGCTGCAGGCAGGTGTCCGCGATGCGTGACGCGGCTTCGGTCACGAAGGCCTTGGCCATGGCGCAGCGTTTCGTGGCGTCCGGCTGCGCCGTGTCGAGCGCCCAGGCGGCATGGCGCAGGAAGGTGCGCGCGGCCTGCAGCTCGATCTCGCAATCGGCGATCTTGAATTGTAGTGCCTGGAACTGGTCGAGGCGTTGGCCGAAGGCCTGCCGCTCAGACATGTAGGCAATCGTCCGGTCCAGCGCGCATTGCGCGGCACCGAGCGAGCAGGCGGAGATGTTCAGGCGCCCGCCGTCGAGCGCCGCCATCGCGTACTTGAATCCTTCGCCTTCCACTCCCAGCAGGTTGACGGGCGGCACGCAGCAATTGTCCATCTGGACCTGGCGTGTCGGTTGGCTGCGCCAGCCCATCTTTTTTTCAAGGCCGCCGAATGTCAGGCCCTTCACGCCGCTTTCCAGCAGAAAGGCCGAGATGCCGTCGGGTCCATCGCCGCCGGTGCGCGCCATGATCACGTACGCGTCCGAATATCCGCCGCCCGAGATGAATGCCTTCGTCCCGGTCAACTGCCATCCTTCGTTCGTGCGTTCGGCGCGGGCGCGAAGCGCG
>JAJEAC010000193.1 GCA_022824315.1 Silicimonas sp.
CTCGAGCAGATGAGCGACTGGGGTGCCGACACGTTGACGAAGGCGCAGCTTGAGTACGCAGCCTCAGACGTGATCTACCTGCATCGCCTGAAGGACGTGCTGGACGAGCGTCTCAGGCGGGAGGGTCGCGTGGACCTGGCGCAGGCGGCCTTTGACTTTCTGCCGACCCGTGCCCGCCTTGACCTTGCCGGCTGGCCCGACGTCGACATCTTCGCCCACTAGCCGAAATGTCCTATATTACGGGCATGGCCGCTACTGACAGATATTCGCGCCTGGTGTTCCGGCTGAAAGTCGCCCTGCCGCTGGTGGCGCTGGGAATACTGTCGACGCTCTTCTTCGTGTCCGAATCCCTCGACCCCGACGCCGCCATTCCGTATGCGGAAATTGACGTTGCACGAATCATCGAAGAACAGGGCATCTCGAACGCGTCGCTGGGAGGCGTCACGTCGGACGGTGTGGCCATTTCTCTTGCCGCACGCAAGATCCGGACGGACCCGTCCCAGACCATGCTCTTGGGAGAGGCACTGACCGCTGTGCTGAACCTGCCGGACGGCAGCCGCATCGACATCGTGAGTCCGTCCGGCACCGTCGACTCCAATACACAGGAAGTCACGCTGGACGGGGGTGTGCGGCTTGAGAGCACCAACGGATATGTCGTCACCACTGACCGTCTGGTGACGTCGCTGCGCGATGCCAGCGCCGAATCCAGGGGCAAGATCGTGGCCACGGGGCCAGCCGGAGAAATCTCCGCCGGGTCCATGATGCTTGTCCGGCTCGAATCCGCCGACGGGCATCAACTTGTTTTCCAAGACGGCGTTAGGATGGTATATCACCCCTGATTCCAAGGACGGCGATCCGTGACCCTACGCATTGCGCTAATTTTCGTACTGACCATATTGGCGCATGCCGCCTCATCGCAGATTGCAGGCATCAAGCTTGGGTCCGCCGGGTTCGACAGGACTCAGCCCGTCGAAGTCACGGCTGACGCGCTGTTCCTGGATCAGGAAAGCGGATCCGCCACGTTCGATGGCAATGTCCTGGTCGTTCAGGACAGCCTCCGGCTTTCGGCGAGCCGCGTTCTGGTCGAGTACAATGATGATGGCACCGGAGCGAACGGCATCGCGCGACTGCTTGCCTCGGGAGGCGTGACGTTCGTCACGAACGACGAAGCGGTCGAGGCCAGCGAAGCCGCCTATTCCGTCGAGAACGCCGAAGTGCGGTTTAGCGGAGAAGTCCTTCTGACGCAGGGACCCAACTCAATTTCCGGCGACAAGCTGACAATCAACCTCGAAACCGGATCGGGTCGGATGGAAGGTCGCGTCCGCACCATATTCAACCCCCAAGTCACAAACCAATGACGGTTCTCACGGTCGCCTCGGAAACCGAACAGGGACTCCATGTCCGGAACCTGCGAAAGTCCTTCCGCAGGCGACCGATCATTCGAGACGTCAACCTCGACTTGCAGCGTGGCGAGGTCGTGGCGCTTCTTGGACCCAACGGATCCGGCAAGACCACGTGCTTCTACACGATTGCCGGGCTGGTCATGCCGGATGGCGGACAGGTGCGGGTCGACGGGCGCGACGTCACCAACTACCCAATGTACCGTCGCGCGAAGCTAGGCATCGGCTACCTTCCGCAAGAACGATCAATCTTCCAGGGCCTCAACGTCGAAGACAACATCCTTGCGATTCTCGAGATCGTCGAAAAGGACAGGTCCAAGCGGCGCGAAAGACTCGAGGAGCTTTTGGACGAATTCTCCATCGCGCACTTGCGCCGCACGCCGTCAGTCGCCCTGTCGGGAGGAGAACGCAGACGCTGCGAGATCGCGCGCAGTCTTGCGGCCGAGCCGAAATACCTGCTGCTGGACGAGCCCTTTCCGGGCATCGACCCGATCGCCGTCGGTGACATCCGCGAGCTTGTGATCGAACTCAAGGACCGGGGAATCGGCGTCCTGATCACCGACCACAACGTGCGAGAAACGCTTCAGATCGTTGACCGGGCCTACATCCTCCATGATGGCACCGTGCTGATGAGCGGGAGCGCGGACGAAGTCGTCGTCGACGAAAAGGTCCGCCGCATCTTCCTGGGCCAGGAGTTTCGGATGTCATGACGGGAAGCGAGGTTGACAGCGGCAACGCCTTCTACGCCAAATGGAACCGATGGCGCATGCAGCCCGTCGCAAATCCCCGTGTCCGCAAGCGCTCCGCATCTTCAATGCCGCCGGGTCGCGTCATATGTAAATGATTGTCCAGGGCACCGGCCGCCAGGCGGGTGGCAGTTCGCACCATTTCGGGAGAGGTCCATGCAGTATCAGGTTACCGGCAAGAAGATCGACGTTGGCGAAGCGCTTCAAACACACGTCAAGACATCCCTCGACGAAGTCGCGCGCAAGTTTGCGGGACGACCGACCGATGCGAACGTGGTGTTCTCGAAGAGCGGCCACGAATTTGTCTGTGAAATCCTGATCCATCTTTCGGCCGGACTCAACGTTCAGGCCCGAGGCCACGACCACGAGATATACGCCGCTTTCGAACGCAGCTGCGACAAGGCCGAAAAGCAGCTCCGGCGATACAAGCGGCGGTTGAAGGATCATCGCCGCGAACGACCTGTTGAACTTCAAGACGCCTCGGCCTATATCCTCGCGTCGTCCGACGGAGACGACGAATCGGAACCTGAAACGCTTCAGCCCATCATCATCGCAGAGATGGAAACGAAGATTCCGTCGCTATCCGTCGGTGAGGCGGTGATGCAGATGGAGCTCGCCGGTGCCCCGGTGCTGGTCTTTCGGAACGAACGGCAGGAAACTGGCGTCAATGTCGTTTATCGCCGGGATGACGGAAACATTGGCTGGATCGACCCGAACTAGGGCGGCGCGGCCAACCGCTGTCAAGAGGACCGCCTTGAGATGAACGTAGCAAAGATTCTCCGCCCGGAAGCGGTCAGGCACATTGCCACGCTAAGCAGCAAGAAGCGGCTGTTTCACGAAATCGGGGATCTTGCGTCCATTGCCTATGGCCTCAATCCGGCTGACGTGGCGTCAGCGCTTCAGGAACGGGAGGCCTTGGGTCCGACCGGGGTCGGGCAGGGGGTGGCCCTGCCGCATGCCCGCCTGGCCGAACTGACAACCGTTCGCGGCCTCTTCGTTCAGATCGAACGTCCCCTCGAGTTCGAGGCCGTCGACAAGCAGCCGGTCGATCTCGTCTTCGCGCTCCTGGCGCCCGAGGATGCGGGCGTGGAGCACCTGAAGGCGCTGGCGGTGGTGTCGCGCTCCATGCGCGACGCCGACCTTTGCACCAAGCTTCGCGCCAACACGGATCAGGCCACGCTGCACACCCTTCTGGCCGAACAGCCGCGCGACAAGGCCGCCTGAGCCGCCACGCCTTCCGATCGCGGTCGCTCCGCGAATTCTCGCCCCACCCGTTCCACAAAGTCCTGCTCCGTGATCCAGTTGCAGAAAGCCGCAAGGTCGCAGACCCCGCGCCGGCATGGATCGACTCGGTTTGCCCGGTCATGAAGGGTGATCGCCGCTTTGCAATCCGGCACCCAACGGCATGGCGCTTGCGCATGGCAAAGGGCACCTCAATGCACCCCGGGGCCCCAGGTTGCAGACATCCCGGCCAACATGCACGCAATGGCCGCCATGAATCGCCCGCCGAGCTTGCACCAGATTCCCCAAGTGGAGCCGACCGGTCCACAAGTGCCGGAAACCTACGAAGTCGAGACGCTCACGTCGCCCACGCGCCGCCTGGGCAGCCCGTTCATTCGACCGCGAGGACCACTCCGGGCGAATGAGCCAGGAAGAACGGGTTTCGAAAGGACGGCTTGCCATAGGCGAGAGGCGCGTGCGTCTCCTTCCGGACCACGTGCCCTCCGGCAGCGGCCAGAACGGCGTGACCGGCGGCCGTGTCCCACTCCATCGTCGGGCCAAGGCGCGGATAGAAATCCGCCTCTCCCGCCGCCACCAGGCAGAACTTGAGCGATGAGCCGGCGCTCACCAGGTCTGCCACTTCGTATTTTGCAATGTAGTCGTCCGTCGCCTGATCCCTGTGCGACTTCGATGCCACGACCCGCAGCGCCGCGTTGTCCGGTTCAGCGACCCTGATGGGACGCATGTCGCCAAGCCTGTCCGCGTCCAGGTCTCCCGTTTCCTCGATTGCCCCGCCTTCCGGCAAGGTCATGAACAACCGTCCCTTCGCCGGCGCATAGACAGCGCCCAGCGTCGGGCTCCCGTCTTCGACCAATGCAATGTTCACCGTGAAGTCGCCCCTGCGCTGCACGAACTCCTTGGTGCCGTCCAGCGGGTCGACGATCAGGAATGTCCCGACCGACAGTTCGTGGGTCGAGGACTGCTCCTCGGTTATCAGAGGCAGATCCGGGAAACCGGTCCTCAGCCCCGCAGCGATCAGCCTGTCGGCAGCCTCGTCCGCCTCCGTCACCGGGGACGAGTCCTGCTTTTTCCTGACCGCGAAGCCGTCGCGCCGATAGATCTCCATGATGGCCTCGCCGCCCTGAATCGCCAAGCGGCGCATGGTCGACACCAGATTGTCTCGATCAATGTTCAACCAGGAATCCACCGCGCTCCCCTATCGAAATGCTCCGTTACGGAATCTCTGCACTTATTGCCATCTCGGCACGCACGGGCAACCAGACCCGCCGCCAGCACCGGTCCGGCGGCCATTCCGTCCTATCCCGCCACCCTCATGGTGACGTTGATCCGGCCGCCATCGGGCAGAAGGGATGACGAGCCGAACCGGATCCGGTCGATGCCATGATATGCCAGCCGCGCCGCGCCCGACAGCACGGCCACATCGCCGGAATTCAGCCAGATGGATCGCGTCGGACCGCCACGTGTCACCTGCCCGATCCTGAACAGCGCGTCGTCTCCGAGCGAAATCGAGACGACCGGCCAATCCAGATCGACCTCGTCCCGATCCTGGTGCAGTCCCATCTTCGCTCCCTCGCCGTAGAAGTTGACGAGGCATGAGTCCGGCATCCGCACAACGCCCGATGCCGCCCGCCAGACATCGAGCGCCGCGGCAGGAATTTCCGGCCAGGCTTCGCCGTTCGGTTGCAGCGCATCGTACCTGTATCCGGCGCGGTCCGTGACCCAGCCGACCTTTCCGGCGGCACTCATTCTCACCGACATCTTCTTGCCGCCGGGCGTTGCATACCTGCGAAAAGGCGCGACAGCGGCGACGTCGCGCAGGTCGCTCACCATTTCGCGCTGCAGGCCTGGGGAAAGGAACCCCTTCCATATCCTGACGCCATTTACATCCAGCGGGGTCCCCAACATGCACGCAATATAGCCGAATGGCCGGAACGTTCCATCGGGCACGCAACCAGGATGGCCATCCTGCGTGCACCCATGTCGAGAGCGCGGCCTGATCTGCGGCATGTCTTTCGCCCCAAGTCATGCGGGATGAGCAATCGGGCGTCGGCAGCCCGGATGCAAGCCGACGCTCCGGACCCGCGGGTCATGTTCGCCTTCGGTACATGTGCATTGCAAATTCGCCGTCCTGACATGCTTGCAGGCGCAATGACCCCTACCTATATACCCCCACGAGCCCGTGATCGCCCCTTGATGCGTCACGATTCATGGGATGGATGATCGGTGCCGAACCGGGCTGGTCTTCCGGACATCGCCGAAAGAAAAAGGACACAGGAATGGGCAAAGTTATCGGTATTGACCTGGGTACCACGAACAGCTGCGTCGCCATCATGGATGGATCCCAGCCCCGGGTGATCGAAAACGCCGAAGGCGCGCGAACCACCCCTTCAATCGTTGCGTTCACCGACAAGGAGCGGCTTGTGGGGCAGCCAGCCAAGCGCCAGGCAGTCACGAATCCGGAGAACACCGTCTTCGCGGTCAAGCGCCTGATCGGGCGTCGTGTCGACGATGCCGAGGTGACGAAGGACAAGAAGGTCGTGCCATATGCCATCGTGGATGGCGGCAACGGCGATGCCTGGGTCGAGGCGGGAGGCGAAAAGTACTCCCCGTCCCAGATCTCCGCCTTCATCCTCCAGAAGATGAAGGAAACCGCCGAGGGCTACCTTGGCGAGGACGTCGCGCAAGCCGTCATCACCGTGCCGGCCTACTTCAACGACGCGCAGCGTCAGGCAACGAAAGACGCCGGCAAGATTGCCGGGCTCGAAGTGCTGCGGATCATCAACGAGCCGACCGCTGCGGCCCTGGCTTACGGCCTGGACAAGAAAGAGACGAAGACCATTGCCGTCTATGACCTCGGCGGCGGCACCTTCGACATCACGATTCTTGAGATCGATGACGGCCTCTTCGAGGTGAAGTCCACGAATGGCGACACGTTTCTCGGCGGCGAGGACTTCGATATGCGGGTCGTCAACTACCTGGCCGAGGAGTTCAAGAAGGAGCACGGCGTTGACCTGACTGCCGACAAGATGGCGCTTCAGCGCCTGAAGGAGGCAGCCGAAAAGGCAAAGATCGAGCTTTCGAGCTCCTCCCAGACCGAGATCAACCAACCGTTCATCTCGATGGATCCTGGCTCGGGCACGCCGCTCCACATGGTCATCAAGCTGACGCGCGCAAAGCTGGAGAGCCTTGTAGGCGACCTGATCAAGAAGTCGATCAAGCCGTGCCGGGCCGCCCTGAAGGATGCCGGCATCTCGACGGACAGCATCGACGAAGTCGTTCTTGTCGGCGGCATGACGCGGATGCCGAGGGTCATCGAGGAAGTCACGAAGTTCTTCGGAAGGGAACCGCACAAGGGCGTGAATCCCGACGAGGTCGTCGCCATGGGCGCCGCCATTCAGGCCGGCGTTCTTCAGGGTGACGTCAAGGACGTCGTCCTCCTCGACGTGACGCCGCTTTCCCTGGGCATCGAAACGCTGGGCGGCGTATTCACCCGGCTCATCGACCGCAACACGACGATTCCCACGAAAAAGTCGCAGATCTTCTCGACCGCCGAGGACAACCAGAATGCGGTTACCATCCGCGTCTTCCAGGGCGAACGCGAAATGGCGGCGGACAACAAGATTCTCGGTCAGTTCAACCTGGAAGAGATTCCTCCGGCGCCACGGGGAATGCCCCAGATCGAGGTGACCTTCGACATTGACGCCAATGGCATCGTCAGCGTGTCCGCCAAGGACAAGGGCACCGGCAAGGAGCAGAAGATCACGATCCAGGCATCGAGCGGCCTTTCGGACGAAGAAATCGAACGGATGGTCAAGGATGCCGAGGAAAACGCCGAGGCCGACAGGGAACGCCGAGAGCTGGTCGAGGCGAAGAACAGTGCCGAAAGCAAGATCGACTACTACGAGAAGCAGATCAAGGAGCATGCCGACAAGGTCGACCCGACCACGGTCGAGGCGATCGAACTGGCCATCTCCGCGCTCAAGGACGACCTCGAAAAGGACGATGTCGCGGCAGACAAGCTGCAATCCGGCATCCGCAACCTGGAAGAGGCGTCGATGAAGCTGGGCGAGGCGATCTACAAGGCGCAGGCCGAGTCCGCTGGCGATGCCGCCCCGGATGACGAGGACGAACCGCGCGGCGTGGACGACGACATTGTCGATGCCGACTTCGAAGACCTCGAAGACGACAAGCGCGCGTGACGCCGCTTGGCGCGAATTTCGACCGGCCCGACGCCTTCTCGGACCGGTCGTAGCGCTTCAAGGGGAATGAGGCATGTCCAAGCGCGATTTCTACGAGGTTCTTGGGGTCTCCAGGGGGGCATCGCCCGAAGAACTGAAGAAGGCATACCGACGCAAGGCAAAGGACCTTCACCCGGACCGGAACTCGGACAATCCCAACGCCGAATCCCAGTTCAAGGAAGTCAACGAAGCGTACGAGATCCTCAAGGACCCCGAAAAGAAGGCGGCCTATGACCGCTTCGGCCATGCCGCGTTCGAAGGTGGCATGGGCGGCGGGGTGCATCCCGGTCGCGAATACGCGGGCGGCGACTTCGCCAGCGCGTTCTCGGACGTCTTTGACGACCTATTCGGCGACATAACCGGATCTCGCCGCGGAAAGAGGCAGCAGCGCGCCACGCGCGGCTCTGATCTGCGCTACAACCTGCGGGTGACGCTCGAAGACGCGTATTCGGGCATTCAGAAGTCCATCCGGGTACCCACCGCCCTGTCCTGCGAAACCTGCAGCGGCACGGGAGCCGAAGGAGGCGCGGAGCCGGAGCCTTGCCCGACATGCTCGGGCCTGGGGAAGGTGCGTGCAAGCCAGGGATTCTTCACGGTGGAGCGCACCTGCCCCACATGCTCGGGCGCTGGCCAGCTCATCCGGAATCCGTGCGGGTCCTGCGGCGGATCCGGACGGGTCGCGAAGGAACGCTCGCTTTCCGTCAACATTCCCGTTGGCGTGGAAACCGGAACGCGGATCCGGCTCGCCGGCGAGGGTGAGGCGGGGCTGCGGGGAGGGCCGTCCGGCGATCTCTACATCTTCATCGAAGTCGCCGAACATGCCTTGTTCCAGCGGGACGGAATGAACCTGTATTGCCAAGTCCCGGTCTCGGTTGCGACCGCCGCGCTCGGGGGCGACATCGAGGTGCCAACCATTGATGGCGGCCGCAGCCGCGTGAAGATTCCGACCGGCAGCCAGTCGGGTCGCCAGATGCGGCTTCGGGGCAAGGGGATGCCGTCGCTGAGGGGTGGAGGCCATGGCGACATGCTGGTCGAGCTTGCGGTCGAGACTCCGGTCAACCTGACCGCCAGGCAGAAGGAACTGCTGCGCGAGTTTGAAGAGCTTTCGGCGGAGAACAATCCCAATAGCACGGGATTCTTCGAAAAGGTGAAGTCCTTCTGGGACGGCATGAAAGCCTGATCGGCCGTCTGCGTCGGGGCTCGGGCGCTGCATGGAATCCGCGGCCTGTTTTCAGGGGGCGCAAATCAGTGCTCTCGGCGGTTCGCCGAAGCGGGCCTTGCCATCTTCAACGACACCCTCCCTCGGGAACGGAAGTTGGTCGCAATTGCCGCCTCCGACAGGTCGCGCGTCATTGCCCATGATCAAGTCCGGGCGATTGGAGGGCGGGCGCGCATCTTCCCGACCTGCCGCAATGGGACCGTAGGGATCGGCGGGCCCGATGGCATCGTTGCAGAAACGCTTGGGACAAAGGGATGATCTGAGCGGCCTGTCCGGCTTCCCGACTGCGGATCCCTTCCCCAGGATGGCCGCGGATCGCATCGCGACACGAGCCGACCGCGGACAGCCGCACGCGCCCGGAAATCGCGAGCCCGGCAACCTCTTGCGAAAAAGGCCCCTATACCGGGTGCCGCGCCTCCGAACCCGAACTCCGTATCGGGCGCTGCCATGCCGCCGAGTGCCGGAGGGCCTACAGCCGGCCGTGACAGTGCTTGAATTTCTTCCCCGAACCGCACGGGCAGGGAGCGTTGCGGCCCGGCTTGCCCCAGGTCGACCGATCGCTTTCGTCAAACCCCGTATCCGCCCTGGGCTTGGAATCGGACGCCTTCGCGGAGGCCGCGGCGGAGGCCGCCTGCTGTTGCGCCAGCATCTGCCGAATCATCGCCTGCTGCTCTTCAGCGCTCAACGGCCGGATGTGGGCGAGCTTCTCGGTCACTTCGCCCCGCAACGCGTTCAGCAAGCCCTCGAAAAGCTGAAACGACTCGGTCTTGTATTCGTTCACGGGATCGCGTTGGGCATAGGCACGGAAGCCGACGACTGATCGCAAATGCTCAAGCTTCAGGATATGTTCCCGCCACTTCGCATCCATGGTCTGCAGCAGAACCTGCTTCTCGACGGAGCGCATGTTGTCCAGGCCAAACTGCTCGGCCTTTGAATTCATGAACCGGTCGGACTCTTCGTAGAGCCGCTCGCGGATCATCGCGTCATCGACCCCTTCCTCCTCGGCCCATTCGACCACTGGCGCAGAGATTCCGGTCTTCTTCCTGACCTCCTCGGCCAGTGCCTCGGTTTCCCATTGATCCGCGTAGGACTTGGGCGGAATGTGCTGCTCGACCAAGTCGTCGATGACTTCGTGCCGCATGTCCTGCACGATTTCCCCGACCTCTTCCGCCTCCATGATCTCGCGTCGCTGGCTGAAGATGACCTTTCGCTGGTCGTTCATGACGTCATCGAGTTTCAGGAGCTGCTTTCGGATGTCGAAGTTCCGACCCTCAACCTTGGCCTGGGCACGTTCGAGCGACTTGTTCACCCATGGGTGCTGAATGGCCTCGCCTTCCTGCATCCCGAGCGTCGAGAGAACCTTGTCCAACCGCTCCGAACCAAAGATGCGCATGAGATCATCCTCAAGCGAAAGGAAGAAGGTCGAGCGGCCCGGATCCCCCTGGCGCCCCGAACGTCCGCGAAGCTGGTTGTCGATGCGCCGGCTTTCATGCCGTTCGGTTCCGAGAACGAACAGGCCGCCGGCAGCCAGGACCTTTTCCTTGTCATCGGCATGCTCGGCCTCGATCCTGGCACGGATGGCCTCCGGTTCGGCCTCGGGCTCCTCGGCAAGCGCCTGCATCACCCGCATCTCGACGTTGCCGCCGAGCTGGATGTCCGTGCCGCGTCCGGCCATGTTGGTGGCGATCGTCACGGCACCGGGCTTGCCCGCATCGGCCACGATCTGCGCTTCCTGTTCGTGGTGTCGGGCGTTCAGGACATTGTGCGCGATCTTCTCCTTTTTCAGCAGCGTGGACAGGAACTCCGAGCGTTCGATCGAGGTCGTGCCGACCAGAACCGGCTGCCCCTTGTCGTGGGCCTCCTTGATTTCGTGGACAATGCCGTCGAACTTCTCTTGCGCCGTCCGGTAGATTTGATCGTCCTCGTCTTCGCGCGCGACCGTAACGTTCGTCGGAATCTCCACGACTCCAAGCTTGTAGATCTCCTGGAATTCCTCGGCCTCCGTAGCCGCCGTGCCAGTCATGCCTGCCAGCTTTTCGTAAAGGCGAAAATAGTTCTGGAAGGTCACGCTTGCCAGAGTGACGTTTTCCGGCTGGATCGGCACGCCTTCCTTGGCTTCGATCGCCTGATGCAAGCCATCCGACAGCCGACGCCCGGCCATCATCCTGCCGGTGAATTCGTCGATCAGCACGACCTCCTTGTCTCGAACGATGTAGTCCTTGTCTCTCGTGAAGAGCTTGTGCGCCCGCAGCCCCTGGTTGACGTGGTGCACCAGCGTCGTGGACTCGGGATTGTAGAGCGACTGCTCCTCGGGCAGGAGTCCCGCCTCCCGAAGGCGCGCCTCGAGAAACTCGTTGCCGTCGTCAGTGTAGGTGACGTTGCGCGTCTTTTCGTCGAGCGAGTAGTGATCGTCCTGCACTTCGGGGATCAGCTTGTCGATCGTGACATAAAGTTCTGACCGGTCCTCGCTCGGTCCGGAAATGATCAGCGGCGTCCGCGCCTCGTCGATGAGGATCGAATCCACTTCGTCAACGATCGAGAAATAGTGATCCTTCTGCGTCATGTCGGCCAGAGCCGACTTCATGTTGTCCCGCAGGTAGTCGAAACCCAGTTCGTTGTTCGTGGCATAGGTGATGTCGGACCGGTAGGCTGCCTTCTTTTCATTTTCGTCCTGTCCCGGATGCACAACGCCGGTCGTCATTCCCAACGCGGAATAGACCTTGCCCATCCATTCGGCATCACGCTTGGCGAGATAGTCGTTCACGGTAACGATGCGAACGTTCCGGCCGGTCAGGGCATTGAGGTAGGCAGGAAAGGTCGCGACCAGCGTCTTGCCCTCTCCGGTCTTCATCTCCGCGATGCTGCCCCGGTGCAGGAACACGCCGCCGATCAACTGAACGTCAAAGGCACGGAGACCGAGCGCGCGCCTGCCTGCCTCGCGACAGTTGGCAAAGGCTTCGGGCAGGATGTCGTCCAGGCTTTCGCCGTCCGCGACGCGCTTCCGGAACTCCTCCGTCTTCGCGACAATTTCCGCGTCGGACAGCGCCTCGAATTCCGGTTCCATCGCGTTGATCCGTTCGACCAGCGAACGCGTGGCCCGGACACGGCGGTCATTCACGGTCCCGAAGACCTTTTTTGCAATTCTTCCAAATTCAAGCATTCGCAGCGCCTCTTGGCATCAGGACTGACGAGATCGTGTGAGGGGATGAGCTTGCCCGCGCCTCTGGCCCGCCATAGAAGGACAAGGCGATGGTCGCCTCGCCAACGTTCAGCGATTTAAGGGGCGGGTATCCTGCTGTCAACTTCGCCCGGAGACTCCCGGCCCCATTTGAGGACAGAACATGACTTCAAGAACAAGACTTGCCACCCTCGCGACCGTGATCGCACTGGCATTTTCGACGAACGCCCTCGGGGACGAGCATGTCCGTGCGGATACGGTCGTTGCAACCGTGAACGGCACGGACATCACTCTGGGACACATGATCCAACTGAAACAGCGCCTCCCGGAGCAGTACCGGCAACTTCCGGGCGATGTCCTCTTCGAGGGAATTCTCGACCAGCTCGTTCAACATGCATTGCTTGGCGGCGTGGTCGAGACTCTCCCGCTCAGCGCACGCCTGACGCTGGAAAACGAGGAGCGCGCCCTTCTGGCAAACGAGGAAGTGCAGCGCGTGGTGTCCGCCGCCGTGACGGCCGAGGCTTTGCAAGAAGCATATGACCAGGCCTACGGATCGGTCGAGCCCCAGACGGAGTACAACGCCTCGCACATTCTCGTGACGTCCGAAGAGGAAGCACGGGCGATCGCGGAGGACCTGGATGGCGGAGCCGACTTCGCCGCTCTCGCCATGGAAAGGTCTACCGGACCATCCGGGCCTGCCGGCGGAGAACTGGGCTGGTTCGCCAGGGGCGCCATGGTGCCTCCATTCGACGCGGCGGTCGCTGCGCTCGAGGTCGGAGCCATCTCGGATCCGGTCCAGACGCAGTTTGGCTGGCACGTCATCAAGCTCAACGAAACGCGGATCAAGGACGTGCCGACCATCGCAGAGGTTCAGGGAGATCTTCTTGGTGGCATCCAGCGCGCCGCGATCGAAAGCCGCCTGGAAGAACTGAGGGCCGATGCCGACATCATGCGCAAGACGGCCGACGACATCGATCCGGTCGTCCTGGACGATCTTTCGCTCGTGGGCGGCTGACCTTGGCCGACATCCTGCCCGTCTCGCCGCTGGCTCCCGAGGGCGGCTTTCCGGATCTGCCCGCCATTCCCGGCGTCCGGTTCGCCGCGACGGCTGCGGGCATCAAGTACAAGGGGCGCACCGACGTCATGCTGGTCGAACTCGCACCCGGCACGACCATTGCCGGCACGTTCACCAGTTCGAAGACTCGCGGCGCACCGGTGCTGGACTGTCAGGGCAAGATTGGAATGCCATCGGACGCCGGCGCCGCCTTTGTCGTCAATTCCGGAAACGCGAATGCATTCACCGGCGTGGCCGGCGTGAATGCCGTAAAGGCCGTCGCGAAGGCGGCTGCAGACGCGACCGGCATCCCGGAAGCCCGAGTCTTCACATCCTCCACCGGCGTCATTGGCGAGCCGCTTCCCCATGATCGCATCACTGCGACGCTGGCGGCCCTTGTCGATGGACTCGACAAGCATGGCATCGCCGATGCCGCGCGCGCAATCATGACCACCGACACATTCCCGAAGGGCGCCGGCAGGACCGTCGAAGTCGACGGGAACAGGATCTGCGTCGCCGGAATCGCCAAGGGCTCCGGCATGATCGCGCCTGACATGGCAACGATGCTTGCCTACATCTTTACCGATGCCCGGATCTCGCAGGACAAGCTTCAATCGCTCGTGGCCGCCGCCTGCGACGAGACCTTCAACCGAATCACCGTCGACAGCGACACGTCCACTTCCGACACGCTTCTTGTCGCCGCGACGGGCGCGTCGGGTGTTGGCATGGACGGCAGCAGTGCATTCGCGGCGGCGCTTGCGGAAGTCATGGATGATCTCGCAAGACAGATCGTGTGTGACGGGGAGGGTGCCAGCAAGTTCGTCACCGTCAGCGTCACGGGTGCCGCAACCGACAGCGATGCCCGCCAGGTCGCCTTCGCGATCGCAAACTCGCCATTGGTCAAGACGGCGATTGCCGGCGAGGACCCGAATTGGGGTCGAGTCGTCATGGCGGTTGGCAAGTCCGGTGCCGAAGCCGACCGGGACCGGCTCTCGATCCGGTTCGGAGACGTCCTGGTTGCCAAGGACGGCAGCGTTGCTCCCGGCTACCTGGAGGCCGAAGCCGCCCGACATATGAGCGGCGAAAACGTCTCCGTTTCGGTGGATCTCGGCCTCGGGGTCGGCACGGCAACCGTCTATACCTGCGATCTCACGAGCCGGTACATTGCCATCAACGCGGACTATCGTTCGTGAAAATCGTCCTCGTGTCCGCCGTGGTTCTCGTCGACCCCGATGGCCGGGTACTCCTCACTCAAAGGCCAGATGGAAAGTCGATGGCAGGCCTATGGGAGTTTCCGGGCGGAAAGATCGAGGACGGCGAGGCCCCGGAAGCCGCACTCATACGGGAACTGCGCGAGGAGCTCGGAATCGAAACATGGGAAAGCTGTCTTGCCCCGCTGACGTTCGCGAGCCATGCCTACGACGGCTTTCACCTCCTGATGCCGCTCTTTGCCTGCCGCAAGTGGCAGGGCACGCCGGTTTCAAGGGAAGGGCAGAATCTCAAGTGGGTCTGGCCCGCCGCGCTGCGCGACTACCCGATGCCGCCGGCCGACATGCCGTTGATTCCGGTTCTCCGGGACTGGCTTTAACCCGGTTCTGCCGCTCACCGCAGGAAAAGTCAGGCAAGCGTACGCTCGACCTCCTCGCGCTCGAAGATCTCGATGACGTCGCCCGTCTTGATGTCATCGTAGCTTTCGAAAGCCATGCCGCACTCCTGACCGGACGGAACCTCGGCCACTTCATCCTTGAAGCGCTTCAGCGTCTTCAGGATTCCCTCGTGAATCACCACGTTGTCGCGCAGCAGACGCACGCCGGCCGAGCGCCGTGCGGTTCCTTCGGTTACGAGGCAGCCCGCGACACGACCCACGCCCGACACCATGAAGGCCTCCTTGACCTGTGCATAACCGATGAACCTCTCGCGCAGTTCCGAAGACAATAGCCCGCTGGCAGCCGCTTTCGCGTCATCGACGAGGTCGTAGATCACGCTGTAGTAGCGAACGTCCACGCCCTTCTGGTTGGCGGCGTTTCGCGCAGGCGTGTTGGCGCGCACGTTGAAACCGAAGACCGGAGCGCCGCTTGCATCGGCAAGTCCGACATCCGACTCGGTGATAGCGCCGACGCCCGAATGCAGAACGCGTATGCGCACTTCCTCGTTGCCGATCTTCTCCATCGCCTGGACGATGGCCTCTGCACTGCCTTGCACGTCCGCCTTCACGACCAGCGGCAATTCGACGACGCTTTCGCCGTCCTTCGCCTTCTGCAGCATTTGTTCAATGGTTGTCGCGGCCCCGGCGGCGGCCCGCTTTTCCTTGGCCTGGCCTGCTCTGTAGTCCGATATCTCGCGCGCCTGCGCTTCCGTGTCGACAACGTTCAGGACATCGCCTGCTTCGGGCGTGCCATTCAGGCCCAAAACCTCGACAGGCACGGAAGGGCCGGCTTCCTTGACCCGCTCACCCCTGTCGTTTTCCATCGCACGAACCTTGCCCCATTGCTCGCCGACGACAAAGATGTCGCCCTGCCGAAGCGTTCCGTTCTGGACAAGAACTGTCGCAACCGGACCGCGTCCGACATCGAGCTGGGCCTCGATGACCGCGCCCTGCGCCGCACGATTCGGATTGGCCTTGAGTTCGAGTATTTCCGCCTGGAGCGCTATTGCCTCGAGCAAATCGTCTAGCCCGCTTCCCTTGACAGCCGAAACCTCCACGTCCTGCACCTCGCCGGACATCTTCTCGACGATCACTTCCTGCTGAAGAAGTTCGGTGCGAACGTTGTCGGGGTTGGCCGCCGGCAGATCCGTCTTGTTGATCGCGACGATGATCGGCACCTCGGCCGCCTTGGCATGGTTGATCGCCTCGATCGTCTGCGGCATGACCGAATCGTCGGCCGCCACGACAAGCACCACGATATCCGTGACCTGCGCGCCCCGTGCCCGCATGGACGTGAACGCCGCGTGGCCCGGAGTGTCCAGGAATGTCAGGAATGCCTTGTCCCGCGTCGTGACCTGGTAGGCGCCAATGTGCTGCGTGATGCCGCCAGCCTCGCCAGCGGTGACCTTGGTCTCGCGAATTGCGTCAAGAAGCGAGGTCTTTCCGTGATCAACGTGGCCCATGACCGTAATGACGGGCGGGCGCGGACGCAAATCGTCGTCCTTGTCTTCAACCGTGTCGATGACGTCCTCGACATCCGCATCGGATACTCTCTGAACGCTATGTCCAAAGGATTCGATGATGAGCTCGGCCGTATCCGCGTCGATCGTCTGGTTCTGGGTTGCCATGATTCCGTTCGTCATCAGTGCCTTGACGACATCGGCAACGCGTTCCGACATTCGGTTCGCCAATTCGCTGACCATGATCGCTTCGGGAAGCTGCACGGTGCGCATGACCTTTTCGCGTTCCTGCGTGCCGCCCGTGGCCTTCTGGCGTGCCCGTTCCTGCTTTCGCCTCATTGCAGCAAGCGAGCGTTGCCGACCGCCTTCGCCGCCGGAAAGGGCCTGGTTCAGCGTCAGCTTGCCCTCGCGCCGTCCGCCATCGCTGCGAGAGCGTCCTGTCCGATTGTCGCGGCGCGGCGCCCTGTCCTCCCGCTGCTCACGCTTCGGTGCGGGCTTGCCGCCTCCGCGCGTCGGAGCGGGTTCCGCCGCAGGCGCTTGCTCTGCAGCGGCGCGCGCCCGCGCGGCCTCCGCCTTCTTGCGCTCCTCTTCCTCCGCCTTTGTGCGGGCCTTCTCGGCGCGTTCCTGTTCCTCGCGCTCCTTGGCCACAGCCTCGGCCCTGCGCCTTTCGCGCTCTTCGGCGCGAGCCTTCTCCGCAGCAGCGCGCTTTTCGGCATCTGCAGCCTCCGCCGCCTTGGCGGCGGCCAACGCCTTCATCCGGCGTTCAAGCTCTGCGTCCGATATTCCGGCTGGCCGGTTGGACGGGTCCGTTGCCTTGACCGTTGCCGCCTCCGGCTGCGGCGGCTGCTTGGCAGCGCCCGGCCTGGGCACGACAATGCGCTTGCGCTTCGTCTCGACCACGACGTTCTTGGTCCTGCCATGTGAAAAGCTCTGCTTCACCTGGCTGGGACCGCGCCCGCGCAAGCCGAGAGTCTTCTTGCCGTCAATTTCGCTCATGGGTTTACTTCACCTCTTCGGTGGGCATGCCACCGTCCAATTCGCGAACGCCAGATAGCCGGATTGCGTCCTCCCTGACCAATTCAGTGAGTCCGCCGCGCCCGAGCGCCGCATGTATCACACGTTCGCGACCAAAGGACAAACCCAATTCTGACGCCGTCAAAACCTCAAAGTAGCTGCCTCTGCCGCCTGGCGGATGAAGCCTGGACTTGCCCCGGTCCGAGCCGTCCGTGGCCTGAAACAGAATCCTGGCCTCGCCGCGACCGAGCCATTCCTTCACCCTTTCGAAACCGGCCACTGCCAGTCCCGCCTTCCGCGCCATCGAGATCCGGTCGGTCAGGCGCCTCGCGAGCAGCATCTCGACGTCGGCCGGCAACGTTTCGGACACGGATACCTGCTTTCTTGCGGCACGGCCAAAGAGACCCTGGCGCATGGCGGCGTTCAGGGCGCTTCTATTCGCTGCAACCCATATTCCGCGTCCCGGAAGCTTCTCCAGGACATCTGGCACGACGTGCCCGTCCGAACTGACCGCAAAGCGAAGCAGACGACGCTTCGGCCGGGTCTCGCCGGTTGCGATGCAGCGGCGTTCTGGCTCGCTGCGGGTCCTTGGTTTGCCGCCTCGGGGCAAGACCGTTCGAGGCCATCAGGCCTCGACCTCCTCTTTCGCCTCGTAACTCTCGGCCTCGAGCTGTTCGGGGTCCACCCAGCCGAGCTGGATTCGCGCGGTCATCACCATGTTCTGCGCCTCCTCCAGCGAGACATTGAAGCTTTCGAGCAGGCCGTCATCCTTGGTCCTCTCGCCCTTGACCGTGGTCCACCCTCCCGCGAGCTCCCAGTCGGCGCATCTTGCGAATTCCTCGATCGTCTTCACGCCGTCGACCGCAAGAACCTCGATCATCTGGGGCGTCAGCCCTTCGAATGCGAACAGGCTGTCTTCGGCCCCCAGCTTGCGGGCGCGTTCCTCGGCCTGCCTGTTCTGCTCGTCGATGTGGTCGCGTGCCCGGGCCTGAAGCTCGTTCGCCGTATCTTCGTCGACGCCGTCGATGCTCAGCAACTCGTCAATCTCGACGTATGCGACTTCCTCGAGGCTGGTGAATCCCTCGGACACGAGCAGTTGCGCGAAGAACTCGTCAAGATCCAGCGTGTCCATAAAGAGCTTGGTGCGCTCCTCGAACTCCGCCTGGCGACGCTGGCTCTCCTCGTCCTCGGTCATGATGTCGATGTCGAGCCCGGTGAGATGCGACGCCAGCCGGACATTCTGCCCGCGCCGGCCAATGGCCAGGCTCAACTGCTCTTCCGGCACCACGACCTCGATCCGCTCGGCATCCTCGTCAAGAACAACCTTGGAAACCTCGGCGGGCTGAAGCGCGTTGACAAGAAACGTCGGCGCGTCCTCGTTCCAGGGAATGATGTCAATCTTCTCGCCCTGCAGTTCGTTGACGACGGCCTGCACGCGGGAGCCGCGCATGCCGACGCAGGCCCCGACCGGGTCAATTGACGACTCGTAGGAGATGACCGCGATCTTCGCCCGGCTGCCCGGATCACGGGCCACGGCCTTGATCTCGATGATGCCGTCGTAGATCTCGGGCACTTCCATCTTGAAGAGTTCCGCCATGAATTCCGGCGCCGTTCTGCTCAGGAATATCTGCGGTCCTCGGGTCTCGCTCCGCACATCCTTGATGTAGCAGCGAATGCGGTCGCCTGGGCGGTAGGACTCCCGCCCGATCTTCTCGTTCCGGCGCAGGACGCCCTCGCCGCGACCCACGTCCACGATCACATTGCCGTATTCTTCGCGCTTGACGACGCCATTGATGATTGTGCCGGCGCGATCCTTGAATTCCTCGAACTGCCTGTCCCTTTCGGCCTCGCGGACCTTTTGCAGGATCACCTGCTTTGCGGACTGCGCCGCGATCCGGTTCATGTCCACCGGCGGCACCTCGTCCACGATCATGTCGCCCGGCTTGGGGTCGTCCAGATACTGGCGTGCCTGTTCCGGGGTCAACTGCGCCTGGTAGTTCTCGATATCCTCCGTCTCCGGATCGACCACCGTCCGTACGCGTGTGAACGTCGCCTTTCCGGTCTTGCGGTCGATCGACACCCGGATGTCCAATTCGGTTCCGTACCGGCTCTTCGCTGCTCGGGCGAGGCTTTCCTCCATCGCCTCGACCACCAGCGCCGGGTCAATCATCTTTTCTCGCGCCACCGCTTCGGCGGTCTGCAGGAGTTCAAGCTGGTTCGCGGATGTGATCGCCATTCTCACGCCTCCTTGTCGGCATCCTGGTTCGAATCTGTTTCGTCGGCTTCCGCTCCGGGGGTTCGGTCCGCCCTGTCGCGCGCGTTGAAGGAGGCGCGCACCAGGTCATCCGTCAGCACGAGCCTCGCATCGTTCAGCCAGTCGAACTTGAGCCCGATGATCCCCTCGTCGACCTCAACGAGCACCTCGTCGTCCTCCACACCGTGAAGAGTGCCCCTGAATCGCTTGCGGCCGTCGATCATTTCGGACGTCTCGATCCTTGCCTCGCATCCGCTCCACGCCGAAAAGTCCTTCTTCCGCGTCAACGGACGATCAATGCCGGGCGAACTGACTTCCAGCGTATAGGCATCCTCGATCGGATCCTCGACATCCAGTGTCGCGCTGACGGCAGTCGAAATCGCTGCGCAATCATCGACCTCCATGCCTCCGTCCGGGCGCTCTGCCATGATCTGCAACGTCCTCGCCTTTCCGGACATCAGTCGCACGCGCACGAGTTCAAAGCCCAGGTCTTCAACCACCGGGGCAATGACGCCGGCCAGACGCCGGTCCACGCTTGTTCTGGCAACGAGTTCGTTCATGGGCTCATACAAAAAAACGGGCCAGCGGCCCGTCGGTCACTTCCGTTGGAACCTCGGGGGTGGAAGCCGAAGCGCCGCTTTCGAAATGGCATATAGGCCAGTCCGAGTCGGGCCGCAAGGCGGAACTGGCGCAAATCTTCAAGAAGCCTTCAGAGAGGGCGTGTCATGGCCATGGCGTTAGGCCGTCGCCTGCCGGGAGCCTTTGGACACGCCGAGCCCGATGCCGCGCAATGGGCGAATCACGCCATTCGGTCGAGTTCAATTCACGGAGCACTTGCGGCTCTTGAGTTCGAAGTCCCTTTTGCCCGTTGAACCCGGACGTCCTGGCCGACCGCGTTTCTTGCAGGCCGCTTCGCATTCGTGCATGGGCGCGGAGCATGCGCCGCCCTGCATCCCCACGAAGACAGGGAGTGGGATTACCGCGTGTTTGTCACAAAGGCGGAAGGCATGCCCGGCGACAGCGGATGCGGGCGCGGGCCCGCAACCAGGCTTGCAGCGAGGCTGACCGTCACGCTTGCACAGCGTCAGCGCCTGCGATGCGGCCCCGCGTTCTCAGCCCGTCAGTCACGCGCACCAGTTCCGCGCTGATTCCCGGTTCGCTGAGCGCGTGACCAGCCCGCGAAATGATCTTCAGGTTCGATCCCGGCCATCGTGCGTGCAGGCGAAACGCGCCTGCAGGCGGACATATCATGTCGTACCTGCCCTGCACGATGAAACCCGGGATGCCGGAAATGCGGTCAAGGTTGGCCTCAATCCAGCCATCGTGGTCGAGAAAGCCCTTGTTCATGAAATAGTGGTTCTCGAGCCGGGCAAAGGCACGGGCGAATTCGGACGGGCTTGAACTTCCCGAACCGTCGTTCCGCATCGAGGCCAAGGTGTTTTCCCAGCTGGTCCACGCCCGCGCAAAGCGGGCCTCGCTCTTCACGTCTCCGGAAAACAGCCGTCGGGAGTAGGCCGTGATCAGGTCGTCCTGCTCGTCATCGGGAATCATGCCGGTGAAGCGTGACCAGACATCCGGCCAGAATGCACCCGCGCCTCCGCCATAGAACCAGTCCAGCTCGGCCTGGGTCATCAGGAAGACGCTGCGAAGAACGAAATTCGCCACTCGTTCGGGATGGGTGATCCCGTAGATCAGCGCCAGTGCCGCACCCCAGCTTCCGCCAAAGACGTTCCAGCGGCCCAGGCCGAGAGTCTCCCGGATCGCCTCTATGTCACGCACCAGATGCCAGGTTGTGTTGCCGTCGACGCTGGCATGCGGGCGAGACCGCCCGCAGCCGCGCTGGTCGAAAAGGATGATCCGGTAGAAGTTCGGGTCGAAATATCTTCGCATGGCCGGATTGCACCCGCCTCCCGGCCCGCCGTGCAAAATGACCACCGGGACCCCTTTCGGGTTGCCGCATTGCTCGACATAGAGCCGATGGCCATCACCGACATCAAGCATTCTCTGATCGTACGGGTCGATCCGCGGATAAAGGTATTGCGATGCCGATTTTTGATCTGACGGTTTGTCCATGAAAGTCCTATATACGGGAGTGAAAGCCGATTCACGGAACATTTTCAGCAGGAGCGCGCGAAAGACAACATGTCCAAGGCATCGACAGTCGACCTTTCGGAAGTCGAGAAGTTCCAGGCGATGGCCGCCGAGTGGTGGGATCCGTCCGGGAAATTCAAGCCTCTCCACATGCTGAACCCCTGCCGCCTGGACTACATTACGTCGCAGATTGCCGTCGAATTCGACCGTGACCTTTCCCGGCGAACGCCCTTCTCCGGCCTCCGCATCCTTGACATCGGCTGCGGCGGCGGGCTCCTTTCGGAACCCATGGCCCGTCTCGGAGCGGAGGTGGTGGGTGTCGATGCCGCCGAACGCAACGTCCCGGTGGCCAGCCTGCATGCGGACGAGCAGGGACTGTCAATCGACTATCGTCACGCCACGGCCGAAGATCTCGTGGGCGATGGCGAATCCTTCGACGCGATCCTGAACATGGAGGTGGTCGAGCACGTGTCCGATCCGTGCGCCTTCCTGGCGGCCTGCCATGACCTTCTGAAGCCTGGCGGCCTGATGACCTGCTCGACCATAAACCGGACGGCCAAGAGCTTCGCATTGGCGATTGTAGGTGCGGAATACGTCATGAGATGGCTGCCCGCGGGAACGCATCAATGGTCCAGGTTCCTCACCCCGGACGAACTCTTCGGCCTGCTGCGACAGGCAGGGCTTGAACCCGTCGACCGGAGCGGCTTCGTCTTCGACCCTCTCGGATGGGACTGGCGTCTTTCGGATCGCGACCTTTCCGTAAATTACGTCACGACGTCTCTTCGTCCTTAGCCGTCTCGTCGAGACCCTGGCGCAATTCACGCATCACGGGCAATGCCCCCCGCAACCGCTCCTCCCCGATCGCGCTGACCGCCTGCGCCAGAACGGGCGCAACCGATGCCAGGGCCATGTCCCACGCCTTGCGGCCCGAGGGACTGATCGCGACCAGCTTCTTTCGCGCATCGTCCCAGTCGGGCCGGACATGAATGAACCCTGCCTGCTGCAGCCGTCCGATCGTGTTTGTCATTGCGCCTCGCGAGACGTTAAATGCCCGCGCCAGGTCTGCCGGGGTCCGTTCGCCACCGCACCGGGCCAGGTGATGCAGTATCGAGAAATGACTGAGTTCCATTCCTTTTGGCAGAGCCTTGCCAATCCGGCTCCGAACCAGATGGTCCGCCATGAACATCTCGCTGAACAATGCGATGGCCAATTGATCGACAGTGTCTCGGGGATTCGGCATCAGGCCTTGATGTAGAATTGTTCGCTGGTCAGTGACGGAATGCGCCGTCTCGCTTCATCGACCTCGTTCATGTTCAGGTCCGCCAGGTTGACGCCGGGCGCCTCCCCGCCATCGCACAGGATCCGACCCCACGGGTCGATCGCCAGGGAATGTCCATGGGTTGTCCTTTGCCGACCCTGGCTTGCCGCGTGGACACCGCATTGCGCAGGCGCCAGCACGAAGCACCCGGTCTCGATCGCGCGCGCCCGAAGCAGCGCCTCCCAATGCGCCTTTCCCGTATCGGAAGAAAACGCGGACGGCACCGTGAGAATCCTGGCACCCGCCTTTGCAAGGCCGCGGAAGAGATAGGGAAACCGGAGATCATAGCATATCGTCAGCCCGACCGGCACGCCGTCCACGTCCCCCAGCACCGCCCTGTCTCCGGCACGATACCCGTCGCTCTCGCGGTATGTTTCCGATTCGCTGATCGCCACGTCAAACATGTGAATCTTGTCGTATCGCGCCGTGATGTCGCCACCCGGAGAGATCAGGAACGACCGGTTGAGAAATCGTCCCTCGTCCCCCGACTTCAATGCCAGCGACCCGACCAGAAGCCAGATGTCGCGCCGCGCGGCCATGCGACGCAACATGGCGAGCGTCCTGTCCTGTTCCTCGACAGCCAGCACGTCGCCCTGGTGCGACCGGCTCGTGGAAACGCAGTTGGTCACCTCCGGCGTCAGGACGAACGTTGCGCCAGCGTCCGTGGCGTCCTCCACAAGACCTGTTACCGCCCGCAGGTTTTCCTGCGGATCATCTGACGAGTTCAGTTGAATAAGGGCGGCTTTCATTGCGCGTCCAGCAGCGGATCCAGCCTCCCGGCCCGCTCCAATGCCGACAGGTCGTCATACCCGCCCACGTGGCAGTCCCCGACGAATACCTGCGGAACCGTCCGGCGTCCGTTGGCGCGTTGCATCATTTCCGCTCTTGCTTCCGGCTCGCCCATCACGTCAATCTCGGCAAACGGCACGCCCTTGCCGGCCAGCAGGCGTTTTGCCGCATGGCAATATCCGCAAAGGGGCGAAGTATAGATCTCGACAGTCTTCATTTGGCCGACCCCCGGACAACCGAAGCCTACGTAGTGGTTTTTCGTGCTTCGCGCCAGTGCTGGCGTGAAGCGCGGGCGCCGGGGAGCATCCAGGGCGGAAAGCGCGTTGCATTTGCGGCATCCGCTCTTACCTTCGCGTTGCCATGTCCGGCCTGCCTGAAATCACCGACCGGAAAGCGCTTGCGCTGCATCGCGCCCGTGCTGCCCGTTCACCTGAGCGCTTTCTTCACGAGGAGGCGGCGCTTGAGATCCGGGAGCGGCTCGCAGAGGTGAACAGGGACTTTCGCGCTCCCGTCCTGATCGGGCACGTGACGCCGCCCATCGCGGCGCTGTTCCCGGGTGCACGGCGCATCGACGACACTCCCACGCTTGCGCTCGACCGCGAAGGCCATGACCTGGCCCTCCACTGCTTTGGCTTGCATTGGGCCGACGACCCGGTTGGCCAGATCGTCCAGGCCCGCCTCGCGCTCGTGCCCGACGGACTGTTTCTTGGCGTGACGTTCGGCGGCGCGACGCTGCACGAACTCCGCGCGTCGCTTGCCGAGGCCGAGACCCGCATTTCGGGCGGCCTTTCCCCGCGCGTCCTTCCCATGGCAGACATTGCCACCCTTGGCGGACTGCTTCAGCGCGCCGGCCTTGCGCTCCCCGTCGCCGACAGCGTCAGCACGACGGTCCGCTACCCGGACATCGGCGGACTCGCCACGGACCTGCGAGGGATGGGTGAGACCAACGCGCTTGCGTCCCGCAGCACGTCCCGGCCTCCCCGGGAGATCTTTCGCGAAGCCGAGAGCATATACCGACAGAACTTTGCCGATGACGGCTATCTCGTCGCGACCTTCGAAATGGTCTTCCTGACCGGCTGGGCTCCCTCGGCAAACCAGCAAAGTCCGCTCCGGCCCGGAACCGCCGACATCCGGCTCGCCGAGGCCCTCGGCGTGACGGACTCCCGGCTGAAGCGATAGCCCGCACCGAGGGCTTGCCCGTCGGTTGCTCCGTGGTGCTGCTGGACAAGAAGGGGCGGCTATGATGGATGGCAGGACGATGACGGACAACAGCGCCCAATTTCCGCCAGGCCACCCGGACGTGCTGCCGGAAAGAACCGGCGTGCTCTTGGCGAATCTCGGCACGCCTGATGGGTACGATTACTGGTCCATGCGGCGCTACCTGAACGAGTTTCTTTCCGACCGCCGGGTCATCGACTACGCGCCGTGGAAATGGCAGCCGCTGCTGCAGGCCGTGATCCTGTCCCGCCGCCCCTTCACGTCCGGGGCGGCCTACAAGTCCATTTGGAACGAAGAGGCCGGCGAAAGCCCGCTCTTGACAATCACCAAGGCGCAGGCCGCCAAGATGACGTCCGCGCTTGCCGGACGTTACGGTAACCGTGTCTTCGTCGATTTTTGCATGCGGTACGGCAATCCTTCGACACGCGCAAAGGTCCGCTCGCTCATCGACCGCGGATGTCGGCGGATTCTCTTCTTTCCGCTGTATCCGCAATATGCCGGCGCCACCACCGCCACGGCGAACGACCAGTTTTTTCGCTCTCTCATGGCCGAAAAGTGGCAGCCCTCGATCCGCACGGTTTCGGCATATTTCGATCATCCGTCCTATATCGAGGCGCTAGCCCGTTCTGTCGAGCGCGCCGTGGCTGCGTCGGACGCTGCGCCTGACATCCTTGTCTGTTCCTATCACGGCATGCCCGAGCGCTACTTGACGGAAGGCGACCCCTATCACTGCCAATGCCAGAAGACGACGCGTCTCCTTATGGAGCGCCTGGGTTGGCCGGACAGCGGCATTGTCACGACTTTCCAATCCCGATTTGGCCCCGAGGAATGGCTCAAGCCCTATACGGTCGACGAAGTGGCACGTCTTGCGAAGTCGGGGCGGAAGAGCATTGCAGTGGTTGCGCCCGCATTTGCGGCCGACTGCATCGAGACGCTCGAGGAAATCAACGGCGAGATCCGGGAGAGCTTCGAGAACGCCGGTGGCGAGAACTTCAACTACATTCCCTGCCTCAATGACGACGATGCCCACATAGAGGCGCTGGCGGAAATCGCAGGAGAGCACATCAAGGGCTGGGTCGACTGATGGTCGGCACGGTGCCGCGCGACGGCCGTTAGATCACCAGGACTCTCGTTCCGATTTTCGCGAGGCTGTAGAGTTCCGAAATGTGTTCGTTATACAGGCCGATGCAGCCATTCGATGACCGGCGGCCGATCTTGCGCGTGTCATGGGTGCCGTGGATGCGATAGTAGGTCCAGCTCAGATATATCGCATGCGTTCCGAGGGGATTGTCCGGTCCGGGCGGCACGTAGTCCGGCCATTCAGGATTCCGCTCCTTCATTGCCGGCGTCGGTCGCCAGTCCGGGCCTTCGACCTTGCCCACCACTTTTGTGTGCCCCCTGCGAGTCAAGTCTTCCGACATCGGCACGCTGGTGGGGTAGAGCTTGTAGATTGACTGGTCGTCATTCCAGTAGTGAAGCGCGCGCGCGGATATGTCCACGAGGATCGCGCCATTGCGGGTGTTGTCGAAGTAGGGCTGCCAGTCCAGGGCCCGGAAGCCCGACGCATTCCGCCGCACAGTTCCCGTAACCGAGTCTCGAAATTCGGTTGTGTCCTGCTGAGCAATCGACGGCGTGGCGACCGCCGCAGCGGAAGCCGCCAGAAACGTTCGGCGCGTAAAGGGACTGCGAGCCAAGACTGTCTCTCCGTTCGATGTTTCAACTCGGCGGCGAGCATACGGCAAGCGCCTGAAGGACTCAAATCACAGAGGCGTCACTGCGCCGGCCAGGAATCGAATGCAGCGCAGACTGGTTCGTCGGGTTCAGACAAGGGCGTCTCGAGACCGGTTCACTGCGGCACGGGCGCGACGAGGACAGGCCTGCCGTTCACGATTGGCGTGTTCCGGAACGGATCGGATGTCATTGGCAGCGTTGCATCATGCCGGAAAGGCCGTCATGTCCTCGGGAGGATTCACGGCCCTCGCGGCCAAGGCAACCATAGAGCATCTGAATGTTTGAACCGGACAAGACATGCAGGTATGGACGGGTCACCTTTGTGATGGCGGTGGAAGATGTCCCGAACGTGCCTGCTCGTTGTTGCCCTGGTCCTCGCATCCTGCGTGGAGAACGAGCCGGTGTACGGGCCAGACGGAAAGCCAGTGCCTCAGGGTTACCAGATCAGCGACGAAGGCCCGGCACGAATCCAGTTCCGCATGCTCGATTCCGTCAACATCCTGCGTCAGGCGCGTGGGCTGGAACCCGTCGCGCTGTCTGCGCATCTCAACGCCGCAGCAAAGACCCACGCCCTTGACATGTCGGTCCAGAACCGACCCTGGCATTTTGGGTCTGACGGCTCCAGCCCCCTGGATCGCGTGGCCCGCGCAGGGTATTCAGGACGGCTCCTCGGCGAGAACATCTCCGAAACCTATGAAACCGAACTCGAGACGCTCTCGGCGTGGATGGAAAAGCTGGAGGCCAGGCAAGTGATACTCGACCCACGTGCCCGCGACATCGGCTTTGCCTGGCATCAGGAGCCGTCGGGCAAGATCTGGTGGACGCTCGTCATGGGCGAACCGGCGGCACGAACGGAAGACGAAGGCGAAACGCCTTCGCAGTAGCGGCCCGCTATTGATAGATGTGGACCGGCGTCCCGTTGCGGACCATTGCGTAGACCTCCTCCATCTCGGAATTGGTCACGGCAATGCAGCCCCATGTCCAGTCAGCCTTCCAGCGAAAGGGCCGCCAAGGACCCCGGCCGTGAATGAAGATGTCGCCGCCAGGATTGACGCCCCTTGCCCTTGCTTCGGCAAGGTCGTTCTTGTTCGGATAGTCGATGCCCAAGGAGAGGTGGAACTTGCTGCGCGGGTTGCGCCGGTTCACGAAATATGACCCTTCGGGCGTCTTCCCGTCACCCTCTTCCTTCTTGTCGCCCTCCGGCGCGAAGCCCAGATCGACCTTGTAAGACTTGAGAGCCTTGTCGCCGTTATGGAGAGTCATGGTCCGCGCGTCCTTGTGGACCGTGACGTGGGTCACCTTCGGTCCGTCATAGCGCCGGAACTTGGATTCGCAGCCTGCCAGCGAGAAGACAAGCGCAACCACCACACAGAATCTGAATGCCGCCCGCATGTTCCACCTGGTTTCTGCCTCGCAAGAAACAATAGACGAAAGCCAGGATGTTGAAAACCGTTTCGATCAGGACGATCGGTTCCGCGCCCATGCCCAAGGAAACACGAGGCAAGACAGCCTGCCTTGCCCCGCAAGGCTCGAGCGCCGCGCCGGCAAGGCAAACAGGCGGTTTCAATGGCTGCGCCTGGGAAGCACGCCCCCGCCTTGATCCGGAGTCCGCACGACCCGGGGCCGCCCATGACGGAAACGCCTATTCGGCAGCTTCCCGGATGCCGATGAACCCGCCGGACTGGCGTCGCCAGAATCGTGCGTAATGCCCGTTCGCGGCCAACAGTTCGTCATGGGTTCCGGTCTCCGCGACGCGTCCCTCGTTCATCACGACAATCCGGTTCATCTGCGCGATCGTCGAAAGGCGATGCGCGATCGCCAGCACGGTCTTGCCGGCCATGACGGCCTCCAGCGCCAGTTGAATCGAGGCTTCGACCTCCGAATCCAAGGCGCTTGTCGCCTCGTCCAGCACCAGGATCGGTGCATCCTTCAGAATGGCTCGCGCAAGCGCGATGCGTTGTCGCTGCCCGCCGGAGAGCTTTACGCCACGCTCTCCAAGATGGGCGTCGTAGCCTCTCCGTCCAAGGTGGTCCCGGAGGTCCAGGATAAAGTCGTGCGCTTCGGCACGGCGCGCGGCGGCGACCATCTCTGCTTCGGTCGCATCGGGTCGGCCGTAGAGGATGTTCTCGCGCGCCGAACGATTGAACATCGCCGTTTCCTGCGTGACCATGCCGATCTGTTGGCGAAGGCTTTCCTGTGTCATCGACCGGACATCGTGTCCTGACACCAGAACGCTGCCAGCTTCCGAATCATAAAGTCTCAGAAGAAGCGCAACCAAGGTTGACTTGCCGGCACCGCTCGCACCGACGATCCCGAGCTTCTCGCCCGGTACGATGTTCAGGTTGATCCCGTCCACTCCGCCCGCCGCACGTCCGTAGGCAAAGCTCACGTTCCTGAACTCGATGGTCGGCGTGCGGAGTTCAAGCACCTGCGCCCCGGGCCTGTCCGTGAGGTCGTGAGGAGGGGTCAATGTGTTCATCCCGTCCTCGACTTCGCCGACATTCCCGTAAATCGCCATCAGCACGTGGCTGACCCAGCCAGTCATCTGCGCGATCCGAATCGCGATTGCGCCCGCTGCCACAACGTCACCCGGGCTCGCGACACCCCGGCTCCAGAACCATAGAGTGCCGCCTATGAGCAGAACCGGAACCAGGCCCGCGACCGTGATGAGGCAGATTCTGAAGGCCGCCGCCAGGGAACCGTAGTCCAGCGCACGCTCGCGGAACTCCCTGACCGCGTCAATCGCCGCGCGCTCCTCGTGATTTGCATGAGCGAAGAGCTTCACGGTCTTTATGTTGGTAATCGTGTCGACGATCTGTCCGGTGACCATCGCTCGCGCGCCGGCGCGCGAGCGGGATCGCGCGCGGATGCGCGGCATGAACCAGCGCACCATGTTGAGATATCCGCACAACCACACGAACAGGACGAGCGCCATCCACCCGTTGATGGCGGTCAGCAGCAGTGCGGAGGCGATCAGCGAGGCAAGCGCAAAGAGGAGGACATTGACCACTTCGCTCGCGACATCCGTGAGCGCGCGGGCCGTCTGCATCTGCTTTTGGGCGATCCGTCCGGCAAAGTCGTTATCGAAGAACGTGACCGACTGGCCCAACGTCCATCGATGAAGCCGGGTGAGCACAAGCGGATTGACGTTGGGCAGGATCACGACGGCGTTCGCAATCGAACTCAGCCCGAAGACGACCGGTCGCGCGACCAGAAAAAACGCCGCAACGCCGGTGACCAGGGCCCAGTTCGCGGAAAAGAACGTCTCGGGAGCGGAGGCAAGCGCCGTGTCGATCACGTGGCCAAGCAACAATGCCGTCAGGACCTCAAGAGTCCCGGCGGCCGCCGAGACCGCTCCCGCAGCGGTCAGCGCCGGGAACGTGCCCCTCAGGCTCCAGACCATGAAGGCGCCAAGCGATCGCGGTGGCGGACCGTCGGCCGCGCGAAAGGCGTCAATCAGCCGTCCGGCGCCGCGGATCATTCTGCAGCCTCGAGATCAGTCGTTATGAACCCGCCGGATTGCCGCCTCCAGAAACCGGCGTACAGACCGCCCTTCGCCAGCAGCGAGGCGTGGCTGCCTGTTTCGACAATCTTGCCGCTATCCAGAACCACGATCCGGTCCATCCGCGCGATCGTCGATAGCCGGTGCGCGATGGCAATCACCGTCTTGCCTTCCATCATGCCAGACAGCGTGTCCTGAATCGCAGCCTCGACTTCGCTGTCCAGCGCACTCGTCGCCTCGTCGAGCACGAGAATCGGCGCATCTTTCAGGATGACCCTTGCCAGTGCGATCCGCTGGCGCTGGCCTCCGGAGAGCTTCACGCCCCGCTCTCCGACATGCGCATCGAATCCGGTTCGGCCCTCCGGGTCTTCGAGGTCCAGGATGAAATCGGCGGCCTCGGCTTGCCTTGCCGCCTTGATCACCATTTCTTCCGTGGCGTCCGGTCGACCGTATAGAATGTTGTCCCGCACCGAGCGGTGCAGCAGCGAGTTTTCCTGTTGAACCATCCCGATGCGCGCGCGAAGGCTGTCCTGCGTCACGAGCGAAATGTCCTGCCCGTCGACACGAATGGTCCCGCTTTCGACGTCGTAGAATCGCAGGAGCAACTTGACAAACGTCGACTTGCCCGATCCCGACCGTCCCACCAGCCCCACTTTCTCTCCGGGCTCGATCACGTGGTCGATCCTCACCAGGCCGCCCGCCCGTCGACCGTAGTGGTGGGCAACCGCATCAAACTCGATGCGCCCTCGCCCCGGTTTGAGCGGCTTGGCGTCCGGATGGTCAACCAGGGTGATTGGCTGTGCGATCGTCTCCATTCCTTCCGCCACGATGCCGAGATTGCGGAAGAAGCTCGTCAACGCCCACATGATCCATCCGGTCATCGCGTGCAGCCGCAAGACCAATGACGAAGCGATCGCTACCGCCCCGATGCTTGCCGCACCGGTCGACCAAAGCCAGATCGCCCAGCCCACGACCGACACGATCAAGTACCCGTTGATCAGCGTCAGGCCGAGATCCATCCGCGTGTAGATGCGCATTTCGGCCTGAAATGTCCGTCGCGCATGCTCGATCGCCTCTTGTGCATAGTCTCGCTCTGTCGATGTATGGGCGAACATCTTGACGCTGTGAATATTCGTGTAGCTGTCCACGACCCTGCCGGTAACTTCGCTGCGCGCATCGGACGCGGCCTGGCTGGCCGGCCCCACCCGGATCACGGTCCAGCGAATCAGGAGCCCGTACAGCAGCAGCCAGACAAGCAGCGGAATCGCAAGCCGGGCATCCGCCTCGCCGAGGAGGATCAGGGCGCCCACCACGTAGGCCGTGGCGAAGGTCACCGCGTCAAAGATCTGGAAGACCGCCTCTCCGGCAGCGGGAGGAGTCTGCATGATCCGGTTCGCGATCCGGCCTGCAAAATCGTTTTCGAACCAGCCGACGGACTGCCGCAGGACATGGCCATGCGACCGCCACCGTATGAGCGTTCCAAAATTGGGCAGGATGGCGTTGTTCAGCAGGCCGACGTCAAGAAGTTCAAGCATTGGCCGAACAGTGAGCAAAAACAGCCCGACCAGGACCATTTCGGTCCCGTGCTCCTGCCAGAACGTCTCGGGGTCCGCGGCCGCCAGCAGGTCAACCAGCCGTCCGATGTAGGAAATCAACCAGATCTCCACGGCTGCCACGGCAATGGCCACGACTGTCGTTGCCGCAAACACCCTTCGGAACGGCCGGGCATATTCGTTCAGGAACGGCCAGAGCTTCCTCGGCGGATGATCCTCCTGCGGATAGTCGCAATAGGGATCGACGAGATTTTCAAAAAAGCGAAGCATCTCGCTTGCACTTTCGGTTGGACGGGCGGAACATGAATCAACGAAACGGCGGGGCGCACATGCCACGGCAAACAGGACTGGCCGAGACAGCACATGGCTGTTCCCGTCGACCGTCGCGCGTCTCACGGGCATAGGCTGTCGCCGATGTACCCTGTCTGGCCGCCAGAGTCATCCCTCGGTCAGCGCCAGCAAGTCCTCGCGTCCAAGGTCGAAGCCGGACGCGATCCATTTTCGCTCCAGCCTGTCCAGGGCCTTGCCAAGCGCCGGCCCCTTGAATGTCGGAAACAGATCCGCCGCCTTGATCGGAAAGGCCTGTGCCGCACCATATTCAATCTGCTCCAGCGTTTCCGCCGCGAACCGTCGCCCCGAGGCGGCGAATGCCACGAGCATGGCGTCCCGAGCCACGTGAACGCCAAGGCGATACCCCGCTTCGCCGGGGCCCATCTCGCCATGTCCTTGCACGTCGCCCAATCGCTTCGCCTCTCGACGAGACAGTTTCAGCCGACCCGCCAACCCGTCGCCGCCCATTACCGCCAGTCGACGCACCGGGTCCGCCTCAACGTGCACTCCTCGTTCAAGCGCAACCAGCTGGCCAAGCGCCGCGTCGCTGGAACCCGGCAAGACCGCCGCCAGAACCCCGGACGACCGCATCGCCGCAACCGCACGTGCGGGGTCTGGGGCGCTTAACAGCCGTTTCAGCTCCGAGCCGACGCGTTCCCTCGAAAGTCCGCCCAACCCGTCGAGATTCGCGGCAATCGCAGCAATCGCCGCCGGATCGAAACCGGCCCCGGTACGGCAGTACCAGGCATGAAACCGAAAATAGCGCAGGCTCCGCAGATAGTCCTCGCGAATGCGGGCTTCGGGGTCGCCGATGAACCGCACGCGCCGGGCCACGAGATCGGCATGGCCTCCCAGCGGGTCATGCACGACACCTTCTGCGTCGACATAAAGCGCGTTCATCGTGAAGTCCCGACGACGCGCATCGTCCTCGATTCGATCCGAAAACTCCACGACTGCGCGTCGGCCGTCCGTCGCCACGTCTCTGCGGAACGTCGTTACCTCGTGGAGGACGCCGCCGACGAGAACACCCACGGTCCCGTGCAGAATCCCTGTGGGAACCGTCTTGAGCCCGGACGCCTCCGCAAGGTCGAGCACGCGCGCCGGCGGCGCGTCGGTTGCAAAGTCGACATCGTTCACCTGTTCTCCCAGCAGCGCATTCCTGATGCAGCCGCCGACGGCATATGCCGCGTGGCCGGCATCGGCGAGGAGCGAAAAGACCCTCTGCGTCGCCTCTGCAATCAGCCAGTCTGCTTCAAGTTTCGACATTCGGCATTCGATCCGCCATAGCCCGGAGAATCCGGGCCGTCGCGCCCCAGATGTAATAGGGACCCCACGGCACGACAAAGTAAAATCGCCGCTCGCCGCGCCAACGTCGTGACTCGACCAGGAAGCGCGCCGGATTCAAGACATGATCCAAGGGGACCTCGAACGCTTCTGCCACTTCCCCGGGCTCGGGCCTGGCCTGGAATTCCGCCGTCACCAGCGCAAGCACCGGCGTGATCTGGAACCCGGTCACCGTTTCATGTGACGGAAGCGTCCCAAGAACGTCGACGTGCCGACGGTCCAGGCCGATTTCCTCGCGGGCCTCACGCAAGGCCGCGTCCACGGCGCCGTCGTCGGCCTCGTCGACCTTGCCGCCGGGAAACGCGATCTGGCCAGGATGGTGCTTCAATGCGGAAGATCGCTTGGTCAGGAGGACACCCGCGTTGGCCGGGCGGTCGATGACCGGGATCAGCACCGCGGCACTGCGCAACGTTCTTTCGGGCAAGAACTGCATGTCGGGATTCAAGTCATAGTCCGACGATGGCCGACCCTGCACCGCAAGTGCCGAACGAAGCCTGTCTGCAAGATCAGCCATGCCGCACCTCGTTGCCGAGAGCGGTCGGTTCGAACTCGTAATGTGCCCCGCAGAACTGGCAATCCACCGTCACGACGCCTTCGTCCGTCGTCATGGCCCCGGGATCCTCGGTCACGCAAAGCGACAGGGACTCCCTTGCCCGCTCCATCGTGCACGTGCATCCGAACTCCACCGGCTGTACGCGAAACGCCCTGGGCTCATCGGCACCAAAGAGCCTTACAAGCAGGTCTGTCGGTGCCACGACCGGTCCGACGAGGTCGATCTCGCCTGCGCCATCCAGGATCAGGTTGACGCGGTCCCAGGATTCGGCAGCGGCGGCGTCCAGGATGTCCGAAGCCGTCAAGAGGCCTTCGGCGCCGCTTCCGCCGTCGCCAATGCGCGGCGCCGCGGCAGGCATTTGTTGCAGCATCACTCCACCGGCCCGCCAGTGCATGTCCTCTGCAGGGACCTGCGAGCGCCCGAATGCCAGGACAAACCGGGTCGGCAGCTGCTCGGATTGTGCGAAGTAGGTTTCGGCGCACGCCGCCAGCGATCCCCCGGCAAGCGGTGTAATGCCCTGATAGGGCGCGGTGCCGCTGCCCTGATCGACCATGATCGAGAAACATCCTGATCCCACCTGCGCGAAAGCATCGCCGTCGGGATCAAGTCGCTCCTCGTCAAATCCCGCGTAGGCCCTGATCCTCGCCGGCGAACCATCCTCGGCCGGGCCGTAGTAGTCGGTCGCGATCAATCGCGCCGGGCCGTCCCCACGGACCTGAAGCGAAAGCTTCCATCTCGTCTTGATCGCCTGCCCCATCAACGCCGTGAGCAAGGTGGCCTCCGCAAGAAGCGCCTCGATCGCCCCAGGATAACCGTGCTGGGCCAGGATGCGCTGCAAGGCGCCGCACAGGCGCACGACCCGGCCCCGCGTTGCGGTGCGGTCGAGCTGAAACGGCAGGACCGTATCGTCCCAGGCTGGGTCTGATCTTGCATTCACGGCGTGTCACTGACAGTCGAACCCCGAAGCACTACCACGCGCCAGGGCAAAATGGCGAGTCAACGGCCCCTGATGACAGCCGTCCGGGGCGGTTGTTCCACCTGCAGGTCAAGTGACATCGAAACCGGCCCCCTTCTGCGTGCAGGCCCTCGTCGTGCGCGCCGGGACCGTGCAACGCGTGAAGCGTCGCTTGTTCCCTTTGCAAAAAGACCGTAAACGCCCTCGAACACCTGACGGTCCCTGGAGAGTCCATGTCCGCGCCCAAGAAAGTCGTTCTCGCCTATTCCGGCGGTCTCGACACCTCGATCATTCTCAAGTGGCTGCAGGCCGAATTCAAGTGCGAGGTGGTGACCTTCACCGCCGACCTCGGCCAGGGAGAGGAGCTGGGGCCGGCCCGCAGGAAGGCCGAATTGCTTGGTGTCACGGAAATCCATGTCGAGGACCTTCGGGAGGAATTCGCCCGCGACTTCGTCTTTCCGATGTTCCGTGCCAACGCCGTCTACGAAGGCTTGTACCTGCTCGGGACCTCCATCGCACGTCCGCTCATTTCCAAGCGCCTCGTGGAAATCGCGGAAGAAACGGGAGCCGACGCCATTGCTCACGGCGCAACGGGCAAGGGCAATGACCAGGTGCGCTTCGAGCTGTCTGCCTACGCCCTCAATCCGGACATCAGGGTAATTGCGCCCTGGCGCATCTGGAACCTGACCTCGCGTTCAAGGCTCATTGAGTTTGCCGAGCAGCACCAGATTCCCATTTCCGGAGACAAGCGCGGCGACGCGCCGTTTTCCGTCGATGCCAACCTTCTCCATACCTCTTCCGAAGGAAAGGTCCTGGAGGACCCTGCCGAGGAAGCGCCCACACATATCCTGCAGCGCATCACGATGCCCGAGGACGCTCCGGACGAAGCGGAATTCGTGGAGATCACGTTTGAACGGGGCGACGCCGTCGCAGTCAACGGGAAGCCCATGACCCCGGCCGTGACCCTGGCCTACCTAAATGATCTCGGCGGGCGGCACGGTGTCGGCATTCTCGACCTCGTCGAAAACCGATTCGTCGGAATGAAGTCCCGCGGCTTGTACGAAACGCCGGGCGGCACGATCCTGCTCGAAGCTCATCGCGGCATCGAGCAGATTACGCTGGATTCCGGATCCGGGCATCTCAAGGACTCGATCATGCCTCGCTACGCGGAACTGATCTACAACGGGTTCTGGTTTTCTCCGGAGCGCGACATGCTGCAGGCGCTGATCGACAAGAGCCAGGAGCACGTGACCGGCACGGTGCGGCTGAAGCTCTACAAGGGGTCCGCGCGGACGGTGGCGCGCTGGTCTGATCATTCGCTCTATTCTGAGGCCCACGTCACGTTCGAGGAGGACGCGGGGGCCTATGATCAGAAGGATGCACAGGGGTTCATCCAGTTGAACGCGCTCCGCCTGAAACTGCTCGCGGCAAGGAACCGGCGGGTGAGGTGACGCAGGCGAAGGCCGACCTTCATCCAGTGCGAGACATCCTGCAAGCGGATTCCATTGCCGTTCAGATCTGCAGCGCTTCCGCCGCCAGCCGTTCGTAGAACGGCAGCGCCCGATCCACCAGATCCCGTGCCTCTCCTTCCAGTTCCGGCAAGGGCGCCTCCGAGCCTGCAAAACCGGTCGACTGGTGCACCGATCCGTACCAATGCGGCGCCCAAACCCCGTCGAACGGCTTGGGACCCGCCGGCCAAGACAGCATGGAGGGATCGAAACCAAGGTCGATCTCGTCGCAAAGCCGACGAAGCGCCGCTTCCGGATCCCTGAGAATGTCCGTGCTGTCCACAACCGGTCCGGGCAACCTCTCGAAGATTGCCAGCTGCGCCTCGAATCCGATGTCGCGCATGACCGGATTGTCGCGTTTCGCGACATAGCTGGCCACCACCCTTGCCGGATGCCGGATCAGGTGGACGTTCACGCAGCTCTCCGCCCAGTCGAGCGGGAATCCCGGTTCCATGTGAAACGCCATGTGCTTCATGTAGACATGCCGACGGCCTTCGGGAATTGGTCCGCCGCAGCGCTCGGCGACGCGTTTCGGATCGCATTCACTGGCTGCAAGCACGTCCTCCCGCATCGGGTGATCGATCCCCGTCGCCTCCAGATAGGCGGCGTAGAAGGGCTCGTCCCACGCCGCGAAGTCCGGCCGGTTGCCGAAGGCATACATCATTGCCGTCGAAAGGTTTCGCGGCCCGCTCCAGGTTGCAATCCTCATCTCTCTCGACCCAATCCCCCCCGTCGCCGAAGCCGTCGCCTCGCCAACGCATGAAACAGCCTTCACGCCAACGCGACTTCACGCTCCGTTGAATGGACTGTTGGCCAAGACCACGCCATTCTCCAGCCAATCGCAAGGAGTAAGAAATCATGAGCACGCCCTTTCCCCGGACATTCCTTTCGCTCGCACCGGTCCTTTTCGGTCTCGCCTTACTTGGCACGCAGGCTGAGGCAGAAGAGAAGACGGCCTATTTTGCGGGCGGCTGCTTCTGGTGCGTCGAGTCAGACTTCGAATCCCTCGCGGGCGTCCACGAAGTCGTCTCCGGCTATACCGGCGGGACGACGGCCAATCCGACCTACAAGGCGGTCACGAAGGGCGGCACCGGACACTACGAAGCGGTCGAGATCAGGTACGATGACAGCGTGATCGGCTACGACCGGCTGCTGCACCATTTCTTCCGCTCCGTCGATCCGACCGATGCTGGCGGCCAGTTCTGCGACCGAGGCGACAGCTATCGCACGGCGGTATTCGTCTCGAACTCCGCAGAACGCGCCGCTGCCGAAATGGCAAAGGAAGAGGCGCAAAAGGATCTCGGGCGCGCGATCGTCACGCCCATTCTGGATGCATCCAGGTTTTACCTGGCTGAGGACTATCACCAAGACTACTACAAGAGCAAAGATCTTGTCCTGACCCGCCGGGGCCCCAAGTCAAAGGCGAATGCATACAAATTCTATCGCAAGGCCTGCCGGCGTGACGACAAGGTCCGGCAGCTTTGGGGCGACGCCGCGGCGTTCGCCGGCTGATTTTGATCTTTCGCCCTGTTGGCCGGATCGCTAGATTCGGCCAAATTGCTGGGGATGTGAGCAGTGCCCGTCGCGACCGCCGACGTCACGCCGATGATGGCGCAGTACCTGAAGATCAAGGACGAACATCCCGATGCTCTCCTGTTCTACCGCATGGGGGATTTCTACGAGCTGTTCTTCGATGATGCCGTTGCGGCCTCGGAAGCGCTGGATATTGCACTCACGAAGCGCGGCAAGCAGCTCGGTCAAGACATTCCGATGTGCGGAGTTCCGGTGCACGCAGCGGAAGGCTACCTTCTGACGCTCATCCGCAAGGGCTTCCGCGTCGCGGTCTGCGAGCAGCTCGAAGATCCTTCCGAGGCCAGAAAGCGGGGCCCCAAAGCGGTCGTCAAGCGCGGGGTCGTCCGACTTGTGACACCGGGAACGCTTACCGAGGAATCGCTTCTTGACGCCCGCAGGCACAATTATCTCGCGGCGCTTGCGGAGGTTCGTGACGAGGCCGCCGTCGCCTGCGTCGATGTCTCGACCGGGGAGTTGCGCGTCCTTCCGACCTCTCCCCTCCGTTTCGGGCCGGAACTTGCGCGCCTCTCGCCAAGCGAGGTCATCATTTCCGAAAGCAGGTATTCGGATTACTCCGACCTCGTCACCGAATTCGGCGCCTGCCTGACCCCCCTGTCGCCGGCGAGCTTCGACAGCCAGTCGGCACAGAAACGCCTTGCAAAGTTCTGGAAGATCCAGAGCCTTGATGCCTTCGGGACGTTTACCCGGGCAGAAATCTCGGCAATCGGCGCGCTTGTCGACTACCTCGATCTCACCCAGAAAGGAAGGCTGCCGCTGCTGCGCGCGCCTGTGCGCGACGTCGAATCCGGCACGGTCCAGATCGACGCCGCGACGCGTCGAAGCCTCGAGCTTACGCGTTCCCTTTCCGGAAGCCGGGAGGGCTCGCTCATTCACGCGATCGACCGCACGGTGACTGCCGCAGGCGGCCGACTGATCGAACGCAGGATTTCGTCCCCCTCTCGAGATCTCGATGCCGTTCGAGCCAGGATCGGCGTCGTGGAATGGTTCGCCTCGGACAATGCGCGACCTGACGGGATTCGGGGCCTTCTAAAGCGCTGCCCCGACATCCAGAGGGCAATGTCGAGACTGGCCCTGGACAGAGGCGGGCCACGCGACCTCGCGGCGATTCGAAACGCCCTCGACCTGCTGCCGGACGTCGCGACCTGCCTGGCCGGCGAACGGCCCGAGCCGGTTGACGCCTGGCTGTCCGACCTTGACGGATTTGACGAACTGGCGCGATCTCTCTCTGACGCTCTTGTCGCCGAGCCTCCGCTTCTGGTCCGGGACGGCGGATTCATCGCCGAAGGGCATGATGCCGACCTCGACGAAGCACGCAGTCTGCGTGACGAGGGACGCAGCGTCATTGCCGGACTGCAGGCCGACTACGCAAATGCCACGGGCATTGCTTCGCTCAAGATAAGGCACAACAACGTCCTCGGATACTTCATCGAAACGCGCGCCACGCATGCCCAAAAGATGATGTCGCCGCCGAACTCCGAGCGTTTCATACACCGACAGACCACGGCAAGCGCCGTCCGCTTCACCACCGTGGAGCTCTCGGAACTCGAATCCAGGATCCTGAATGCCGGGGCGAAGGCCATCGAGATCGAGACTGCGCTGCATGCGGAACTGGTCCGCCTTGTCCTTGCAAACGGAGATCGCCTCGGCACTGCTGCCGACGCCCTTGCCGAACTTGATGTCGCCTGCGCTTTCGCCAGCCTCGCCAGGGACCGCAACTGGTGCGCACCACGCATTGATGACGGCGAGGCGTTCTCGATATCCGGCGGCCGTCACCCCGTGGTGGAGCAGGCCCTCAAGGCCGAGGGTGCGCCATTCATTGCCAATGACTGCGATCTCTCCGATGCCGAAGACGGAAGGATCTGGCTGCTGACCGGGCCCAACATGGCCGGCAAATCCACTTTTCTCCGCCAGAACGCAATCATGGCCATTCTCGCCCAGGCCGGCAGCTTCGTTCCCGCCGAACGCGCGCACATTGGTCTTGTAAGCCAGATATTCAGCCGCGTCGGAGCATCCGATGACCTTGCCCGGGGCCGATCGACCTTCATGGTCGAAATGGTCGAAACAGCCGCCATCCTGAACCAGGCCGACGACCGGGCGCTTGTCATTCTTGACGAGATCGGTCGCGGCACTGCCACATATGACGGCCTGTCCATCGCATGGGCAACGCTCGAACACCTGCACGAGACGAACCGCTGCCGCGCACTTTTCGCGACCCACTATCACGAGTTGACGGAGCTCGCGAACCGGCTGGATGGCGTCCGAAACGCAACCGTGGCGGTCAAGGAGTGGGAAGGGGAGGTCATCTTCCTCCACGAAGTCCGGAAGGGCGCGGCAGACCGCAGTTACGGCGTCCAGGTTGCGCGCCTTGCCGGACTGCCCCAACCCGTCGTCGATCGTGCGCGTACAGTTCTCGAAGCGCTGGAAAAGGGAGAGCGCGAAGGCAGCGGTCGCCAGAAGGCGCTGATTGATGAGCTGCCGCTCTTCTCAGCCAGCCGACCTCCGTCGACCGGCGCGCGGACGGTGTCCGAACTTGAAGAGGCGCTGGCAGCGATCCACCCCGACGAAATGACCCCGCGTGATGCGCTCGGTGCGCTCTACGACCTCAAGGCGTTGACGACGTAGCCGCTTCGCGACCGCGATCCGACAGTTCCGTTCGCTGTCAAAAATCCGGGTTCATGGCGCCGGAGTCGAACTCACGCCGACCTTGGCGGGTCGCAGCAGGCGGTCGTGCAAGATGAAGCCGTCGGCCTCGACCCGAATGATCTCGCCTGCCACGGTGTCAGGCATCGGGGCCTCGAACATCGCTTCGTGAAGCTGCGGGTCGAACCGGTCCCCGACGTCCGGCGATATCACCCGCACTCCATGCTTGCCAAGCACGTTGAGAAGTTCGCGCATCGTCAATTCGACGCCCTCGATCAACGCCTTGTTTGCCTCCCGGGCATCTTCAGGAACGGCCGCCACGGCACGCTTCATGTTGTCGAAGACCGGGAGCATGTCTCGCGCCAACCTAGATCCGCCATACCGCTCAGCCTCGCGCCGGTCCCGATCCGATCTCTTCCGCGCGTTTTCCGCATCCGCCAGCGCGCGCATGAACTTGTCCTTCAGTGCATCCCGTTCCGCTTCCAGCGTGGCGATCCTCTCATCGCCCGACGGATCTTCCAGTGCTTCGGGCGAAGTGATGTCGATCAGTTCCTCGTCGGAACCGGAATGCCCTACCTCGACCTGTGGGACCTCTTCCTCGGCCCCGGACCTTTTCGTCTTTGCGTCGTTCATTACTGCCCTCGATCCGTAAACAGCCGGCCCACCAGCTGTGCGGTGTAATCCACTATTGGAACGATCCGTCCATAGTTGAGACGAGTCGGTCCAATCACTCCAATGGCTCCTATGATCCTTCGATCGGAGTTCATATAGGGCGAGACGACCAAAGAGGAACCGGAAAGCGAAAAAAGCTTGTTTTCCGAACCGATGAAAATGCGCACGCCCTCCCCCGCATCCGTCAGCTCGAGAAACTCCGCAATGTCCCGTTTGCGCTCCAGATCGTCGAACAGGCTCCGGATCCGCTCAAGGTCTTCTTCCTCAGCGCTCCCTGCCAGCAAGTTGGAACGGCCCCGCACGATCAGGCGCTCGTAGTCGGTGCCTTCATGTTCCCAAATCACCGTCCCGCTTTCGACAAGGTCGCGCGCAAGCTCGTTGAGCTTCTGTCGATGCTGGTGGACCTCCCTTTGGAAGACTTCCCCGAGTTCCGAAAGCGTATGGCCGGCCAAGGCGGCGTTCAGGAAATTGGCGGCTTCTCGAAAGCTGCTGGCAGTCTGTCCCGGCGGCGGCGAGAACAGCCGGTTCTCGACATGTCCGTCCTCGAAGACCAGCACCACCATGGCACGATCTGCCGCGAGGCTGATGAACTCTATGTGCCGCACCGGTGCATCGTGCTTCGGCGCCAGCACCAGGGACGCGCCCTGAGTCACACCCGAAAGGGCCGAACCCACTCGGTCAAGAAGGGTTACGACACTTTCGTCGGTCGACTGCAACTCGGATTCTATGGCCTCCCGATCCTGGCTCGACGGATCCCCCACTTCCATCATCCCGTCGACGAAGAGCCTCAGTCCCGATTCGGTCGGGAACCGCCCTGCGGAGGAATGCGGCGCCGCCAGAAGTCCGAGATATTCCAGGTCCTGCATGACGTTTCTGACCGTCGCCGCGCTGACCTTCTCGTTCAGTTCCCGCGTGAGCCTGCGCGAGCCCATCGGATCACCGGTTTCCAGATACCCTTCCACGACGCGCCGAAACACTTCGCGCGAGCGAGCGGTCATCTCTTCCAGAAGTAGTCCTGCGTCAGTCATGGGCCGGTCATGATGTCGGGGCGTTGAAATTAAGGTGAAGCGGCACACAAGGTCAATCGGGGTTGATGCAGCCCGGCGCCGCAACTATCAAGCGTCCCGTCCAGACCGGAGAAATTCCATGCGACCCTCGGGACGAATGAACGACGAAATGCGCAGCGTGTCCATCGAAGCAGGCGTCACGCGCCATGCGGAAGGGTCATGCCTGATCAAGTGCGGCGACTCGCAGGTATTGTGCACTGCTTCGATCGATGGCCGGGTGCCGTTCTGGATGAAGAATTCCGGGCTTGGCTGGGTGACCGCGGAATACGGCATGCTGCCTCGCGCCACGCATTCCCGCGGTCGTCGCGAGGCCAAGGCCGGTCAGTCCGGTCGCACGCAAGAAATCCAGCGCCTCATCGGTCGGGCCCTTCGCGCCTGCGTGGACCGTTCCGCGCTCGGCGAACGCCAGATCGTCGTCGATTGCGATGTCCTTCAGGCCGACGGCGGCACGCGCTGTGCGTCCATTACAGGCGGCTGGGTTGCATTGCGTCTAGCGGCCAATGTGCTCTTGAAATCCGGTAAGGTCACAACCGATCCGGTCAAGGATCACGTTGCAGCCGTGTCCTGCGGCATCTACGGCGGCCAGCCGATCCTCGACCTTGACTATCCTGAAGACAGCGAAGCAAGCGTAGACGGAAATTTCGTCATGACAAGCGGCGGTCGTCTTGTCGAAGTCCAGACATCGGCGGAAGGGGAAACATTCTCGCGCGACGAAATGTCCGCGCTGCTAGACCTTGCCGGACTTGGCACCCAAGCCCTTGTTGCCGCACAAAGGGACGCGACCGCCTGATGCGCCGCTTTTCCGGCGACCGCCTCCTGGTCGCGACACACAATTCCGGAAAGTTCGAAGAGATCGCGTATCTGCTCGGCGGCCACGCCATCCATGTCATCGGAGCGGCCGACCTTGGCCTCGTTGAGCCGGAAGAGATCGGCCCGGACTTCGTCGCGAACGCCAAGATCAAGGCGCATGCCGCCACTCGCGCCACCGGACTGCCCGCACTTGCCGACGATTCCGGGATCGAGATAGATGCCCTTGGCGGCGCACCGGGCGTACACACGGCAGACTGGGCCGAGACGCCCGGTGGACGCGACTTCGTGCTCGCAATGACCCGCACCTACAACGCACTTCTCGAATCCGGCGTCGCACAGCCTTGGACCGCCCGGTTTTGCTGCACCTTCGCGATTGCTTGGCCCGACGGGCACAGCGAGACATTCGAAGGACAGGTGAACGGCAGGATCACGTGGCCCATGCGTGGCGACAAGGGCCATGGATATGACCCGATTTTCCAGCCCGACGGTCATGGCATCACGTTCGGTCAGATGAGCCGCTTGGAAAAGAACCGCATCAGTCACCGTGCAGAGGCGTTCCGGAAGCTGAAGGCGGTCTTTTGATATGGATAGGGGTTTTGGCCTTTATGTTCATTGGCCGTTCTGCCAGGCAAAGTGCCCCTATTGCGATTTCAACAGCCATGTCGCCGGCTCCATCGACCAGCCACGCTGGCGGAGAGCATTCCTGAAAGAAATCAAGAGGATCCGGGAAGACACCGGTCCGCGCAAGCTGAGTTCGATATTCTTCGGCGGCGGCACGCCAAGCCTCATGGCGGCAGAAACCGTCGCCCGCATCGTTGAAGCGGCAAAGGATGCCTGGGTCCCCGCCGACGATATCGAGATCACGCTTGAGGCCAACCCGACCTCGGTCGAGGCTGGCCGCTTTCGCGCCTACGCCCGGGCTGGTGTCAATCGTCTCTCGCTTGGCATCCAGTCGCTTCGGGATGCGGACCTCAAGGCGCTTGGCCGCCTTCACACGAGCGCAGAGGCCGTCGCTGCCTACGACATCGCGCGGTCCGTGTTTCCGCGCGTTTCCTTTGACCTGATCTACGCCCGCCAAAACCAGACAGCGGCTGACTGGGAAGCGGAACTTGCTGAGGCTCTCGAACTCGCTGTCGATCATGTGTCGCTCTATCAGCTCACGATAGAGCCGGGAACGGCGTTCGGCGACCGTCACGCTGCCGGCCGCTTGCCAGGACTTCCCGACGAGGGCCGTTCCTTGGACATGTTCAACGTCACACAGGACATGACAGAGGCGGCGGGACTTCCAGCCTACGAAATCTCGAACCACGCGCGGCCAGGAGAGGAAAGCCGCCACAATCTCGTGTATTGGCGCTCAGGCAGCTGGGCAGGCATCGGGCCAGGCGCGCACGGCCGCCTGACGATTGACGGCCTTCGCATCGCGACCGAATGCCATTCCGTCCCAAATCTCTGGCTTGATGCCGTGGAAACAGCCGGTTGCGGCTACAGCCGGTGCGAGACCGTTTCCGCTGAAGACGCGCGCACCGAATCCGTCATGACAGGTCTGCGCCTTGGCGAAGGCGTCACAGCGGACTCGCTGAAAGAATTCAATAATATCAATGAGTTGCTAGATTCCGGACACTTGGAGCGTGTTGCCGGGTTCATTCGAACAACCCGCAAGGGCCGCCCGCTTCTTGACGCGGTCCTGCGGGAAATTCTTGTTCAACCCGTCCCCGTGGTCACCAGCAGCCGCCGGCAGAGCTCGTCGAACTGCTCCAGGGTTCCATAGCGGACCGTCACCGCGCCCGCCTCCCCGTCGGCGACATGGTCGATGCTCACCTTCATCCCGAGCGCGGCCGCCAGGTCCCGTTCCGCGGCGCGCGTGTCGGCGTCCTTCTCAGCCCGCCGCCGGACGCGAGGCTGCGCGCGACCGCCGGCCCGGTCCTCCTGGGCCAGCGCCTCG
>JAJEAC010000207.1 GCA_022824315.1 Silicimonas sp.
GGGTGCTTGACGTGCCAGTGTTCGGGTTCAAGGGAGTTTTCCACTGCATGGGAGGATGCAATGGAAAATTCCACACCGGCTGTCGCCGCAGCCTGGAGCCTGTCTTTCGATGATCTGCTGTTTGTTCGCAGCTTTCCCACCGCTTCCCGACTGGGGAGTGCCGTACAGTTGCTCCACTTTCGGCTCCACGCCCGATTCTTCGATGACTGGGCCGAAATCGGGTCCGAAGTGCTGCGCTATGTCGCTGACCAGACGGAAACGAACGCCAGGCACGCCGCGGCCTGCAGGCTTGGCAACAGAACGGCGCGCCGGCATCGCACGATGATTGTGGATCGCGAGGGGTTCGCGCGGCTGTCGAAGCAAGTCGCAGCGATCTGCTGGCCTGGCCAATGCATCATGAATGCCCGGTCACTCCCGAAGTCGACGACCTCGTTGTCGCCGGATTCGACTGGTGCCGCCGCAATCGCGTGCATTTTTCCAGCGACAAGGCGACAGTGCGCCTCGTACGGTCCGCCTGATCGGAATTTGCTGCGGCATTGCATGCCAGGACTGCGGATGCCTTGGCACCATCGACCATGAACGCACTTGACGCATGTCTCGATGCCTCTGCCGGTTCCGTTGGCTTCAGCGACCTCAAGGGTGACGGGGGTGCCGCAACGCTGGGGGACATAGTTGCGACGGCGGACCGGCTTGCGTTCGCCAGGTCACTGGATCTCCCGCACCATCTGTTTGCCCGTCTGAATCAAGGCTGGATTGAACGGATTGCGCGCCGGGTCGGCGGTGAGACATCCTGGGAGATGCGTCGTCATGAACCTGCACGGCTGACCCGGGTGCCGGATGGAACGCTGGAAGCCGATTTCAAGCGATGGAAAGATGAAAGGACCAGGCAACATGCTGAAAAATTCGCTGCATGCCCCCAACTTTTTCATGCTCCCCTATTTGGAGAAAGCACTCGTCATGACCGTTCCAAGACGCCGTGCGAATTCGGACGGGTCGGCTGGAACGTCACCTTCCAAAATCCGTGCCTGATCCAGAAGGAGGTGGGCCGCGTCTTTCAAGAGATCGTCGGAACTCGTATCCACGCCCTTGGCACCCTCTGCCAGTTTGGAAATCACCGTGTGGTTTGGATTGATTTCAAGAACTCGCGGTATGCCACCCCGCAACTGCCCGTGGCGTTTCAAGAGACGTTCCAGATTTACATCCATGTCGCCGTCGTCCGCGATCAGGCACACGGCGCTATCCGTCAGACGTTTGGACGGACGCACATCCTTGATCGCCTCTCCGAGTTCGGCCTTCATTGCCGCGATCAGCGCGGACAGGTCAGCCTCCTCCGCGGTGTCTTGCTTGTCCGCACCATCATCCTCACGCGCAATCTTGTCCAGATCAGCCACCCCGCGCGTAATGGATTTCAGCGGCTTGCCCTCGAATTCCGTGACGTGCTGCAGCCAGAATTCATCTACATGATCCGACAAAAGCAAGACTTCGACACCCTTGGCCTTGAAGCCTTCAAGGTGGGGGGATCGAGCGATCTTGGCAGCGTCGTCGCCCGCAACATAGAGGATCGCATCCTGACCCTCTTTCATGCGCGCAACATAGTCCGCGAGGCTGGTCAATTCTCCGGATTGTGTCGAAGCAAAGCGGCAGATCTCGAGGATTCGACCGCGCAAGGATACATCCTCGATCAGCCCCTCTTTCAAGACGGCACCGAAGTTGCTCCAGAACCTCGCGAAATCCTCAGGTGCCCTGGTAGCCTTTTTCTTCAACTCGCCCAGCACTTTCCTGGTGATCGATGTCTTGATCTTGGCCAGCGTCGGATCGGATTGCAGCATCTCGCGCGAGACATTCAGCGACAGGTCCTGAGAATCCACGATGCCGCGCAGGAACCGCAAATAGGTCGGGATCAGATCCTTGGTCGTTTCCGATATGAAGACACGGTTGGCATAGAGTTTCACATGGCTTTTTTGCTCGGCGTCAAAGAGATCAAACGGCGCAGCAGACGGAACAAACAACAGGCTGGTGTGGTTCACTTTGCCTTCGACCGTGTTGTGCATGACGTGCCAGGGTTCGTCGAGAGCGTGGGAGGTATGACGATAAAACTCGGTGTACTGCTCTCTCGTGATGTCTTTCGACGGGCGCGTCCAGATCGCGGAGGCCGAATTCAAGATCTCGTCACCCAGCATCACCGGAAAGCCGACATGTTCCGAGTAGGTCTTGACTATATGCCTGACCCGCGCGTCCTCCGCGAATTCCTTGGCATCTTTCTTTAGGTGCAGGGTCACGGTCGTGCCATTGGTCGCGCGCTCCGACGGCCCGACGGAAAACTCACCCTTGCCATTGGACGACCAGAGCCAGCTTTGATCCTCGCCCGCTTTCCGGGTCAGCACGTCGACGCGACCGGCGACCATGAATGCGGAATAGAACCCCACTCCGAACTGGCCGATCAATCCAACCGTGTCTTTCTCGTCGGTCTTCAGCGCCTCGATGAATGCGCCGGTCCCGGATTTCGCAATGGTCCCCAAGGTATCGAGCAAATCGGTGTGGTTCATGCCGATCCCATTGTCGGAGATCGAAAGTGTCCTGGACTTGGCATCGATGTTGAGCGTGATACTGAACTCTCCGGACTGCGCCAGCGCTGGATTGGTCAGCGCCGCATAGCGCAACTTGTCGCAGGCATCAGAGGCGTTGGACACAAGCTCCCGCAAGAACACCTCGCGATTGGAATAGAGTGACCCGGCCACAATCTCCAGGAGCTGCCCTACCTCGGCCTGAAACGAAAACGTTTCCTTAACAGCGGCATCTGTCATCACTTGAAACTCCGTATTCTGCGCGCTTTTCAATTTCGCCGCGCAAAATAGGAATTTGAACCGCGGTTGCAACTACCCCCATGGCCCGGAGCGTATCTGCCTGCCGCCATGGGTCAGCGCCCGCAGCTTGGCGATGCGCCTCTCGATTGGCGGGTGCGTGGCGAACAGGCTGTCGATCGCCTGCATATGAAGCGGGTTGACGATGAACATATGCGCAGTTGCAGGGTTACGTTCTGCTGCGATATTGTCGATCCTGCCGGACAAGGCGCCCAGGCGTTGCAGAGCCGAAGCCAGCCATTCAGGATGGCCACAGATCGCGGCCCCTTCCGCATCGGCCTCATATTCGCGAACTCGGCTGATCGCCATCTGCACCATACCCGCCGCCAACGGCGCAAGGATCATCAATGCAAGGGTGCCGATCAGTCCCAATGGCCGAACCCGCCCGCCGCCAAAGAACATCGCAAAGTTCGCAAGCATCGAGACAGCACCCGCCAATGTCGCCGTGATGGTCATCGTCAGCGTATCCCGTTTCTTGATGTGCGCAAGCTCGTGCGCGACGACGCCTGCGACTTCCTCACGGCTCATGTCGCGCAGCAAACCACGTGTCACGGCGACTGCCGCATTTCCCGGATTGCGCCCGGTGGCAAAGGCATTTGGCTGCTCACTTTCGAGGACATAGAGCGCTGGCATCGGCAATCCGGCACGGCCGGCCATGCTTTCTGTCATCTGCCACAGTTCCGGCGCAGAGCGCGCATCGACCGGTCGCGCGTCATGCATGCGCAGAACAGCCTGATCGGATTTCCAATACGCAAAAAAGTTCATTCCGAAGGCGACCAGCAACGCAATAACCAGCCCTGCTTCACCGCCGAGCGCGATCCCAATAATACCCACAAAGGCCGTCATTGCCGCCATGAGAATAAAGGTACGCACCATCAGATTTGCCCTCCGAAGTCTGATGCCGCGCATATAGGGTCTCAGGACTGAGCGGAACGAAAAACCGTCATAAGGACCGAGATCCCTTGATGCACCGATAGATTGTCGCGGGAAGGACGTCGAACGTCCTCGCGACCGAGGAGATCGACCGGCCGGCCTTGACGAGTTCGTGGACAACCTCCTTCTGGTCGTCTCGAAGCCTCGCGGGCCGCCCGAACGGGACCCCGCGGGCCATGGCCGCCTTCCGCCCTTCCTCCGTGCGCGCCAGGATCAGGGAGCGCTCGAATTCGGCGATGCCGCCAAAGACGGTCAGGATCATCTTGCCGGCCGGGCTGGTCGTGTCGGCCCAAGGCTCGTCAAGCGACTGTATTCCTGCGTCTTTCGTGATCAGGATTTCGGATATGCGGAGCAGATCGGCCGTTGACCGCGCCAGGCGGTCCAGCGTGGTGACCACAACCACGTCATCCTTGCGGAACTGGTCGAGCATGGCCTCGAGCCTCGGGTGCCGCCCATTCGCCCCGGAGATCTTCTCTTCGAAGAACATCTCGCAGTCAGCGCCGGCCAGCCGGGACAGCTGGGTTTCCAGCGTCCGCTCCCTGGGAACCACCAAGACATGCGGAGTCAACTGTAGTGGGGGCTCTGAAAACTACGTCAGCTTTGTCCTTTCCAACGTAGTCCACACAGACAGGAAACACGGCCTGTCAGCCACGTGACCGCGCAGATTCTAGTGCTTCCCTTTCATGCCTCTCGTCACTCCGGCCTGATGCCGTACTTGTCCTCGAGTCCGGCCAGAAGGTAGGCGAGCTCCGGCGCGCACGTGAACGCGTTGACCAAACGTTGCCAGCTCAGGCGACGGATCAAGCCCGGTACCCGGCACGCGCTGATTGCGGACTCGTACTGGCGCCCGGCCGCGCCGTCGGCGGCGAACGCCAGGTTGCGCGCGTCGTAGACGACCAGAACGTGTCCCGGGTCCGGGTCGAAACCGCGCTCGGACACGGTCGCCGCCAAGGCGTTGCGTGCGAGCTGATAGACCTCGGAAAATGGGCAGGGCCACAGGTCGCCGTCGGCGGCCCAGTCAAACAGGTGAGGCAGGTAGGTCCAGTAGCGAACCACTACTGTCCCATTAAAAGTTGAATAGATTCAACTGCTTATCGGGATCGTCCTGCGAGTACTGATGTCCCGCCGTCTCAAGCAGTTGATTCAAAGGGGTTTTCTCGAATATCGTTAGGCTCAGGATCTGCAGGATTGTGTGGAGACTTTCCTCGATGTTCAGGCGCTTGCGGATGATCGCGACGGTCACGTAGACCGACACGGCGATCCAGATCTGGCTCTTCACCGCGTTTTCCGTGGTGCCGAAGAACGACTTTATTCGCAGGTGCTGCTTGATCCATTTAAAGAAGTCCCCCTACAGATGCTGCATTTTCGGGAATTTCGCCGGAATTCGTCCATATCCGGAGGCACAGGCATCCTCATGACGGGCGGAAAGCCAGGATCTTGATGCGTCGTCACCATGCGACGGACGGATTGCATCTGCGCGTTGAACTGGCAGACGGCGTGCGGCTTCAGGTTCCGGCGAGCTGGACGACCCTGGACCCCGTGGACCCCGATTTCGTCCCCCTGCGCGGGCGATTGCATGATATGTTTGCCTTGGCGACCCTGGTGGAATCGATGGAGGCTCGTGGTGGGGT
>JAJEAC010000127.1 GCA_022824315.1 Silicimonas sp.
CGAATCACGCAACGAGCGCGGCCCTGCTTGGCTGCGCCACTTTCGCCATCCGACGTTTTCTGCCACAGGTACCTTCGCGAATCGCCGAGATCGCACGGAAACTCGCCCAGGATGTTCCTGACTGACAGGGAGAACGGCATGCCAACCAAACGAACCAGGCACAATGAACCGGCAATCGCTGGATGCGCCGAGTCTCCCGGGAACGCCAAGGAACGAGCTTGGGCGCTTGCTGGCGGGGTCTCGCCGGACCGATCGCTCTTCGACCATGATCTCGTGTTTCACGGTCCTGCGCCGGTCGGCGACCTCGTGGGCCGCGAAGCATTCGAGACGGCAATGCTTGAACCGATAAGGGCAGCCATGCCACAAGCTGCCAAGCGGCCCTATCTCTACTTCGGTGGAGATTTCACGGGGCATGTCTGGGTCGCGGCCACCGGCAACATCGAGGGCGAAATGAACCGTCCCCTGTTCGGCATCCCGCCGGGCGAAGGACGCCGTCAGTTGCGCTTCGGTGAATTCTACAGGTTCGAAGGCGACCGGATCGCCGAGATCCGTTGCCTCCTGGACATTCCCGGCCTTGCGCATCAAGCGGGGCTGGAGATGTTTCCGCCGTTCTCCGGGCGCGCGAAGATTCCTGAAGGGCCGCCCGCTGACATCGGCATCGTGAAGACTCCCCAAGATCCGGCCTTGACCGAGACGACCCGCAGCCTTGTTGAAGACATGATCGTCGGCGGCTGCAACAGCTTGGAAGGCAGCGACATGGCGAGCCAGGGACTGGAGCAGTTCTGGCAGGAGGACATGGCCTGGCACGGCCCTTGGGGCATCGGTTCCGCCTACGGACTGCAGGAGTTCTACGACTTTGCGCAAGGCCCGTCGGTGAAGTCGTTCCCCGGCCGCAAGGGTTCCTGGCCAAAGGAAGCCTTCGTGGCGGAAGGACGCGTTGCGGGCTTCGCCGGACAGTTCCTGGGCACGTTCTCCGGCGTTCCGTTTCGCGGCATTGAACCAACCGGACAGAAAATCACGAAGCGGGTCATGGACTTCTATACCAGCCGGAACGGACGGCTTGCGGAAAACTGGGTCCTTATCGACATGATCCGCTTCGCATCCGATTGCGGCGTGGACCTTATGGCACTCATGCCGGAGGATCCCGTCCCGTAAGTGGCATGGTGGCCTTGCCTTGATCCCCGCAATGGGTGCCAAGCGGCCCTTACGGAGAAAGACACAGCTGCGTAGACGCGTTCAGGTGATCGTTCATGCCTCCTGACTGATCGAGCGTTGAACCAGAAGACCAATCTGGCACGCCGTCCATGAAATGGGTCCTTGCGTGGTGCCTGTTCAACTCGCGGAGTGGTTGCAAAGCCCCAGGATTCGACGCGCCTCGTCAGGGGTTGCGGGCCGTCGATCAAATTCGTCGGCAACTTCGACGACCTTCTGAACCAGTTCCGCATTGCTCCTTGCCAGCCGCGTCTTGTCATACTTGATGTTGTCCTCAAGCCCGGTGCGGCAATGCCCGCCAAGTTCCAAGCACCACTTGTTCACTGCGAACTGATGCCGCCCAATTCCGGCTGCGCCCCATGTAGCGCCCGGCACGACCACCGCGAGTTCAGACACGAGAAACTCCAGCAGGGGTCGCCTTGCCGGCATGGCGTTGGGAACTCCCAAGACAAACTGCACATGCGCGGGCGCATTGATCATTTCGCGATTGATGAGATCGGCCGCGTTGTACAACATGGCTGAGTCGAAGACCTCGATCTCGGGCTTCACGCCGTACTTCAGCATTCGTTGAGCCAAGCCATCTATGAAATCCGGCGGGTTTTCGTAGATCGCGCCGGGAAAATTGACCGATCCCGTGGTCAGCGAGGCCATGTCCGGCCGAAGGTACAGTGCAGCGCCACGCGCGCTCTGATCCCTTCCGCGACCGCCAGTCGAAAACTGGATGATCATGCCTGGACAGTGCTTTTGCACGCCCTCCTGCACTTTGGCGAATTTTTCGGGATCAGAGCTGGGACTTTCGTCGCCGTTCCGGACGTGGACATGCACCAGCGACGACCCGGCTTCGTACGCCTCATGGGTAGACTCGATCTGGCTGGTCGGGTCGACCGGCACCGCGGGGCAATCCGATGTCCGCGGAATGGCCCCCGTGATGGCAGTGGTAATGATACAGGGTCGAGTCATGCTTGCATGAAGTGAAAGGTGCTGATGTCATCGCGAGCAGCGACTTCCTTGAGCAAGGTAAGAAGCGGTGTCTCTGCCAGACGATAAGTGGTCTTGATCGGCCCTGCATCCTTCAATGCGCTGTACTGAGTGTCGTCGTAGAACGTCGCCAAGAGCAGGTCATCGTCGGAGGCGAACGGGCCGCGCGTCTCGCGAATTCGGTCAAGCGACGGCGGCACCAGCGCGCCAGCGCGCTCCGTGATCGGCTCCTTGCCGCCAGAGAGACGGTCATAGAGATCGGGATCTATCTCGCCCGCGATCTCGCCATATCCGCCGCGTGCATATAGGCGCACCTCGTCCGGAATGCTGTCATAGCGTTCCCTCCCCCGGTCAATCGCCGTGACGTTCAGGACCGCTTGGGTAACGATGTACTGCGCGAACGGGCTGACAACTATGGGATAGCCGAGATCGGCGCGCACGCGGCCGGCTTCCTCAAGGATCTCCTCGATCCTGTCCAGCAAGCCAACTCCTTCCAGCTGCACCTTCAGATTGGAAATCATCCCGCCCGCCACCTGATGGTGGAAGTGAAATTCGTCATATTCCAGCACTTGACCAACAGGCTTTCCCTCGACCTTGGCAATGTAGTCAAGTCGTTCGGCCACTTCCCGGATGGCATCGAGATCCAAGTCGGCGGTGTGCCCGCGTCGGCGGCAATTCTCTACCATGCGCTCGGTCGGCGGATGCGAAGCGCCGTTTGCCAGCGTCGAGGTGGCGGTATGCAGCACATCGATGCCATGTTCGACCGCGACCAGCGCCGTATAGGGCGAAAGCCCTGACAAGGAATGCGAGTGCAGTTGCAGCGGCAGATCGCCGATTGCCTTCTTGATTGCGGGCACAAGCGTGATCGCGCGGTCGGGGGTCAAGAGACCGCTTGGATCCTTGATGAACACACCATCCACACCGATTCCGACCAGTTCCCCGGCCTTTTGAGCATAGTATTCGTCGGTGTGGACCGGGCTGAGTGTATAGACCAGCCCGGGCACAGTGTGGATGCCCAGCCGACGGGCTGCCTCGATGGGAATGCGCAGGTTTCTGATGTCGTTAATTGGATCATAAGGCGTGTGATAGCGCATGCCGTTGGCTGCAAACCGTTCGGCGGCAAGCTCGACCACGTCGTCGGAAAAGAACTCGAAGGTAAATAGGCATTGCCCCCTTGTGTGAATGATCAGTGGTGTTTCAGTGACCCAGGAGTTCAGGATGCGCATGCGTTCCCACGGATCCTCGCGCAGAAAGCGCACGCAGACATCGAAGACCGCGCCGCCAACCAGATCAATGGCCTCGAACCCGGCGCGATCCAGAAAGGGAGCAATGTCTTTCATCATTGCCGTCGTCATGCGTGTTGCCCACAAGCACTGATGCGCATCGCGCAACGTGACATCGATG
>JAJEAC010000014.1 GCA_022824315.1 Silicimonas sp.
TCCATCGGACTCCACACCCTGAAACAAGCAGCCTGAACCGCATCCAATTTCGGGTGCAGCGAAAGCGTCGAAAAGCCCGCGACATCAGTTAGATGTCGGATTCGCTGCGGGACTTTTGGGACCTTTGTTGCAATGAACCCAGAATTTGCTGCGGCATTGCTTGCCGAGACTGCCGATGCTCTGGCGCAGTCTCCGGAGCAGCATCGGCGCGTCACTTCACATCAAACAACTCGCCCGGCAACCAAAGCGCGATCTCGGGGAATACAGTCAGAATACTAACCCCCAGAAGCATCAGGAAAAAGAACGGCATGGTTGCGATGGCAACCTTTCCGATGTCGATCCCGGTCATTCCCTGAATGACGAAAAGGTTGAACCCGACAGGCGGAGTGACTTGGGCCATTTCGACCATCAAGACCAAATATATGCCGAACCATACCGGATCGAACCCGGCACCCAAAATCAAGGGCAACGCAATCGGGAGGCTCATGACGACAATCGAAATACCTTCGAGAAAAAAACCAAGTACCAAGTAGAATACCGAAAGGATGAGGATCAGCGCGAATGGCGAAAGCTGCAATTCTGCGATGTAGTTCGCCAAACCGGCAGGAATATGCAGATATCCCATTGCGGTGGACAGAACCGTTGCGCACATCAAGATGGAGCAGATCATGGCAGAGGTGCGCAGCGAATTCATCATCGTGTCGCCGATCAGTTTCCACGACAGTTGGCCCATCAGGCCGGTCAGCACCAATGCGGCGGCAACCCCAACCGCGGCGGCCTCGGATGGTGTCGCAATTCCGGAATAGATGGCACCCAACACGATCGTCATTAGAATGACGATGGGATAAAGGCCCCACAGCCCCGCCAATCGGTCGAGGAACGTCGGTGTCTCGGTCATTGACGGCGCCTTTTCCGGGCGCATCAACGCCATCATCGCAATGTACGCCATGTAAAGCCCGGCGATCAAGAGACCCGGAAGTATGCCAGCGGCAAACAGGCGCGCGATCGAGGTTTCCGCCAGAATTCCGTAGATGATCATTATGATCGAAGGTGGGATCAGAAACCCGAGACTGCCGGCCCCTGCCAGCGATCCGATTGAGAGCTTTTGATCATATCCGCGCCGCGCCAATTCAGTTGTCGTGATCTTTCCTACCGTGGCCGTCGTCGCTGCGCTCGACCCAGAAACGGCAGCGAACAGGGTGCATCCCACGACGTTGACATGCAGAAGTCGCCCTGGAACCTTGTCGAACACCACGGACAAACCTCGAAACAAGCGATTCGAAATGTCTGTGCGAAATATGATCTCGCCCATCCAGATGAAGAGCGGAATGGCGGACAGTTCCCAGCCTGATGATGCACGTGACATGATCTTGGCGGCGATGATGCCAACCTTGTGAACGTCCATGCCCTGCAGGAAAACCATCGAACACATGCCGACCAGCAATAGCCCGACGAACACCCAGATGCCCGAGCCCAGAAAGACGATGACCATCAAGAGGACAACGAAGGCAGCGGTAATTGCATCCATGTTTGGTCCCCTTCGTCAAGATCAGTCGGTGCGAACTTGAATCATCTGCCCGCCCAAGATGACGCGCAGGGTGTAGACAAAGAGCTGAGCGACAAAGATGATCAGACCAATTAGCACGATGCCTTCGGGAATCCACAGTGGAACTTCAGCGATTGACCCTGAAACCGTGCCGCGGTTCCAACTTCTCAGCCAGGAACGGAAGAAATAGCAGAGGACAAATGCAAAGGCCGTGGTGCCGGCAAGGGCGGACGCGATTTCGACCGCCCGGCGAGTCTTGCCTTCAAGACGATCGAGCACAAGGTTGACCCTGATCAGCGATCCGCGGTTCAGAGCATGAGCTAGGGTCAGGAAGGTCATGCTGGCCACCGCGTATCCGACGAATTCGTCGAGCACATAGGTTGATCTTGCAAAGAAGGACCGCAGCACGATTTCCAACAGAATATGCCCGATCATCAAGACCATAAAGCACCCGGCAACGATAGCGGCGACCGTGGCAACAGCCGACATGACCATGTCGAGTTTGCCCATCGGTTCTACTCCTGCTAGATTGACTTGGAAAAAGGCGCCCGGGACGAACGGGCGCCTTTGAAGTTCAGCGGGATGCTCTAGGGCAATTCAACGACCAACCCGACTATTGAACTCCGCCATCAGCGCCGCACCACTTTCGCCAGCCGCGTCAAGCCAGTCTGCGACAGCGACTTGACCGGACTTGTTCAGGTGCAGCAAATACTCTTGCGGCACGTCTTCGACGATGGTCACGCCGTTGGCCCGCATTGTCTCGTAGTTGGCTGCAGAGCGCGTGACCAGCGCATTCCAGCAATACTCCTGGGTCTCGACGGCGGCCCGGTCGACGACGGCCTTGAGATCGTCAGGCAGCGCGTCATAGGCGCTCTTGTTCACATGCGCGAGGTTGTGCGCCATCGCATAGTTGATCACGGTGAAGTGGTTCAGGTGTTCCCAGAACGCTGATTTGGTTCCACTTTCCGCCGAGGTCAGCACGGCGTCGATTCCACCAGTGGCCAGCTGCGGCACAACGTCGGCCCAGCTGAGCTGAATGGGCGCGGCACCGGCGGCCTTGAAGGTCTTGGTGCCGTTTGGATCGTAGGTGCGCATCTTCAGGTTGCTGATGGCCTCAGCTGAGTCCAGCGGCTCCTTTCCCCAAATGCCCGAGGGCGGCATCGCCTGAGCATATAGAAGCAACTGTTCGTGTTCCGCGAAGACCTCGTTGTAGCGATCGCTGGCGACGTCAAAGAGCTCTTTGGCTTCGTCGATACTGGTCGCAACAAAAGGCTGCAGCGACAGCATGAAGATCGGGTCATATCCCTGCCAGGCCCCGGTAAAGCTGTTAGCCGCCTCGACGATCCCGTCGCCGACGGCATCGAAATTGTCGGCAGATTTGTAGCCCAGTGAACCGCCGTGATGCAGGATGATCTCCATCCGACCGTCCGAAAGCTCCGCAACTCGATTCGCGAAGAATTGCGCCGCTTCACCGGTCACCGATGTCTGCTGATACTCGTCGGTGAAATTCCAGGTTATTTCAGCATCGGCAGCTAACGCAGGGTTAACTGCGCCAATGGCAGCCGCCGTCACAATGGTTGTGACGAATGAGCGTTTCGTGATGTCCATGATTTGACTCCTTGTTGTCCGTCAAGCCAGCGCCAACGGTATTGTCAACGGTTCCTAGCCGAGATGATATTGCATCATCTTCCAAATTCGGAGTTCGATCATTACCTCAGATGGGTTACTGCAAATTCGGCAAGAGGCGCCTGTTCGTCATCCTCGCATGCGCTGCAAGTTCATACTCCATGGATACGCGGAGTTGCCTCGCCATCACGCGAGGCTGGCCGATCTCTTTGGTCATTCACCATCGCCGGGCGGTAACTCTCCAATTTCAATTGATCCTAGGCATCGATCCCCAACAGGTGCGGATCGACAAACTCTGCATCGAGGTTTTTGGCCACCGGTCGGTTGGTGATCTGAACGCGATGCACCTTGACCCCGTTTCGCAGGTGCGGATCGGCCAGCGCGCCCAGGCCTTGGTTGGCCAGTGCGAGCCCATGGCGCAACGTGGCGTTGTTGAGCGCCTAGCTTGAGGTACTTGGCACCTCGCGCCCGGCATTGGAATCGACCGGATCCGTAAGGCCTGGTGCCAGCTCCGTTTCCTTTCAGTGAATTGAGATCAGCCGAGCACTTCGGCGATGGAGTCGTGGAGCTTGCCGGTGATCTCGTCGGCCTGTTGGCGGGTTAGGCAGAAGGGCGGGGCGAAACCCAGAATATCACCCTGCGGCATGGCACGGCTGATGATTCCACGTGACAGAAGGGCCGCGCTGATCTTGGCGCCAATTGCCTTGCCCGGGTCGAAGAAGGTCCGATTGTTGCGGTTCTCGACAAACTCGACGGCGCATAGGAGGCCTTCACCGCGCACGTCGCCGACGTTGGCATGATCTCCCACCGCATCCTGCAGGGCGGCCTTGAAATAGGCGCCGGTTTCGCCAGCGTTCTGCACAAGGTCAAGCTCGTCGATCAGCTTGAGATTGGCGACCCCGGCCGCTGCCCCTATCGGATGCGCCGAATAGGTCCAGCCATGGCCGATGGGACCGCCTTCGTCCGTTCCCTGTTCAAGCACCTGCCAGACCTTGTCGGAGACAATTGACCCCGACAAGGGCGCATAGGCGCTGGTCAGCCCCTTGGCGATGGTGATGATATCGGGCTTGATGCCATAGTGCTCAGATCCGAACATGGTCCCCAGCCGCCCGAAGCCGGTGACTACTTCGTCGGCAACCAGCAGTATGTCGTGACGGTCCAGAACCTTCTGGATCGCGGCCCAATATCCCGCCGGCGGCGGCACAAGGCCGCCGGTGCCCAAAGCCGGTTCGCCGATAAAAGCAGCGATGGTATCGGCACCTTCGCACTCAATAAGGGCCTCCAGTTCGGCTGCGCAATGGGCGACGAAATCGGCTTCGCTTTGCGCAAGGTCTTCGCGGCGGAAGTAGTAGGGCGCCTCGGTGTGCAGCACCGGTGCCAGCGGCAGATCGAACTTCTTGTGAAAGAGATCCAACCCGGTCAGCGATCCTGTCATCAAGCCCGAGCCGTGGTAGCCACGCCAGCGGCTGATGATCTTTTTCTTCTCTGGGCGGTCCAGTATGTTGTTGTAGTACCAGATCAATTTGATGTTGGTCTCATTGGCATCCGACCCGCTCAGCCCAAAATAGACCTTGGACATGTGACCGGGCGCCCGGTCCAACACCATCTTGGCAAGGGTGATCGAGGCCTCGGTCCCGTGACCGACATAGGCATGGTAATAGGCGAGTTCTTTTGCCTGTTCGGCGATCGCCTCTGCGATCTCGGAACGGCCATAGCCGATATTAACGCAATAAAGACCCGCGAAGGCATCGAGCAAACGATTGCTGTCGCGATCTTCGATATGGCAGCCACTCCCGCCGGTGACGATGCGATTGGGCAGGTTCCCGCGTGCAAACTCGGCAAGATGTGTCGAGGGATGGAAAAAGTTCTCGCGGTCCCACTGTTCGAGTTGGTCGTTTCGCAGCATGTTTTTGTCCTTCCTTTCTCTGCCCCAGTCACGGCAGACATTTTTGAGTTTCATGAATTCCCGCATGCCCAACCGCGCCTTCGCGGCCTTGATCAGATTGCCTTGTGCCGCCGAACGGGGATCGGCGCGCCGGTCACCTTGGTTGGGCGTGCGGCAACCATGCGGCAATTCAACGCCTGCTAACGCGATAGTTGCGGCGTGGGTTTTGGCTATGAAGGTAGGCGACCAGCCCGTAATCGGTGTCGGTCGCCTTGGCGATTACCTCCTTTTGGGTGTCGAAAGGTGTAATCGGCGTTAGAGGTCCAAAGGACTCCTCGTGCATGATCGCGGCGTCTTCGAGCGCGTCCACCTGCACGTTGGGCTCATAGAACAACGGACCCGCCGCGTGACGCCTGTCACCGCATGTCAACTTGGCGCCTTTGGCCAGTGCATCGGCGACATGCCCTTCCTGCTTGGCCACGGCATTTTCGTTCATCAGCGGGCTGATATCGGGATCCTGCATGCCCGACCCGATGCTCAGCCTCTTGGCCGTTGCGGTGAAGCCGGCGTAGAATTCCTCATGATTCGGCCGCTCGACGAAATTCCGGTTAGCGCCCAAGCAATCCTGGCCGGAGGTGGCGAACTTGGCATTGATGGTCTCATGCACCGCGTGATCTAGGTCTGCCCCCTTGAACATGATCACCGGGGCATGACCACCCAGTGCCATCACCGGTTTCCTTGTCGTCGACGCGCTGTCACGGCGAAGAATGCACCCGACCTCGGTCGAACCGGTGAAGGACAGCGCTCGCACGCGTGGATCAGCGGTCCCGGGTGGGACGACTGTCGAAGCCTTGCCGGCCACGACGTTGAAAGTCCTTTGAGCGAAACCGGCACGCCTGGCCAGTTCAGCCAGGACGTTTCCCCGGAATGGTGTTTCTGAGGAGGGATGCGCCACGATGGTGCAACCAGCCGCAAGGACCGCCGCAGCCTTGCGCGTCGGCATCGCTATGGAGAATTTCCATGGCGTGATCAGTGCCACGACTCTCACGGGCTCAAGCCAAAGCTCAACCTCGGCGGCCGGCAGGTGGCTCGTCACCCCTACCACGTTCGGGCGCTTGGCTTCTTCGGTCTGGAATTTGATGAACGAAACGGCATAGTCGATCTCGCCGTGCGCCTCGGACAAGGGCTGGCCTTGTTCGGCCACAATGATCCAGAGAAGGTCTTTCTTGTGCTCGAGCAGCAAATCGAACCAGCGCAGCATGAAGGCAGATCGCTCCCGCGGCGAAAGCCCTGCCTGACTGGCAAGCGCGGCTTGGGCCGCATCCACGGTACCCGCGCCTTGTTTGGCCGAGAATCGCGCGACCTCGCCTACAACCGGGGCCGTCGGCAGGGTTGGTGATCGGCGCAACCGCAGCATCGGCGGCACCGACCCGTTTGTCTTCGACATATGAATGACCCTGAAAAGGCCCAGTGTCGCTGATATCGACGCGCGAGGCGATCCGATCCTGTTTCATGAAAGGCGTCCCAAGGGTTCCGATTAGATTGCAGGGAACCTACTCGGTTCGGACAAGTGCTTGAGACTGTTCTGATGGGCCCAGACAGAGAGAATGTCTGGAAAACCCGTGCTTGGCGGGCATTCTCTTTGCTCAGTTGTCCGGGAACGGTTCGGGGGCGTCTTTCACGGTTTTCGTGACGACATATCCGAAGTATCGCTCGATATCGGCGCCGCTATCCAACAACTCGTCCATGAAACGCTGATAGGCATCCACGTCGGTCACGACCAGCCGCAAAATATAGTCGATCCCACCACCTAGGGCCCAACATCCCTGAACCTCGTTGCACGCCCGAACTTCGTCCTCGAAACGGCGAAATTCCTCGGCCTTGTGACTTGAAAGTGTGACTACAACCATGACCTCGGTCACCGGCGCGATCTTGCGGATGTCGACCAACGCGCGATAGCCGGTGATGAGCCCTGCGTCCTCCAGCTTTTTCAGCCGTTCCCAGCAGGGGCTGGGTGACAGGTGAACCGCTTCGGCCAGCGCCACCTTGGTAATGCGGCCGTTTGCCTGCAACGCACGCAGGATCGCGATGTCATAACTGTCCAGTCTTGCTCCCCGAGCCATTTTCCATTCGCCCTAATCGATTTTGGTCTGAAGCTCGGGCCGCCTTTCCTGGAGGAACGTGATCAAGGGGTCGCTGTCGGTGGTGGGGTCGAAGTGCTCGCTGGCTTGCAGGAAAAGCCAGAAGAGCTCCGAATGCGATCCGATGCTCAGCTTGGTGTAGAGGCGGCGGCGATGCACTCGCTCGGTTTCCGGTGATATCTCCAGAACCCGTGCAGCGGATTTCGACGAGTGGCCGCGCAGGATAAGCATGGCAACATCACGCTCGCGGGCGGAGAGAAACTCGGCACCAAAGCGATCCGACATCACCCGGAAGGCCGAACGGATGGCTCGGCTCTCCGGCGACATGATATCGCCCAACCCGGTCAGGCGAACATGACGTTCGATTAGCGACCTGACAATGGGAAACAGTTCGTTCAGATTATCCAGTTCCTTCGGCGAATAACGGTCGGTGTCGCGGTGACGTTCGACCATGAAGACCAATGTGACATGCTCATCGAGCCGACACAGGAACATGCCTTCGTCCTCGACCTCCTTGCGACCGTAATAGGCCTCGAAATACTCCGAATGGCGAAACTCATCGGGTGCGACGGCATCGATATGATAGAAGCCGCCGTCAGCCCCCGTGCGAATTAGGCCATTGTAGTAGGGGCTGATCAGATACCCGATGGTGGCCAGAATTCGGTGCACCTCATCGCGGGCCAGGCTGTCTTCGCTGTTGTAGATGCGGACCGGGGGGTCTTGATCAGCATAGACGAATGCCGCACTCATCTGATGGGGCACCTGCGATGCAACGGCTTCACGCAAGGCGAGCCAGAACGCATCGGACCCGATCGCAGAGATGCATGCCGCAAGCTTGTCAGTCGTGTTTGCCGTCACGTCCAAGATCGCGGTTCCCTTGCATGTCCCTGTCATTCCAGCAGAAAGCAAGACAGGGTGCGAGTCAACGGGATCAGGACTTCCCTGCAAGGATCTTGGTCTGGGACTGCTCACCGTTTGAACCGTGTGCCCGCCCCCGACGCACGAATTTGACTCAGTACGAAATTTGCAACCGCCGTATCTTGCGCACCGGTACCGGTTAGGTCACAGATCGTGAAGTCGGTTTCAGTGGCCCGACCCTTTGCTGCACCGGTTATGACTTGTCCCAGTTCGGGCGGGGTAGTGTCGGTCAGATAACCGGCCAAGCGTGCAGACCGCAATTCGCCCAGCACTTCGCATTGGCTGACGCGGTCACAGACATAAAGATCGGCCACGTCCAGTGCCACCGGATCGATCTCGTTCTTGCCGTGCTGGTCCGATCCCATGCAAGTGACATGCAGGCCCGGATGCACCCAATCAGCCATTAAAACTGGCTCGCGAGCGGGTGTTGTGGTGACGACCAACTGGCTTTCTCTGACGACCGTCTCGGCACTTTCGGCAATCCGCACATCTGCACCCGTGGCCTCGGACAGCCTCGCGGCGGCCTCTTGGTTCAATGCCGAGTCGGGCGACCACAGATAGGCGGTCGCGAAGGGGCGTACAAGATGGGCGGCCTGCAGCTGCAGCCGCGCCTGCACACCGGCGCCAATCACGCCTGCGGCTTCAACATTTGCGGGCGCCAGATGACGCGCTACAACGGCACCAGCGGCAGCGGTGCGGACATTGGTCAGGTACCCGTTGTCCAGAAGGACCGCCTCGACCAGCCCGGTCTTGGCGGACAGCACGATCATCAGCCCGTTCAGGCTGGGCAGACCCAGTTTCGGGTTGTCGAAGAATCCGGGGCTGACCTTGATCGCGAAACTGTCGAAGCCGGGGATATGGGCGGTTTTCACATCCACTTCGCCATTGGCATCGGCGAAGTCCATGGACAGAACGGGGGGCATCGCCACGCCTTCGCCTGCAAGCGCGGCAAAGGCGTTTTCGATCACGTCAATGATAGCGAGATCGACGCGCACCCTTTCGCGCAACTCGGCCTCGTTCAGGATCAGGATATCGTCCATGTCATTTTCCTTTCACGACCAAGTTGCCTAGCGTAACGGATTTCCCCGTCACTACCCGGGTGAACTGGTCCATATCAGTGTTGCGCCCGGAGACAATCGTGGCGGTGGGGCCGGTGAGCCGGACCTTTCCGGCCAGGATGGCTGCGTGACCGACCGCCGATGCGCCTTCGGCGACAAGCCTGTCATGACGAAAAAGCGCCTGCATGCCGCGGTGGATTTCGTCTTCGCTCACCAGCACGACGTCGTCCAGAAGATCGCAACAGATGTCGAAGGTCAGCCGGTTGGAAAGTCCTATCCCCCCGCCAAGACTGTCGGCCAGAGACGGAACCTCGATCACCTCGACCGGATGTCCGGCCTTCAGGCTTTCCGCCATCGCCGCGCCACGATCCATGCTGATCCCGACAATTCGGATGCCGGGCTTGATCGTCTTGGCTGCAAGGGCGATACCTGCTGCCAGGCCACCACCGGACAGCGGGACCAGCAGGCAGTCGAGTTCCGGCAAGTCGCGCAGCAGTTCCAGCCCGATCGTGCCTTGCCCGGCAATGACATCGAAGTGATCGAAAGGTGGGATGTCGATCATGCCGTCCTCGGCAACCAGCCGGTCGGCCTCAATCCGGGCATCGTCCTGGCTCTGTCCCTTCTGCACCACGTGCGCGCCTTGCGCCTTGATCGCACGGACTTTCACCTGAGGCACAAGTTCGGAAACGCAGACCGTTGCTGGCACACCCGATGCACGCGCCGCAAAGGCAAGCGCCGTGCCGTGATTGCCGGTCGAACAGCACACGACGCCGCGCTTGCGCGCCTCGGGCGACAGCATTGCCACGGAATTGGCCGCACCGCGTAGTTTGAACGCGCCGCTGGGTTGCAGGATTTCCAGCTTCAGCCACAAAGGCGCCGTGGCAGTGCCCAGTACCGAGCGAGTCGCGGGTGTTTCAATGGCCGCGCCCCTGATTGCCTGGTGTGCGGCCAAGATGTCGGCCAGTTCTGGCCGCGGCACCGTCATTCGGCGGCCAATCCGACCTGCCCGATGCCGGTCGCAGCTTCGCCTACCTCGATATCCAGCCATCCGGTGGCGGTCACATTGGCATGATCTCCGGGGCGCAGCAGGATCGTCGTGGTCCGGCTCTCCACGATGGCCGGGCCGGCAATCCGGTGGTTCGGAGCCAGATCGTCCATGGCATAGACCGGCACGTCACGCCATTCACCCACGTAGGCGTGGCGCAGTCCCCTTGGTTCCAGGTCGCCCCCACTCGGAAGAACCGGCTCGTGCGGCATCAAACTCAGGACCCCCACTACCGAACAGCGAACATTGACCAGCACAACCTCCTGTTCGGGCGAGTGGTAAGTGTACAGTTCTTCGTGCCGCTCATGGAAGGCTCTCGCGACCTGCTCGATCAGGTCGTCACTTTGCAGTTCAAGGTCGCGCAGGGGCACGTTGATCTCGAAAATCTGTTCGCCATAGCGCATGTCGAGTGTCCGGATGATTTCGGCCCGTTCCGCCAGATCGCCCGCCGCGGTGACACGCTCACGGCCCTCCGCCTCCATCTCGGCAAACATCTCGCGCAACTCTCCGGCCTGCATACTGCGAATGTCCTTCACGCAGGTGCGCACATAGTCGTGGCGCAAATCGGTGGCGAGCATGCCATAGGCCGACAGAACCGCCGCCTGGCGCGGGATGATCACGCGCTTTGCATCGAGAATGCGGGCAATGTCGGTGATATGCAGGCCCGCAGCGCCGCCAAAGCTGAGCAGGGCATATTTGCGTGGGTCGGAACCTGCCCGAACGGCGACAATGCGAATGCCCTCGGCCATCTGGGTGTTGATCACGCGCAGAATGCCCTCGGCGGCGTCGACAACCTCAACGTCCAGTTCCGAGGCGATGTCCGCAACCGCTTTCCGCGCGGCATCCCCGCCGAACTTGATCTGCCCGCCCAGGAAGTTGTCGGCATCGTAATACCCCAGCACCACGTTGGCATCCGTGGTGGTGGCCTGGGTCCCCCCGCGGGAGTAACAGGCAGGGCCGGGGTCAGAGCCGGCGCTTTCGGGGCCAACTTTCAGAATGCCACCTATCTCGACGCTGGCGATTGAGCCGCCGCCCGATCCGATCGAGTGGATGTCGATGGATGGCAGCGCCACTCGGGTGCCTTCGACGGCGCGGTCAGACGAAAAACAGGGCTCCCCGTCATCGAGAAGCGCAATGTCGGAGGAGGTGCCACCCATGTCGAAGGTGATGAGATCGCGAATGCCGGTCAGTTCGGCAGCGAATTTTCCGCCTGCAATGCCTCCCGCAGGACCGGAGAGCACGCACCCGGCGCCCAGATCGATACTGTCGTCGATGGTCGCCAACCCGCCATGGCTGTGCATTATCAGCACGTCACCGCCGTAACCCGCCTCGTTCAGCCGCGCGCGCAGACGGTTCATGTAGGTCGACAGGATCGGCCCGACGAACGCGTTCACCACCGTGGTCGAGAAGCGTTCGAATTCCTTGATTTGGGGCAGTACGTCCGAGCTGAGGCAGACATAGGCCTCCGGCATTTCCGCTGCCACGATCTCGCCCACGCGCCTTTCATTCGTCGGATCGGCATAGGAATGCGCCAGGCACACGGCGACGGAGTTCACGCCTTCGGATTTGAAGGTCTGAACCGCGTCACGCACGGAATCTTCGTTCAGCGCGACTTCTTGCGTGCCGTCATAGCGAATGCGTTCCTCGACCGGCAGCCTCAGAGAACGCGGCACCAGAACCGGATCGGGAGTCATGCGCACGTTGTAGCGGTCGGGCTTCAAGCCCTCGCGCTGTTCGATCACGTCGCGGAACCCGTCCGTTGTCAGCATCGCCACCTTGGCGCCCTTGCGTTCCAGAAGCGCGTTCGTCGCTGTCGTGGTACCGTGGATAATGAGCGCAGTTTGAGCGAGCAACTCGGCCCGGGTCGTGCCCAGTTCTTCGGCCAAGGCCACCAGGCCCTCAGCCAGACCGACGGACTGATCAGGCAGCGACGTGGGGTGCTTGGCTATTGTCACCTGGCCTACCCCGTCAACCGCCACGAGGTCGGTGAAGGTGCCACCAATGTCAATTCCGATGCGATACATTTCCCTGTCTTTTCCTCAGCCGTCCACCAGGCCATCCGCGATGTCGCGGGCGCGCGCCGCCGGGTCTCGTTCGGACGGGTCGCCAAAGCCACCACCGCCTGCCGATTCCACCACGAGCGTGTCGCCGGGTTCGATGATCACGCCCACTTCCTTGGTCTTGAGCTCCCGTTCCGAGCCATCGCTTGCCCGCCTGATCTTGTAATAATGCGGTTTGCCGCCCTTGCCGCCCATCAGACCGAAGGGCGCATGGACCTTGCCTTCGCCGGCGCAGACCCCAATGACCGGCCGTTCCGTTTCGACGACCAATTCCAGCGAAATTCCGAAACCGCCGCGATGCCTGCCGTCGCCCGCCGAGTTCTTGCGGAAGTCGTGTCGGCGAAAAAACAGCGGAAAGCGCGCTTCCATTACCTCGATCGAGCCGAACTTGAGCCCGCCGCCGGAGGCCAGTTCGCCGATGTTCGACCAGCCATCGGCCTTTTGGCTGCCGCCGGCACCGGGGCGGGCGTGAAACAAGTGCCAGATGAAGGGTTTGCCCGACCGCGGATCTTCGCCCTTGAGCGCGATGCGATATCGTTTGCCCCAGCCCGCCACGACGCGATCCGGGCAGGCCGGTGCCAGTGCCTGGATCACCGCCTCGGCGATCTCCTGTGCCGGGTGGTTGGTGGAGAGCGTCACCGGAGCAGGTGCATGCGGGTGCACCACCGTCCCTTCCTTGGTGATCACCTTGATCGACCGGAACGTGCCCTGGTTCTTGGGTGTTGTTGGGTCGATCATGTAGGCGAGGGCGAAGTGGACCGAAGAGATCGTGTTTGCGTAGGATGAGTTCACGATGCCGATCACTTGGGGATCGCTGTCACTGAGATCCACCTCGATGTCGGTGCCTTTCACCGTCACCTTTGCGCGGATGCAGATGTTCTCGATCCCGTGTCCGTCATCGTCCATAAACGCCTCGCCGCGGTATTCTCCGTCGGCCCATTCGCCGATTCTGGCACGGCACTGGGCCTCGGAACTGCCAAGAATGTGCTCAATCGCGGCCATGGTGGTGTCAAAGCCATATTCAGCCACCAATCCCCCCATTCGCCGCGCACCTACACGGGCCGAGCCGATCATCGCGTTCAGATCGCCGATGAAGTCGGATTTATGCCGTACATTGGTGGCGATCATGTTCAATACGTCGTCGCGCAGCTCGCCCCGGTCATAGAGCTTCAGGGGCGTGATCCGGATGCCTTCCTGCCAGATCTCGGTGGCCGCCGGGCTGTAAGAGCCGGGCGCCGAGCCGCCGATGTCCGACTGGTGCGCCCGGTTTAGGGTCCAGAAGGCCGGCTTTCCTTGGCCCTCGACAAAGACCGGCACAAATGCTGTCAGGTCGGGGAGGTGGTTGCCGCCGTGATAGGGATCATTGAGCAGGATCACGTCGCCCGGATGCACGCGACCGTCAAAATACTCCATCACGGACTTCATCGCGAAGGGCAGCCCGCCGACATGCAGCGGGATGTGCTCCGCCTGACTGATCAGCCGCCCTGCACCATCAAACATGCCGATGGAAAAATCGCGGCTGGCGTTCAGGATTTGGCTATAGGCGGTGCGCAGCATCGCCTCGCCCATTTCTTCATTGATGAAGAACAGGCGGCGTTGAATGACAGAAGCCGTAATCTTATCGACGGAGTTCATGGGCGAATCCACTTCAAAGCTGAAACCTCTTTTGTCCTCCCGAATTTCCCTTCTGCCAGCCTCGCTGTAAATTACTCCAAATGGGTGTAGGGCCTTTCGTAATGGAGACTACCGCAAAGTGTGGGGCAGCTGTCATTTCAAATCCTCCACCGTCAAATCCGAAATTCAACTGCCCCTCACTTTGCAATGTTATCTCGGGTAGATTCTTATCTCGGGTTGCAGCCTGCGGTCACGGCAAGCCGCTGAATCCACTTGGGATTCAGACGGCTTGCGCTCACTTTGCCCGACATAATCCGGTTTCCTTCAGAGACTGCTCAGGAAGGCGAGGAGACTGTCGGGCGGCTGGAACCTTTCCGGATCGCCTTCTCGCGGCGACGTCTTCGCAAGCGCCTGCTCCTTCATGACGATCGTCGCCTCGACATGGATCTGGGTGGTTTCGGCCCGTTCATGCCCGAGCCAGAGAGCGATCACCGACCGTTCGACGCCGACCTGCAGGAGGTCCATCGCCGCGGTGTGGCGAAGCACATGTACGGTGACCTTCTTGCCGGCAAGTGCCGGGCACCGCTTCGCGGCGGTCTCCTGGTGCTTGTTCAACAGGTACTGCACGCCGTCCACGCCGTGCCGGTTGCCCCTCGCGCTTGGAAAGAGCACGCCGTCCGATCCCCGTGGCGGTTCCTGCAGCCATCTCCTCAGCACGTCCCTGGTCGGCCGCGCCAAGGGCGTGCAGCGTTCCTTGCGGCCCTTGCCGGTGACGCGCAGGTGACGGCCGTCGCCCTCGGCG
>JAJEAC010000013.1 GCA_022824315.1 Silicimonas sp.
AATCTTGGCGCTCAAACTTCGTCACCGAAATGTTCGCATCGATCATGTTTGCACTTTGGATGAATTCCCGGGCGAGATTGTTGTTCAGTTGACCCATAGTCGCAATGATGCTCGCATCGGGACGCAAAATCCTCTTGAGAACCGCAAGCTCACTCCCGATTCCGACCCAATTGGCCGCCATCACGTTTCCCGATGCGTCGCGGTCCAGGATCCTGACCAGGCGTGACGAGCCACGCGGGCGGTAGTGCAGGCTTTCACGCAACACCTGATCCTTGCCACCGGTTCTCGGAGAGAGTTCAAGCCTGTAGACATAGGGGCACGTTGCGGAGTCGCCTGGAGTAAGGGGGTTCTCAAGCCCTGACAGAGTGACCGAAAGCACGGTTGGCTTGTTGATGGTCTCTTGGGTCTGGAACTTATAATACGGCAGGCCAGAACCTGCGGGATGAGCGAAACTGAACTGGACAAACCAGGCCAGGAAAGCGATCACGCGCAGCACGTTGGACTTGCCGGAGGCATTCGCCCCGAAGAGTGCGACCACCTGCGGAGCCCGCACATCGGTGCCGTCATGAATCCGGACTAGGCGGCCCGGCTCGTCGGGAACCTTCTTCCCGACAGTCAAGTCGACGAACTGGCGTTCACGCACGGAGTAGAAGTTCTCGATCTCGAGCTGGTAAATCATGTGCTGCCTCCACTAGGAAGAATATGGCATTGAAAATCTCTTTTTAACGAAGTTTATGCAAATATGGGATTTCAAGTCCCATATTTTGGCACGTTAGGCCATCCGCTCCGTCAAAGATGTGGCACGACAGCAACGGTGACGCACCATCGCAATGGCCCGTCAACAGGCAAATTGGCTTTCTGGAAGGGGAGAGCAGTTGCCAGAAAGTTCGGGACGCAACCCGCTGGCCCTCAGCCCAGTCTTCGTCGTCGCGAGTGGCGAGACGCGCGGCGCCGACGCATGTCCGCTACACAAGCCTGCTTGTCTCCACGGCGGCCCGGATGAAGTCCGCGAACAGCGGATGCGGCTCAAACGGCTTTGATTTCAGTTCCGGGTGAAACTGCACGCAGACGAACCACGGGTGATCAGCCATCTCGACGATCTCGGGCAGCCGATCGTCAGGACTCATTCCGGAAAAGCAGAGGCCCGTCTTTTCGAGCTTGTCTCGATACCGTGTGTCGATCTCGTAGCGATGCCGATGGCGCTCCTCGATCGTGAGGTCCCCGTAGATTTCCGCGACCCGGGTGCCTTCCTTGAGATGTGCCGTGTAAGCGCCCAGCCGCATGGTTCCGCCCTTGTCGTCGCTGATCGTGCGCCTTGATACATGGTTGCCCTGAATCCATTCCTTCAGATGATAGACGACGGGCTCGAAACGAGCCTTGCCGGCTTCATGGTCAAATTCCTCGGATCCCGCCTCGGCAATGCCGGCAAGGTTGCGGGCAGCCTCTATGACCGCCATCTGCATGCCTAGGCAGATTCCGAAATACGGGATCTTCTTCTCTCGCGCGTACCGGGTCGCCCGAATCATGCCCTCTGTGCCCCGCTCTCCGAAGCCCCCGGGGACCAGGATCGCATGAAAGCCCTCGAGATGGGGGGCTGGCTCCTCTCTCTCGAACAATTCCGAATCGATCCATTTGGCCTTCACGCGCGTGTGGATGGCCATGCCACCGTGGGTCAGCGCCTCGGCGATTGACTTGTAGGCGTCTTCGAGCGTCGTGTATTTCCCGACGATCGCGACCTTGACTTCCCCTTCCGCGTTGTCGAGTCGGTCCTTCACGTCATGCCAGCGATCCAGCTTGGGCGTGGGCGCCGGCGAGATCCGGAATGCATCAAGAACCGCCTGATCGAGGCCAAGCTCGTGATAGGCAAGCGGTGCCTCGTAGATCGACGCGAGGTCGTAGGCGGGTATCACGGCTTCGGGACGGACATTGCAGAACAAGGCGATCTTTGCACGTTCCTTTTCAGGAATTTCCATATTCGAGCGGCAGACAAGAACATCGGGCTGGAGCCCGATCGCGCGCAGTTCCTTGACGCTGTGCTGCGTGGGCTTGGTCTTCAACTCGCCCGTCACGGCGATGTAGGGCAGCAAGGTCAGGTGCATGAAGATGCACTCATCGCGATCCTTGTCCTGCGCGAACTGGCGAATCGCCTCGAAGAAGGGCAGCCCTTCGATGTCGCCGACGGTGCCGCCGATCTCGCAGAGCATGAAATCCGTCTCGTCGTCTCCGATGCTGATGAAGTCCTTGATTTCGTCGGTGACGTGCGGAATCACCTGAATCGTCTTTCCGAGGTAGTCGCCGCGTCGTTCCTTTTCGAGGACGTTTGAATAGATGCGGCCGGAGGAGACGGAATCGGTGCCACGCGCGTGAACGCCGGTGAAGCGCTCGTAGTGGCCAAGATCGAGGTCCGTCTCGGCGCCGTCATCTGTGACGAAGACTTCGCCGTGCTCGAACGGACTCATCGTTCCGGGATCCACGTTCAGGTAGGGGTCGAGTTTCCTCAGCCGAACCGAATACCCGCGGGATTGGAGCAACGCTCCCAGCGCCGCGGACGCAAGCCCCTTTCCAAGCGACGACACAACGCCACCGGTGACAAAGACGAACCTCGCCATATTGTCGGATACTCCCCGTGACCGCTTCTGGCCGCCCGATTCGTCCTACGAATGACGCGGCATCACGGGGCTACACCGTTAAAGGACTTGTGGCAGCTTGCCAAGTGGGTCACCCGCAATATCTTGAGAAAATTTCCGCAAATGGCCGAAGTCTTGTGGAATTTTGTCCTGACTGAGTCAGCCAGATCAGCGTCACTCGGTCAAGGAGTCGCGCGAATTCAGGGTGTTGGACACCTTTGCGATTATCCCGACTCCGAGAATTGGCGGACCGGACCTCAGATGCCCGTCCCGATCGCCGGTTGAACGGCGCGGCAGAGCCAAGATCACCGTTCTTCCCGATGAAGGACGGCGCCCTGCAATCCAGGAGGCTGCCGGGTCTGCTACTCGTCGGCGCGGGGAAGGAGGCCGCCGCCGGAGTCGCCGTCGCCAACGGGTGGCAGCAGCGAATCGGCATCCGGAACTTCGCTCGGTCCAACGCTTGACTCGGGCCCCGCAATGCCAAGGCGGTCCAGCACCGAGCCGCTGGCGGAGTTCTGAGCGGCAATGATCGTCAGCGTAAGCGAGGTGATTATGAATGCGATCGCGAAAGCCCAGGTGACCTTGCCGAGCGCCGTTGCCGCGCCACGCGAAGTCACAAGCCCGCCACCTCCGCCACCCAGGCCGAGGCCGCCACCCTCGGAGCGCTGCAGGAGCACGACGCCAATGAGGCAGAGAGCAAGAATCAGGTGGACTATGAGAACGACGTTGTCCATGGCGGATGCGGCCCTGTTTGCGAGTGTGCGGTATCTATGCGAGCCAAAGGCCGTTCGCAACCCCGCGCCCGCCAGTTGGTCAGTTTCCCAATTCCACGATCACTGCACCCGCCGCGATCAAGGTCATCAGGGCGAGTCGCCGGGGCCCCACCTTTTCTCCAAGCATCAGCCAACCGAAGAGGGCGGCAAACACGACGGAGGTTTCCCTGAGCACCGCTGCCTCGCCGACCTTGTCGAGGCGTGTAGCGAGCATGATGCCGCCAAAGGAGAAGTAGGCTACGAACGCTCCGAGGATCCCGAGGCGCAGCACCGGCGCGAATGGTTGGGGCAGCCGCCCGCGACGCCACACGAAATACCCGACCGGAAAGGCAACTGCGTCGATCAGGAAGAACCAGGCCAAGAACGTAAACGGGTTGGCCGTAGCGCGGATGACGAAGGCATCCCAGGTCGTGTAGAGCGCGACGATGCCACCGGTCACCAACGCAAGGCCGAGCGCGAGCGGCAATCTTGATCGGTCGATCACGGTGTAGCGAAGATTGTAGGCCGCAAGGCCGAGGATTCCCAACGTGAGGCAGGCGACGCCGAGCCATTGGACCGACGTGAAGTGCTCGTTGAACAGGATGCCTGCTCCTACGACCGTGAATGCCGGGCCCGACCCCCGGACGACCGGGTAGACCACCGTGTAGGCGCCAACAGTGTATGCGCTTGCTTGAGCGATCTTGTAACCGGTGTGCAGCACCCATGCGATGCCGAAGAGCGGCCAAAGTTCGGGTTCGGGCATGGGAACGAGAAACAGTGCGATCGGCAAGGCGATCAAGCCGTAGCAGCCATCAATCGCGGTGCGCATGGTCCATGGATCGGAACGGGTTTTCTGAAGGGCACCGAACAAGGCGTGAAGGAACGCGGCCTGCAATGCCAGAACGAGTGCTGCCGTTCGGCCTGCTTCCGTTCCCTCAATCGAGATTAGCCACTCGCTCACCGCGGCTGGCTCCGTCGCATGTCCGGCGCCATGCGACCCTGCACGTACGGAGGCGTCACGCTTCGATCCCGGTCAGGGCCGCCGCAAATTCTCGTGGATCGAAGGGTGCAAGGTCGTCGATCTGCTCGCCAACCCCGATCGCGTGGATCGGCAGTCCGAACCGGTCGGCCAGCGCGACCAGCACACCGCCCTTGGCGGTGCCGTCAAGCTTCGTCATGACAAGACCGGAGACGTCCGCGACATCGCGGAATATCTCGACCTGGGAAACTGCGTTCTGCCCGGTCGTGGCATCAAGCACCAGGATCGTGTTGTGCGGTGCCTCCGGATCCCTCTTTCGGATGACGCGAACGATCTTGGCAAGCTCCTCCATGAGGTCGTTCCGGTTCTGGAGCCGACCCGCCGTGTCGATCATGAGAATGTCCGCCTCCTCCGATTCGGCTTGCGCCATGGCCTCAAATGCCAGGCTTGCCGGATCCGAACCTTCCTGGGCAGTCAGAACGGGAACGCCGGCCCGCTGACCCCATATCTGAAGCTGCTCGACTGCAGCGGCCCGAAAGGTGTCGCAGGCGGCGATCACCACGGACTTCTCGGCATCACGGAACTGGGAGGCAAGCTTGCCGATGGTCGTGGTCTTGCCCGAACCGTTGACGCCAGCCACCAGCACGACCTGCGGCCGCTTCGGGAAGATCGGCATCGGGCTTGCCACCGTCTCCATGATGCGGGCGATTTCGCCGGCCAGCAATTGCTTCAATTCGGCCGTCGAGAACTTCCGCCCGATTCGTCCTTCGGCCATGTTGGCTGCGACACGCATCGCGGTTTCGACGCCCATGTCCGAAGCGATGAGCAATTCCTCGATTTGTTCGAGCATATCGTCATCCAAGGCGCGCCGGGCCACGGGACCCCGTGCGCTGCGACCCGGCGTTCGATCCGTGGCTTCAGTGCCGTCTGCGCCTTTATGGCTCCGTGAAACGGCCGCCGCCGGTGCCTGAACTGCGGCATCGGCGAATTCTTTCGGTGACGGTGTCTCCGCCACCGCGTCAGGTGCGCCGTCGACGCTGCCGCCGTCCTCGATGATCGCGTCGAGGCCTTCGTCAAGCTTCGAGGACGACTTGAAGAGCCGTTCCTTCAATTTTGAAAAAAAAGCCATGCCCACGACCTAATCCCGGAACGTCCAAGATGAAAGCTGGATCGTGACGGCGGTCAGGACTGCCTGTTGCGTGCAGTCCTTGCCCGGGTCGTTCATGATTTCCTCGAAGTGTCTGTCGTGCCCTCGACCTTGACCCGCCCGTCCTGGAATTCGATTTCCAGCGACTGTGCGCAACGGGCCTCTTCCGCATTGGTCAGCACGGACTTGCCGCTTCGAATGATCGCGTAGCCACGTGCCAGCGTTGCCTTGTAGCCAAGGCTGCTGCGCGACCGTTCCAGTGCATGAAGTTGGTCGGCGAGCCTGGCTAGCCTGGTCTCAACCGCCGTCGACATCCTCCTGCCAATCTGGTCAAGGTCGCCCCTTGCCTGCCGGACCTGCTTCCGCGCTTGGCCGACACGGAGACGGGCGACCAACGCAGACAAGCGTTCGTTCTTGCGTTCGACGGCGTGTCCGAGGCCTCTTGCCAGGCTGTTCCCTCGGTGTTCGAGCAACTGGCTTTCACGACTCAGTCTGGATTTGACGAGCGTTGGCCGAAGGCCCGCCGCGGCGCCCACGAGGTCGCCTCGCTTGCGGTCCACGTGATGGCGGAGCCCCTTGGGCAGGGCTTCCCTGGCCCGGTCGAGCCGCTGCCTCGGGTCGGCGAGGACGCCTTCGGGTTGCGGCAAATGGCGTGCAAGCGCCGTAATTCGCTGACGCACCATGTCGATGCTGCGTGCCATGCTGCGCGAAAGCCGCGCCTCGTTGCCGCTCAAACCCGCGAGCAGTTCCGAACGGACCGGTACCGAGATCTCCGCTGCTGCCGTCGGCGTGGGCGCACGGCGGTCGGCGGCAAAGTCTATGAGCGTGGTGTCGGTTTCATGGCCGACCGCAGAGACCAGCGGAATGTCCGATGCCGCCGCCGCGCGTGCCACAACCTCTTCGTTGAAGCCCCAGAGATCCTCGATCGAGCCACCGCCACGCGCGACGATCAAGATGTCAGGGCGGGGTGGAGACCCGCCTGATGGCAGCATGTTGAATCCGTCAATGGCCCGCGCCACTTCCGGTGCGCAGGCGTCACCCTGAACGGCGACGGGCCAGATGATGACTTCCCGGGGGAAACGTTCTCGGAGCCTGTGCAGGATGTCTCGGATCACGACCCCCTGCGGCGACGTGATGACTCCAATGACGTTGGGCAGATATGGCAGAGGCTTCTTGCGCGCCGCGTCGAAGAGGCCCTCGGCTGCAAGCTTTTTCTTGCGCCTTTCAAGCATCGCCATCAAGGCGCCTTCACCGGCAATGACGATTCGCTCGGCGTTCAGGCTGAATCTCGACTGGAACCCGGAGGCGGTCATCTTGCCTTCGGCGATCACCTCCATGCCCTCTTCGGGCATCATGGTTAGTGCAGGCACCTGGCTCTTCCAAGTCATGCAAGAGAGCACGGAGCGGTCGTCTTTCAGGTCGAAATACAGGTGCCCTGACCGCGCCAGCACCACTCGCCCGACTTCGCCTCGCACGCGAACCCAGCCAAGTTCCGATTCCACGAGGCGTTTCACACGACCCGCGATCTCGCTCACCGTGAATTCGGGCGTGTTGTCGCCAAATAGGTCCTCGAATGGCTCCATGCCCGTGTCCGCGCTCGCCTTGTGCTTCCCTGGGCAGGACCCTAGAACGCCACCCAACGAAGGGGAAGCGGAGCGCGGATGAATATTTTCATTCTTGGCGGTGGCGGGAGGGAACACGCGCTGGCCTGGGCAGTGATGCAGAATCCGAAATGTGACCGGCTTATCGTCGCGCCCGGCAATGCGGGTATCGCGGCGATTGCAGAATGCGCTTCGCTCGACATCGAGAACGGGGCGCAAATGGTGGAATGCGCGGAGGCAAATTCGATTGATCTCGTGATCGTCGGGCCAGAGGCGCCGCTGGCGGCCGGGGTGGCCGACGATTTTCGTGCCGCCGGGTTCAACGTCTTCGGTCCGTCGCGGGCGGCGGCGCGACTGGAGACCTCGAAGCGGTTCACCAAGGAAATCTGCGACGCGGCGGACGTTCCCACGGCAGCTTGGGCGCAATTCACGGAGGCGGCTCCGGCCAAGGCGCACATTCGCGAGCAGGGCGCACCAATCGTCGTGAAGGCGGACGGGTTGGCGGCCGGCAAGGGAGTCATCGTTGCCCAGAGCACGGCGGAAGCGGAAGTGGCCGTTGACGACATGCTCGGTGGCGCGTTCGGTGCCGCTGGCGCCGAAGTTGTGATCGAGGAGTTCATGGACGGCGAAGAGGCTTCGTTCTTCGTGCTATGTGACGGGACGGATGCCTTGCCGGTTGGCACGGCACAGGACCACAAGCGGGTGGGCGAGGGCGACACGGGACCCAATACAGGCGGGATGGGCGCGTATTCGCCAGCGCCCGTGCTGGACGAATCCGTCGCTGCCCGCACGCTGGAAGAGATCATCCGCCCGACACTTGCGGAGATGGTGCGCCGCGGCACTCCTTATCAGGGCGTGTTGTATGCGGGTCTCATGATCAAGGACGGCGCTCCGCGGTTGGTCGAGTACAACGTGAGGTTCGGTGATCCGGAGTGCCAGGTGTTGATGATGCGGCTCGGCGCACAGGCCCTTGATCTCATGCAGGCCGCGGCAGAGGGCCGGATTGCGGACGCCCAGGTCAATTGGGCGGGGGACCATGCGATGACGGTCGTGATGGCCGCAGAGGGCTATCCGGGCACCCATGAGAAGGGCAGTCCCATTGCCGGCCTTGAGGACATGGTGGGCGACTCTCGCCAGATGATGTTTCACGCGGGCACTTCGCGGACTGAGCACGGAATCGTCTCGGTCGGTGGCCGGGTTTTGAACGCTACCGCGCGTGGCGCGAGCTTGCAGGAGGCCCGGGATGCCGCCTATGCGCTGGTCGACCGGATCGATTGGCCCGGCGGAACGTACCGCCGTGACATCGGCTGGCGGGCGTTGGGATGAGAGGAACCAAGCAATTTGGCGCAAGCGTTTCGACCGTGAGTCCTGGGCAGGCGCTTTCAGTTTGCCTGCTGCGTGCCGTCGATCGGATGGCAAGACCTTGGGCATGAACAGTGCAACAGAGGGAAGAGATGAGTGAAACCAAGCTGAATCCGGCGGTCAAGCAGGTGCTTGAACTGGGCCCGCCGCTGCTGTTTTTCGTGGCCTATCTGTGGATGCGCGATGACACATACGCCTTCGCAGGCGCGGAGTATTCCGGGTTCATTGTGGCGGCCGGCCTGTTCGTGCCGATCCTGCTGGTCTCGATGGCAATCCTCTGGAAGCTGACAGGCCGCCTAAGCCGTATGCAGGTCTTCACCATCGTGATGGTGGTGATTTTCGGCGGCCTCACGGTCTGGCTCAACGATGAACGCTTCTTCAAGGTCAAGACCACCCTGGTCTACGGGGTTCTTGCCGGCATTCTCGGGATCGGAATCTTGCAAGGCAGGTCGTACCTGGCCTGGGCCATGGCCGAATTCCTGCCCTTGACGGACGCAGGCTGGATGAAGCTGACCAGGCGCTTGGCGGCATTCTTTGCCGGACTGGCACTGGCCAACGAGATCGTCTGGCGAACGATGTCTACGGATGCCTGGGTCAAGATCGAGACGTTTGGGTTTCCGATCGCGCTGTTCCTGTTCATTTGGCTACAGATGCTGACCCTGCGCCACGACCTTGTCGAGGAAGAGGTGGACGGAACGGAATAGGCGCTGTCCGGCGCGGCACCAAGACTGCGGGCATGTCACAGAACAGGGATGACCGAGCCGAATGGTTGGCGGGGGTCCCGAGGATGTCATCCCTTCTGCTCGAAGAGAATCCTGTCTGACGCCTCCTTTTCCTCGGGCGATTGCTGACGGTTGCGCACCTCGTCTGCGACCGCCTTGCCCTTGATGACCGCAGGGCGGCGTCCAACCTCGTCCAGCCAGCGCGCAAAGTGGGGCTTGTCGTCGATGGCCTGTTCTTGTCCTTCCCAGTTTTGCGCCCAAGGCCAGATGGCCATGTCGGCGATCGAGTAGTCACCGGCGACGAATTGGTTGTCCTGAAGCTTGGTGTTGAGCACGCTGTAGAGTCTTCCGACCTCGTTCCTGTAGCGATCCTGCGCATATGGAAGGACTTGGGGAGGTGTGCGTTGCGGCGCGTAATTGAGGAAATGATGCGCTTGGCCCGCCATCGGGCCGACACCGCCCATCTGCCACATCAGCCACTGGTCGATGACGATCCGGTCGCGATCAGAAGTTCCGTAGAATTGCCCGGTCTTGCGGCCAAGATACTGAAGGATGGCTCCAGACTCGAAGATCGAGATCGGGTGGCCGCCCGGTCCGTCCGGATCGATGATGGCCGGCATGCGGTTGTTTGGCGAGAGCTTGAGGAATTCCGGGTCGAACTGGTCGCCCTTGCCGATGTCAACGAGATGCAACGTGTAGGGCAGGTCCATCTCTTCGAGGGCGATGGTGATTTTCCAGCCGTTCGGGGTCGGCCAGTAGTGGAGGTCTATCGGGTCGGGCATGCAGTTTCCTCTTCTGGGCTGCTTGGCGATTCGGCGCAAGGTGGCGCATTTTGCGTCGAGATCAAGGGGGACGGTGCTGCCTGTCGGGATTTTCGCTTGCGGCTGATTCGCCTCGCGTGAACTTCGCCTCGCGTGAACAATCCATTCACAACATGTTAGGGCAAGGGGCGCGTTTGCGGCGACCCCTTGCGAGCGAAAGGAGACGGACATGTCGAATGACGTGACCCCTTCCAGGGGTGAAACTAGCACGCTGTACGTGGCTGCGGAATGGGCGCGGATCAGGACTTGACAAGGGATGGTTCATAAGAATTCCCCAACTTTGAATTGGACTTGCCCGCCGTCCTTCCTGCCGACCACGAACGCCGCCTTTGCTCTGAACGGCGTCGCGTGGCGCGCAGCCGCCGGTATGGTCAGGTCTCTGCATGATGCCGTCGGCGACTCCCTTGACCCCAGCACCGGGCGCTAGTACGCATTGCAGCACGTGGCGATTTGTTCACCGGATTGCGGGCCACGCAAAAGACTCCGCTAAAGAGGTCTGGGACGTTCACGCCCTTGACGCTCATGCAGTCCGGACCAGGATTGAACAGGAGGCGTCCAAATTACCGAAGACTGGAAAAAGCGCACGAGGCTCGTGCATGGGGGCATCCGACGGAGCCAGTACGGCGAGGTTGCCGAACCGATTTTCCTCACCCAGGGCTTTGTCTACGAGAGTGCCGAACAGGCTGCCCAGCGATTCGAGGAGGCTGGCGAGGACGAATTCATCTATTCGCGCTACGGAAACCCGACAGTGCGGATGTTCGAGGAGCGGATTGCCGCGATCGAAGGTGCCGAGGACGCGTTTGCCACGGCCTCGGGCATGGCGGCGGTCTATGCGTCCCTGGCCTCGATGCTAAAGACGGGCGATCACGTGGTCTCGGCGCGAGCATTGTTCGGATCATGCCACTATATCCTGGACGAGGTCCTTCAGCGCTTCGGCGTTGACGTTACCTTCGTGGACGGCACCAGTCTCGACGCGTGGCAGGCGGCAATGAGGCCGGACACCAAGGCCGTGTTTCTGGAGAGCATCTCCAATCCGACGCTTGAAGTGATTGACATCAAGGCGGTGGCCGCGATCGCCCATGGCGTGGGGGCAACCGTGATCGTGGACAACGTGTTCTCGACTCCCGTTCTGAGCCGAGTGCTGGAACTCGGGGCGGACGTCGTCGTCTACTCCGCGACCAAGCATATCGACGGGCAGGGCCGGGTTCTGGGTGGTGTCGTGCTCGGAAGACGGGACTATGTCCGCAAGACGCTGGAGCCCTTCCTGAAGCACACGGGCGGCGCCATGAGCCCGTTCACCGCATGGTTGCTGCTCAAGGGCATGGAGACGCTGGAGCTTCGTGTCCGGGCGCAGGCGGAGAGCGCACGGAAGGTGGCCGAGACGTTCGAAGGTCACGCGCGGCTCGAAAGGGTCGTTTATCCGGGGCTGCCGTCTCATCCGCAGCACGAAACCGCGATGGCGCAATTGGAAAAGGGCGGGACGGTCGCGACCTTCGTGATCAAGGGAGGACAGGAGGCCGCGTTCAGGTTCTTGAATGCGCTCCGGATCTTCATCATCTCGAACAACCTGGGGGATGCAAAGTCGATCGTGACGCATCCGACAACCACGACACATCAGAGACTGACCGACGAGCAGCGGGACGAACTGGGAATTTTGCCGGGGCTTGTACGCCTGTCCATGGGACTGGAAGATGTCGAAGACCTGATTGGCGACATCCGACAGGCACTCGAGGCCGCGTGATGTGGAGCATGGCCAGGCGTGGACTGCCGACCCGCATGCCCGTCGGACCGAACCTGCGGAATCGGTCCGGGGCCCAATGACGTCGAAACCGGCTCTCGTTCTTCAACTGCGCCCTGAGGACGAAGCGTCGGATGGCGAATTCCGCGCGTTCATCGAGAAGGGCCGCCTGAATGAAGCCGAGGTCCGTCGGCACAGGATGGAGGCAGGGCCGTTGCCGCAGGGATTCTCGCTCGACGATTATTCGGCAATCATTGTCGGCGGCGGCCCTGGCTGCGTGAGCGACGATCCGATTGCGCGCGATCCGGTCGAGGCGCGGGCGGAAGCGGAGCTCTTGGCATTGATGCCAGAGATCCTTGCGCGTGACATGCCTTTCCTCGGGTGCTGCTACGGAATTGGGCTGCTGGCGCACCACCTAGGAGCGCGGGTTTCGAAGGAGCGGTATTCGGAGGTGGTATCGGCCGTGCCGTGCGACTTGACCGAGGCGGGACAGGCGGATCCCTTGCTGGCCGGGCTGCCGCTCAGGTTCAACGCTCTGGTTGGCCACAAGGAAGCGGTTCAGGAACTTCCCGACGGCGCGGTGCATCTCATGTTCTCGGAGACCTGCCCCTTCCAGATGATTCGGGCAGGCGAGAACGTCTATGCCACGCAGTTTCATCCGGAAGCGGACGGGCAGGTGTTTGCGGACCGCATCCGAATCTACCGTGAATTCGGATATTTTCCGCCCGAAGAGGCCGCAGCTTTGACCGAAGCATGCCTGGCCGCGGATGTGGCGGAGCCCGAGCGCATCCTGAAGCGATTCGTGGCGCGTTACGTGATGGCCTGACGGTCGTGCAGCGCACATGGAGGCGGAATCGGGGCAGCTTGGCCTGCGGGCGATGTCCAGACGCCCGTTGCAGGGTAAGCGTTCGATCAAAGAGTGATAATGATGAGGAAGACGATTACAACACCACGTCTTGCCGAGCTTCGGCCGTGCCCGCGCGGTGCCATCGTTGCCTCCATCACTCTAGTACTCCAACACCGTTGGAATGATTGGTTCCGCATGTTCCTGACCTGACGCATTGCCGAGTGACGGTCAGCTGCTATTCTGCGCCCACAAAAGAGCAAAAGGAAGCCGGCGTTCTGCGCGGGCATGGCGCTTCCCGA
>JAJEAC010000034.1 GCA_022824315.1 Silicimonas sp.
CATTGTCTCTTGTACCGGAATGTGAATATGTCCGACCAGGATTTCGGAGCGAACGTCATGAACCTGTCCAGCGGCATTTCCTATCTTGCCATACCCGGCCCCTCGGTCATGCCGGAGCGGGTGTTGATGGCGATGCACAGAAGTGCGCCCAACATCTACGAGGGCGAACTTGTGGACATGGTGCCCGATCTTGTCGATCGCCTGAAACAGGTCGCGCGAACGCAGCACGACGTGGCAATCTACATTGCCAACGGTCATGGAGCCTGGGAGGCGGCAATTTCGAACACGCTGTCCGCCGGCGAGCGCGCAATCGCCCTCGCCACGGGTTCCTTTGCCCACGGTTGGTCCGAAGTGGCCCGGCGAATGGGAGTCGAAACGGAAGTTCTGGACTTCGGGCAACGCAGCGCCGTCGACCCGGAGCGACTTGTCGAGCGCCTTCGCAAGGACCACGATCACGAAATCAAGGCCATCCTTGCCGTTCACACGGACACATCTACAGGCATTCGCAATGACATCGAGGCCATACGGTCTGCCATCGACGTGGCTGGGCATCCGGCACTCTTTATGGTCGACTGCATGGCGTCCCTGGGATGCGACCGATTTGAGATGGATGCTTGGGGCGTCGATGTCATGGTTGCCGGCTCTCAAAAGGGCCTGATGACTCCGCCCGGGCTCGGTTTCGTGTATTTCAACAATAAGGCCAGCCAGGCCAGGAACGGTGCCGGTCTCGTCACCTACTATTGGGACTGGTGCACGCGCGTCGTGCCGGAGATTTTCTACCAGTATTTTGCCGGAACGGCACCTGCGCACCATCTTTATGGTCTTCGCGAAGCGCTGCTGATGATCGAGGAGGAAGGTCTCGAAAACATCTGGGCACGACACGCAGCCATTGCCGAAGCCGTCTGGGCCAGCTTCGACCATTGGGGAAAGGACGGTCCGCTGGAAGTGAATGCGCCGGAGCGTTCGATACGGTCGCATTCCGTCACCGCCCTGCGCACGGGCTCAGAGAAGGCGACCGCGCTCAGGGAATGGTGCGAGCACCGTGCGGGCCTCACGTTGGGAATCGGCCTCGGCATGGCGGAAAAGACCACGCCTGAATGGCACCACTTCTTCCGGCTTGGCCATATGGGGCATGTCAATGCCCAGATGATACTCGGCGCCCTCGGCACCATTGAGGCCGGGTTGAAGGCCGTCGATCTGCCGCACAGCCCTGGCGGCACGTTGAAGGCGTCAGAATTGATCGCCGCACGGGCCTGACGGTCTGCACAACCGCCTCGAAAGGTCCCAGATCCGGCATTGACCAAGGCACGCGACCGGTCGCGTCGCACGAGATTGAACCGCAAACTGTATCGCCATCGCCTGATTCAGGGGGCTCATTGCGGTGTTCACGCAGAAATCCGCAGAGAGTGCTTGCCACGCGCTGGACCAGAATCGAGCGCCGTTTCACTGAGACTGACATCCGAAACGCCTCGCCAACGACACTCGTCGGCACCGGCCAGAAGACCGACACCGTGTTTCAGACACTGCATTGTGTTGGAAAGGACAGGATTGATGATCACGTGATCGGCAGTTACGCCAGCACTTGACAAGATCCGACAGGTCTAGCTGCCGCCGCTCAGGGCGGCGACAGCAAGGAAGGCAGGCGGATACCGAATTTCATTCGCCGCCGGCATCAGTGCATTGCTGGTCGCTCGACCAGTTCTTCGGCCCGTCCGAGCATCCTTGACACATCGCGCAGGCTCAACCGTCTCTGGCGGCATCCCGTCGTCGAGGTCCGTTCGATCGCACACTGGACCGCGTCCGCAGCCGCCATCGGCAGGCCGCGGCGGATCGCCTGGCGCCTTGCGAAACCGCTCAGTTCCTCCACGGAAAGATCGCCAAGCCGAACGACCTCGCATCGGCTCCGCACGGGTTCGGAGACGAAACAGATCTCGTTCGCCGTGAGCACCCAGCTCAGGTGCCTCATGTCCACGCCGATCCTGTAGTACGGGCACGTCCAGCGCCGTGCGCTGCCCGGCTCCAGCAGGCCGAGAAGCGCGGGCTGGAATGCGAGCGAATTTCCCGAAGTGGACCGCTTAACACCCACCTTGTCGACCTCGTCGACAACAATGACAGGGTTTGCAATTCGAGACGACATCATCGTCTGCAACGGTCGCCCCGGCATCTCGCCGGACCAGCCGCGCTCCGTACCGGCCAAGGCCATGCTCGACAGCCCCTGGCCAGCGTCAATCACGCAATGCGGCAGATCGAGGGCTTTGGCCAGTCCGTGCGCCCAAGCGGTCTTGCCGATTCCTGGCGGACCGTGAAGCAACAATGGCCCGACACTGATCGGCTGGCCCCTCCGCGCGCAGCGCCGGAGCGCATGCCAGACGGCGGTGGTCGCGGTCCCCATCCAGGGAAACTCCGCGTGCAGTGCCGCAGCCAGTTCGTCTGCCGAGGCCTCGTCGGCAATGGTCTTGGCCGGAATCATGCCAGCCAGTTGAAGAAGGGCGGCTCGGTCGCACTTATCTCTCTCCTTGGCGAGGTGTCTCAGCGACGTCTGGTTCGCGGACCTCCGGCGCGCGACGATCCTCTTGGCACGGTGGCGAATCCGCTGCCAGTCGAGTTGCTCCAACCCCAAACCGCGCATATCCGCCTCAAAGGCTTCAAAACCCTCCATGTCCGCCTCATGACCATCCATGTTTGCCTCAAAATCGTCCAAATCCGCCTGGACGGGCGATTCCGGCCCTTCAGAGCGCAAGCGTATCAGATGCCTGGCAAGCCTTCGGCAAATTGCGTTAATGCCCGACTCGGAACACACCGGCGGATGGAACAGGCGGATCTTCGTTTCGGAGGTAGCTGACATGTCGGAGAACCTCGATAATGCCCACCCGCCCGGAAAGGCAGGACGCGCCAAATTGGAAAAAATGGGAGGGCGGCGAAGTCGCCGCTAGCGGTTCAGGCCCAGAATCCGGGCTGGCGCTTCCGTTCTGGATCTGAGCAGTGCATCTGCGTCAAACTCAACATGCCGGGCTGCTCGCATGATTCGATAGGCCGATCAAGTGCAATTGCATAACTTCTCGGCAGCAGGCCGTACGTGAGCTGCAGGTAGCAAGCCATTTGCTCGGTCTCACAGTGACTGCCAAAGCCCCGGAGCGGCATATCATGGGACTGGACGAGCGATGAGGGGAAACGACAAGAACAGTCCTAGAATCTCTTCGATGGGCGGCAATCCGGGCACGGGACCGTAGCAGATTCTCACGTTTCGCATCCCAAGGGTGCCACCGCCCGGTCAGGCAGATTCGGCCCTGATCTCCAGAAGGTTCCTCGCCTCGCGGCCACAGGCCACGCCGAGCAGGTGGACGGGCTCCTCGCGGTCGCGATGCTTCTCGGCGTAGCCCCGCTCCCGCATCTGTCTGACCGCCGCATCGAGAGCGGCAGCCGCGTCCTCTTCGCCGTCGGCCATCTTGAACTCGATGACGAACACCTGCCCGCCCGTCAGCACGACCATGTCGGCGCGGCCATGGCTCGACGCGTCCTCCGCACGGACATCCACCCCGACGGCCCGGAGGCACATGTGCAGCAGGCTCGCGTACCAGGCCTCGTAGCGCGCGAGGTCGCCCGTCGCGTGCCACTGGTAGGGGATCCCCGACAGGTAGGACCGGAGCACGTCGCCAAATCCCTCGAAGTCGTTCGCCTCGAGAAGCCCGCAGAGCTCCCTGGCCTGATCCAGAGGCTCCTTTCCTGCCTTCCCCAGATGGCCGAGCAGGCCGCGGTTCAGGCTGACCCGCACTTCGAGGTTCGGATAGTCAAGCCTGTAGAGATTGTCGAATTCATCCCGTCTCTCTTCCGCGATGGTCAGGTAGCCGGTCTGGAACAGGAGCGCCTCGATCCCGATGTCGTTCACGTCGAACTTGGACACGAGCGACATGTGCGCCATCCGGTTCTCAAGCTCCATCGGGCTGACGGACCTTTCCATCAGCATCCGGAACAGGAAGGTCGGGGACCCGGTCTCGAACCAATAGGGACGGAACGCGCGTTTCCGCAGCAGCAGCAGCACGTCATAGGGGTTGTAGACCCTCTCGCCGCCCGTCCAATGATAGCCGTTGTACCAGGTCCGGATCTCCTCACGGTCCAACCCTTCAAGCTCGGGTCCGAACACGCGGTCCAGATCGTCCTCCGTGTAGCCGCAGATCGTGGCGTAGCGCGGGTCCAGGCTGATGTCATCGAGGTTGTTGAGGCCCGAGAACAGGCTGACCTTGGAGAACATGCTGACGCCGGTGACGAAGGTGAAGCGGACATGCTCTGCGCAGTCCTTGATGATGCCGTAGAACCCGCGCAGGTAGTCCCGGTTGGCGGTCGCGAGATCGGGATCGTGCAGCACGTCCAGGATTGGCTTGTCGTACTCGTCCACGAGAACGATCACCTGACACCCCGTCTTGCGATGCAGGCGGTCCAGAATGTTACGCAACCGCCTGGGACCGGTATCGGATGTCGGGACAGGGACGAGATCGTGATGACGTTCGATCGCCTCAAGCTGCTCGATGACGTCCCCCTCGATCTCTCCCGGTTCATCGTATTTCCCGCCGAAGCTCAGCCGCACCACCGGATGGCGGACCGACCAGTCCCAGTGTTCGTGGATGTCCAGGCCCCGGAACAGCTCCTCGCGGCCCTCGAACAGCGATCTCAGCGTGTCCAGCAGGAGGCTCTTGCCGAACCGGCGGGGACGGGACAGGAAGCAGTGGTCGCTCCGGTCGATAAGATCCCGGATGAGCGGGGTCTTGTCGACGTAGTAGCTGTCGGTTTCCCGGAGACGCCGGAACGACTGGATCCCGATGGGAAGACGGCGGCGGGTCATCGGTCTCTCCGTTCGCGGCATTCGGAAAACCCGTTGCGGGGCTCACGCGACCTTACCAAGGAACTGTGGCTCATGCCATGCCCGCGGTCCGGAACGCCCCGATCTACCAGCGGACACGTAGCAGCGAGCCGGTCGACGGGTGCATCCTGGGTTACCCCAAGCTTCTCGAGTCCACCCGATCAGGTAGTTTGATGTGACCGAAATTCGGTATTCGAAGGCGGCATTCTCAAGACAGGGCGACATTTCTGTCGGCTGCAATTCGCGCCCTTTGGCCTCATTTCGGCCGTGTCGCGTTGGTGACCTCAGCGTGCTGAAGCGCGAAGCAACCGTCTGGGAATCAACGATCACGTCATTCCGTCCGGCGCGCCCATGGCTGCCACCGCGTTGAAGAGAAGGAGCGACGCGACCGCGTGAAGCTTCCGGCGATTGGCGCGAATGCGGGAAACTTCGTCGTCCGTCCGAACCGCCAAGCTGCCTTTGCAGGGTCACATCAATTGGGGCTGATATATACATGACTGAAATTCTTCAGCCGTATACCGTTCCGCGTCCTCGTCCGGCGACCCGGCGCGATAGTCTTCAAGAACACTCTCGGACGCACCGGGACGGCTCTTGGAGCCGGTGACCCACCCGGCCACCGCCACCCGGCCACCGCCACCAAGCGATGGAGAATGGTCCGTGCCGCGTTGACATCACGGCAACTTTGCGGACCTTGTGCGCTACATTCCCGCCGGCACTCGCAGCCTTGCGGTTCGGTTGTTGAATGCGCCTGACCCTCTCCCGCGCACAATGCACGGGCAGAACGAAAGCGCAGCACTTTTCCTCCATGCCTTTCAGCAAAGTATGTAATCCCCCATCAATTCAGGGACAGCACAGGATTGCCGTGACAGCCGATTCCATTTCCAGCAAGCATGATCACGAAGATCTCGTGGCACGATCCTCGCTGGAATCCGGCCCTTGACTCGGCGGGGCCTTCGACGCGTTGGACAGAAGCGCTGAATTCCACAATCGCCTCCATGACATCGCCAAAAAGACCACTGCAAACAGCGCGGTTGACGCCAAGGTCATCCGCCAGTCGTAATCTCCAGCCACATAGGCACTCATCAGCGAAACAAATGCCGCCGCCGCGGCAAATCCAAGCGTCCGCGATAAGTACTCAATGCGCGGCACTATGAGAATTGTCGCCGCATTGACGGTTGCGGCGGCCGCAAAGAGGGCCGCCACCGAGTCAAGCGTCGCGGTGCAGCGAATGAGGTTTCCGAGCGTCGCGCCATCTGCCTCGCAAACGTAGTCGGTGAGAACCAGCATGTAGATCTTCAGGACAAGAGCAATTGCCAGGGCAACGCCAAGAATGATGCTCATCGCAGTCGCGATGATTGTCACCGGACGTTCAACGGCGAGCTGGTACCTCTCTGAACGTTGATGGTTCTCCGTTGTCATCCTCCTGCCCCCAGCCGAGAGATAACGCGGTCGACGCTTGTTATTTCAGCAACATTCGACATAGCAAAGTCAATCGACGCCCTGTGCCACTCGTCATTCATGGTCGAACAGGCATCCTCGGGCACGATCACCCGGAACCCCTTGTCCGCACCAGTGCGAGCGGTGTGTTCGACAGACATGTTGGTCCATGCACCGGTATTGATCAGCGTGTCTATCCCGCCGTGCCTGAGGTAGCTCTGCAGGCGCGAGGTTTCCCACGGGCTCATCGACATTTTTTCAACGACAAGATCGGACCCTTGCGGTTCAAGCCCGGCGACCGGGGCAGCGCCCCAGGAGCCGCGAACCATTGCTCCTGCGTCGACGAGACCCGAATAGAGCGGTGCGTTGGAGCCAATCTTTGGATGCCCCGGCTCGCAAATGAAATGCACGTGAATGACCGTCACCCCCGCACGCCTGCAGGCATCGGCCAGCCGCCGGGAATTCGCCACAACGTTCTGCGACCTCGCGTGCGCGGGCGATCCGCTCTCGGCGAAGGCACCGCCATCGATGATGACATCGTTTTGCATGTCCTGAATGATCAGGGCTGTCTTGCGCGGGTCGATTGCCGCCGGGGCTCCCGTCGAAGCGCGTGAGGGTCCCGGTTGAGCGCGCATGAAAGGCTCCTCCCGTCCCTTAGCTTTCAACCCCACGGCATAGACGCCGGTCGTCGCGCAAATGTAGAGCGTTCGCCAGTCTTCCCCGCCCCAGTGGAGGTTTGCCGACTGCTCGGGCACGACAATCTCCCCCAGCTTCACGCCGTGGAAGTCATAGACCCAGACGCCGCCAGGACCGGTCACGTAGACGTTGCCCTTGGTGTCCGCCTTCATTCCATCGGGAAGCCCGGCGCGACCGTCCTCCTTGATGCCGCTTGCGAAGAGCCTGGCATTGACCAAGTCGCCCTTGGGGCCGATGTCGAACATCCGGATGTTGGCCTGATCCGTGTCGTTGATCCACATGAACCGCTCGCAGGGGCTGAAGCAAAGCCCATTGGGCTGCCCGAACATGTACCTGTCGGACACAAGCTGCGGTTCGTCACCGGGACGATGCCCGGGCGGAAGCCGATAGACTCCCTGGAACCCCTGTTGAAGCGGCCTTGGCACCCCGAAATGCTCCATCCGGCCAAAGGTCGGGTCAGTGAAATAGACCGAACCGTCCGAGCGGACACAGATGTCGTTGGGGGAGTTCAACTCCTTGCCCTCGAAGTGACTGGCGAGGACCTCGCGCGAGCCATCGCGATTGAACCGCGCGACCGACGAGGTCGCGTGTTCGCAGACCAGGAGGTTCAGGTCGGCATCATAGGTCAAACCGTTGCCCTTGTTTGACGGGCGCATGACCTCTTCGACGCCGCTTGCCTCTGACCATCTGCGCCGGACATCCCCGGGCATGTCCGAAAAGACCAGATGCCGCTCAAGCGGATGCCAAAGCGGGCCCTCGGTGAACGTGAAGCCGCTGCCGATCTGGCGCACCGGCGCATTCAAGTCGATCAGTTCGGCAAAGCGTGCGTCGGTCGCAACGTGGGGCATGGCAAACTCCTCAGGCCGGGAACCAGTTGCGGGCCGGCAGGCTTTCAACAACGGAACCTGGGCACGTCATGCCCAGTCGGCCCACGACCTGCCCGTGTTCGATTACCGCGCCGCGATCATGCACCGGCAACAGGTACCGATAGTTGTTGAGCAGTTTCTTGATCTGTGCCTTTTCCGAACGTTTGGAGCCGGCGTGGTTCCCGGTGACCTGTGGTTCCAGGTGGTTGTTGACCCGGACATGGTTGATGACCTGATCGTTGAAGTCATAGATGACGTCGCCGCAGATGCAGGCAAGCCCATCAGCGGTTTCGACAATCACGTTCATCGATCCTTCGGTATGTGCGCCCGCGGGTTCGCACCAGACACCCGGGATGATCTCTTCGGCGCCCGTGATCTCGAGGTCAAGGAAACGAATGGCTTCGGGTTCGTAGATCCTGTCGACAAGGTGCTTGACGTCCGGCTTGGGGTACTGCGGATACATGATGCCCGAGACCGAGAACTCCATTTCCCGGCGGTTAAGAACGACCGTCGTGTTTAGAGGAAAATCGTCATCGTTTCCGGCGTGGTCGATGTGCAGATGCGTATGCAGGATGTAACGGATGTCGCCCGGCCGGAGCCCATGCCTGGACAGTTGCTGCTCCACGGTGTTTTCGTGATAGCAGTGCCCCCGCATGCCCAAGGTTTCCATGATCGCGTTGTCGCGATACCCGGTGTCGACCAGAACCGGATGCTGCCCGCCGAGAATGAGAAACCCGTAGGTCGGAACGCGACGAACGCGTCCGCAGTCGTGGCCCAGAACCAGAAAGCTGGCTTCGAGCTCGATGTCTCCAAAATCAAGTATGTGGATCGTGAGGGCCATTGGGTACTCCCTTATTCGACGCGGTACACCCGCGCTGCCGTGTCGTTGAAGATTTGCACTCTTTGCTTCTTGGTGAGATTGGCGGTCGCTTTCTTGAAAGTGCCAATGAGGTCCGGATAGTTCGTCCAGAGCTTCTCGATCGGAAAGTTCGATCCGAACATGCAGCGATCAGCCCCGAAGATAGAGACGGTCTCCTTCACGATGTCGGCAATGAAGTCCGGATCGTTCCGGTGAATGAACGTTCCGAACGCCGAAAGTTTCGTGACCACGTTCTTTCGTTTCGCGAGATCGGTCATGGCCGCGCGCCAAGCCTTCCAACCGGCCTGGGACTGATCTTCCAGCATGCCGGCATGCTGCAGGACGAAAGTCACGTCCGGGCAGGCATCGGCGAGCGTGGCGGCGTCTGCCATCTGGCCGGAAAACACCTGAAGGTCGAAAGTGAAGCCGTGCCCGGCCAGCTTTCCGATGTTCTCGGCGACGCGGGGGGCCGCGAGCTGCCTGCGATCGGGGGCGAACCGGTACAGCGGATTTTCGTGCCAGTGAAATTGCTGCCGAAAGCCTCTCAGCAATGAATAGTCCCTGAGCGACTCCAACACGGGAGCGACATCGCCTTTCGTGAAGTCCAGAAAGCCGACAATTGCATGGGGCCAGCCAATCCCGTCGGCAACGGACTGAACCCAGGCAATTTCGTCCCTGAACCAGTTCGGTGCCCAGTTCGCTTGAACATAGACCGATTTCTTGATCCCGGTGCCCTTGATGTCGGCGCAGTATTCCTCGACCGGGTAATCCCTCTTGATCGCTGCATAGGGACCGAAGATCCTCGGTCGCTCGGGACCGAGCAACCACGGCAGGTCCGTTTGCCGCCAGATATGGTGGTGAGCGTCTATCATGCGGCGCGTCCCCGGGATGCCAGGCCCAGAAGATGATCCACCACCGCTTCGCTTGTTGATCCGTCGGCCAATGCATCGAGGTCTGGCACTATGGCACTCAGACCTCCAGTTGCAGGCAGGTAGTCCGGGTCCGACGCCAGCGGCGTCAGCCAATCCAGGCGCCACGCCAGTTTTGAAAGCCGGCGAACCGCTTCCAGCATCAGCGTCGGCGACCCGCGTTCCAGGCCGTCGGACAAGACGACAATCGCCGCGCCACGAGCAATGCCGGCATAGCGCGGCACGGCAAGGAAGGTCGTCAACGCCTCGCCGATCCGCGTGCCGCCATCCACATCGGCAACAAGCGCCGAGGCGCGCTCCAACGCCCTTGCCCGATGGCGCACGCGCAACGCAGGTGTCAGTCGAGTCAACCGGGTGCCAAGCGTAAAGACCTCTGCGCGGTCCGCCGCGCCGGTCAGCGCGTGCGCGAATGTCATGGCAGCCTCTGTTCGGTCCTTCATCGATCCGGAAACGTCAATCAGCAGCACGATCTTGCGCTGGCGGTTCTTGCGGCGACGTCGGGCAAGGGTGAAGACCTCGCCGTCCCGTCGTGCGGCATCGCGCAAGGTCCGCCGCATATCCAGAAACTTGCCCCCCCGATCAGGTGCAAAGCGGTACGACAGTCGCCGTGGCAGTCGAGTGGGCGCAAGGCGCTGCAAGCGCACCAAGGCCGAACTCGGGTCTTCCTCCGCGAATTCGCGGCGTGACAGGCGCTCGAGGGCCGCGGCCTCTTGGCCTGTCTCGGCATCAGGATCAACCGCATCCCGCTCTTCGCTGGCTCCGGTCGGCTCGTGGGCCGAAACCGTTTGGTCTTCGGCTTCAACTGCGCCAGGCGCGGTCATCCCAAGGAAGTAGGCGCGGAAGAGCGCGTCAAATTCGTCCTGCCGGTCCTTGGGGATCGCCAGCATTGCGATCCCGGCGCGACGCACGTCCTCGACATTGCGCGGCCCCAACAGCTCGATTGCCTCAAGAAACCCGATGGTCTGATCGGGCCCGACGGAAAATCCATGGGAGCGCAAGACAGCGGGAAACCTGACGAACGGCGCGGCGGCGCGGGGAAGCGGATCCGGGTCCGTCATGCCGCTTCTCCGGGCAGGAACGCATCCAGTCGCGGGGCCATTTGTGCAAGATCGTCCTGGTCTTTCAGCACGACGCCAATCGAACGCCGGAAGGCCGCGGGCCAAGGCTCTCCCTGCGCATTCAACAGCGTCGCGGCCTCCGCCCACTCGACCGTCTCCGCAACGCCAGGCAACTTGACCAATGGTTCTTCACGCATAAGCCCCACCGAAGCGACCACGGCCGCCGCTGTCGCTTCAGCAACCGACGACGCGCGAACCATCACGATGCGGGCTTCAAGTCCAGGATCAGGGAAGTCGATCCAATGATAGACACAGCGTCGCCTGAGGGCCTCGTGAAGATCGCGGGTGCGGTTCGAGGTCAGAACGACGACCGGGTGAGATGCCGCGCGAACTGTACCGGTCTCCGGTATCGAGATCGTGAAGTCCGACAGGAACTCGAGCAGAAACGCCTCGAACTCGTGATCGGAACGGTCGATTTCGTCGATCAGCAAGAGGGTTTCATCCGGCGACCGCAGCGCTTCCAGCAAGGGGCGCGCCAAGAGAAATTCATCCGTGTAAACGTTGAGCTGGCTGTTCTCGGCCTGCCGAATTGCGAGCATCTGGCGCGGATAATTCCATTCGTAGAGCGCTGCGCCGGCATCGATCCCCTCGTAGCATTGAAGGCGAATCACGTTCCGGCCCAGTACCGCGCCTATCGCCTTGGCAGCCTCGGTCTTGCCGACGCCTGGAACGCCTTCCAAGAGGAGCGGCTTTCCGAGTGCCAGGGCGAGATAGGCCGAGGTCGACAGCGCGTCATCGGCGAGGTACTGCGCCGTTGTCAGCGCGGCTTGCAGCGCTCCAGGGCTGTCGACCCCGCGTATGTCTGTCCGTACCGGCATCAGGCGCCCGGCCTGCCTTGCGAACGTGCGCCGCCGTTGGCGCGAATGCCGCGCAAGACCTTTTCCGGCGTGATCGGAAGGCTGTCGCATTCCACTCCGACCGCGTTGAACACGGCATTGGCGATGGCCGGCAACACCGGATTGGCGCACATCTCGCCCGGCCCCTTGCCACCGAAAGGCGCATCCGGCGCCGGACGTTCGAGCACCGTGATATGGTGAGGCGCCGCGTCACCCGGCCCCGGCTGGAGATAGTGATTGAAATCGACAGGTCCGTGCGACCGGTCCGGATAATAGGGCTCTGTCGTTTCATAAAGCGCGTGGCTTACGCCCATCCAGGCGCCCCCGATCAATTGCTGCTCCACCAGTCGGGGATTGAGCGCGCGCCCGACCTCGTAAGCAGAGTTGATGTGCTGGACCTCGACCTCTCCGGTTTCGTCATCCACCGTCAAGTCTATGATCAGTGCAGCATGGGCAAAGGATGACACCGGGGTCATTTCGCCGGTGTCGCTGTCGACCTCGGACAACGGGACAAGGAACATTCCGCGTCCCGCGAGCGTACGGCCTTGATTGAACTGCGCGGCCGTTGCCGTCGCCTCGACCGTAATTGACCGGCTGGGCGCACCCTTTACATGGATGTTCCCGCGCCCGTCAGTCACGAGGTCAGACGCGTCGACCTCAAGCTCCTCCGCTGCGGCTTCCAAGAGCTGGGCGCGGGCCTCAGTGGCTGCACGGATGATCGCGTTGCCCATTCTGTGCGTTCCGCGCGATGCAAACGAACCCATGTCATGGGGGCCGGTGTCGCTGTCCGCCGTATCGACAAAGACATCCTCAACCGGCACGCCGAGCGTCTCCGCAGCCAATTGGCGACCGACCGACTTGATGCCTTGTCCAAGATCGATGGAAGAGAGCGTGACCTTGAACTTTCCGTCCGGCGTCGAATGAACCAGCGCCTGGCTCGGGTCGCCGCCAAGGTTCATGCCGATCGGGTAGTTGATGCAGGCAAAGCCGCGTCCGTGGTGAATGGCCATCAGCGTCTCCTCGACCCGGAGATGAAGCGGGACACGCCTGGTCGCCTCACACCGCGCTGGAAATGCGTCGCCGCGCTTTCATTTTCGGCCTCGGCCGCAGCAGGCGGCGTCGCCGGCTGTTGCACCACTGGTGTGCCTGGAGCCCGTTCCGGTGGTTGCGCAATTGGTTGATTGATCGTGCTTGCCGGACGCTGAGTGTAGGCTGCAGGCAGGGACGGACCGCCCCTGGCGCCTGCGGGATGCACTGCATGCGCGGTCTCCCTCGGCTCGATTGGACGCGCACTGGATGCCGTTTGATCCGCGGGTCCTTGGGGCGTCGAGGAAACGACCGTCGCACCCTTGAACCCAAGCCGCTCGATCTCTGCCTCCATGTCCTCCCGTTGAGGTGCATTGCCGAAAGCCGAGCTGTTGTTGGAGGAGTAGCCCTCGGGAAGCAGCCTGCGGGTCCCCTGCCCCGAGAGCGGCTCCGGCGCGAGCCCGGAGCGTCTTCGCTCGCCAATCCTGCCCTCGTCGTCGGTGACCGTCTCGGGGATGACTCCCAGCGCACCCTCGCCGCCGCCGACCTTGCTAGATGCCCGCATCGCGTCTGCGGACAGGCTCCAACCCGTTTTCTGGGCGACCGCCTGGCAGCTTTCGATCAAGGCGCAGTTCTTCGCCTCGCGCCGATGTGCCTTCATGTCGCCATCGCGGTATGCGTTCAGGATCCGCAGCTCGATCGGGTCCATGCCGACCGCGCGTGCGACCTTGTCCATGTGGCGCTCAATCGCGAAATCGACGGCGGTGATTCCAAAGCCGCGCATGGCCGTCGACGGGGTCCGATTGGTAAAGACGCAGTAGACATTGGATGCGACGTTCGGGATCGAATAGGGGCCGGGCAAATGGCCCGTCGACTTCTGCACGGCATAGGACGACAGCCGCGTGTAGGCCCCGGCGTCAAAGAACCCGGTAAAGGCACGCGCGATGATGCGGCCGTCGCGCATCACCCCGTCCTTGATCCGCCAGCGTTCGCCTCCGCGCGGACCGCCAACCTGCATCTCTTCGGCGCGGTCCCACATGTATTTCACGGGTTTGCCCGTGGCCAGGCAGGCGAGCGCGGCCAAAGGCTCGTGATGGCTGTCCACCTTGCCGCCGAATCCTCCGCCGACGGTGCCGCCGATGAAGTGCAGGCGCGCCGAGCTGATATCGAGCTGCTTCGCCGTGACCCCAACCGAGAAGAAGAGCGCTTGGGTGGATGTATGAACGGTGATCCGGTCGTTGGTTTCCGGTGCCGCGATGGCGCCGCAGGTCTCCATGGGCGCCTGCTCGATCGGCGACATCTGGTATTCGCCCTCGACGATGTGATCGGCCCTTGAGAATGCGGTCTCAACGTCGCCGAACCGCAGTTTCTGGTGATCATAGGTGTCGAAATAGTCGAAGGTATTGTTGGGATACTCTTCGTTGACGATCGGAGCCTCGGGCTTCAGCGCCTCTTCGACGTCCAGGACATGGGGCAGCTCCTCGTACTCCACCTTGACGGCGTCAACCGCTTCCTGGGCCGCGCGAACCGAAGTTGCAACGATTGCAAGGATTGGCTGGCCAACATAGCCGACCTTGCCGATTGCCAGAAGCGGCTCGTCGTCCCGCCCGAAATTGATCAGCGACAAGAGCGTGTTGACGTTTACAGGCACATCCCGGCCACCAAGCACGCGGACAACGCCGTCCTGCCGCTCGGCAGCCGAGGAATCGACCGACCGGATGCGCGCGTGGTGGTGGGCCGAGCGCACGCACCGCATGTGCAGGAGCCCGTCGAAAGCATGGTCGTCATAGAATTTCGACCGCCCTGTTACGTGACCCAGGATGTCCTGCCTGATGATCGGCTTGCCGACGATGTCGAAGTCGTCGGAACGCTCGTCGGCAAAAAGGTCCTTGCGATACTCTGTCGGCATCACGCGGCACCCCGCTGCCTGGCGGCTTCAAGAATTGCGTCGACGATCGGTTCATAACCGGTGCAGCGGCACAGATTGCCCGAGATGGCTTCTTCGACCTCCGGGCGGCTTGGGCTTGGGTTTCGGTCAAGAAGCGCCTTGGCTGCCATCAGCATGCCCGGCGTGCAGTACCCGCACTGCGCGGCGAAGCCTTCCATGAACGCTCTTTGCAGCGGGTGCGGATCCGGCCCGTTTGACAATCCGCCGGTCGTCTCGACCGACCGACCGGCGACGGTCTCGGCCAGCACCAGGCAGGACACGTGCGGTTCTCCGTCAATGAGCACCGTGCAAGCGCCGCAGCCGCCCTGTCCGCAACCGTATTTTGGCGACAGGTCGCCGCAGCCCCGGCGAAGCACGTCAAGAAGATTGGCACCGGCATCGACGAAGACTGCGGTCTCGGAGCCGTTCAGCCAGAATGTGACGGGAGACTTCACCGAGCGTCCTCCCCGAGCAAGAGGCGGCGAAGATGAACCGGCGCGACCTCGCGGCGATACCATCCCGAGGCGATCGGATCGTCCGGCGGGTCCAGCCCCTCTGTCGCCACAGACAGCGCGGCGGAGATGCCCGCAAGATCGAGGCTGACCCCTTCAAGCGCGTTCTCGACCGCCCGAACCCGCACGGGTGTCCGCGCCATCGCACCATAGGCAATACGGACACCCGAGAGTCGGCCGGCGCTTCGCGTGAGGTGCGCGGCCATCGACATCACGGATATACCCTTAGGCTTGACCCGGGAGACCTTTCTGAACCGAAATTCATCACCTTGCGGGCGACGGACCAGCAGCGACCGAACGACGCCGTTCCGGCGGGCCAGGAAATCCTCGAGGCTCATTTCCTCCCCGCTGACCATCCGGACATCGGCGTCCAGGGCCAGCAGCGCAACCGCCAGATCGCCGTAGGGATGAGGCGCCATCAGGTTCCCGCCCACGCTCGCCATGTTGCGGATTGCAGGGCCGCCCACGGCACGGGCCGCCGGGGACAGGAAATCCAGATCCCGCGATGCCAGGATCTCGGCCATCTTGACGCCTGCCCCGACCTCCAGGCGATCGCCTTGAGCCCGAATCTCGGATAGCGATGCATCCGTTGTCCGCACGATCCGAGTGAAGCGCCGGTCACCATAGTTGACCCGGTTCATGATCAAGGTCCCGCCGCCCAGGAACCGGGCCCGATCGTCCATTGCGCTGGCGGCTTCGCCAACGGTCGGGTACGTCTGGACTTCAAGCATGACCAATTCCCATGTGGGTCCGAATGGCCTCGAACCCCGCAACGTAGATGCCGTCGCCGACCAGGTCCGACAGCTCGTCTGCACGCCCCGCGGGCGTGTCAAAGCGGCTTTCCCACTCCCAATAGGTTCGTTCGCCGTCCGTAACCGGGAACAGGCGGACGTGGGCGACGTAGTTGAAGAGCGGAACAGGCGTGTCGAGCAGGCAGTAGCTGAAGGTCTGCTCGAGGTCCGAAAGCGTGAGAAGCTGTTCACGCAGATTGGCGCCGCCCTCGAGCCGGAAGTTCCGTACGCAGCCAACCATGTCCGACGGATATCCGCGCTCAATATGGCTTTCGGCGACCGCCGGGTGCCATTGATCATGGCCATTGAAGTCGCGAATGACGTCCCAGACCGCCTCCGCCGGCGCGTCAAGCACGGTGCTTTTCTTGACGTGCGGCATCAAGCACCTCCGAACTGGCGCTTGAGCGCGTCAAAACCGGCCTGGAACACGTCCGTGCCGATCATGGCAACCAGTTCGTCTTCGTCGCCCGGGTCACATGAGAATTCCGCCGTCCATTCGATGAATGTCCGGTCGCCCTCGGTCACAGGAGTCAGCCTGAGCGTGGCGACATAGTCTTCGAGCGGCATCGGACTTTCGAGGATCGAGTAGGTCACGAACATGTCGTAGTCTGACAGGCCCAACAGCTTTTCGCGGATATTGTCGCCGTTTTGCAGGTTGAAGTTCCGAATGCACCCGACCTTGTCCGCCGGAAGCGCCTCCTCGATTCGGCTTTCGCGGATCATGGGGTGCCATCGCGGAAGGTCATTGAACCCGCGGATGCGATCCCACACGCGATCCGGCGGAGCGGAAATGACGGAGGACGTGTAGACGCGGGCCATCTCAGGACTTCGCCTCCCCGTCCTTCTTCTTCTCTTCCTCCGCTTCGGCCCTCGTCGCGGCCCTGACCTTCTGGCTCTCGCTCATGGCGCGTGCCATGTTGCTGGCGTCCTGAAAGATCGCCGATTTCGCAAGATTCGAGCCGTCAATGCCGATGTCGTTCATCAGGCTGTCGATCATCGGCCCCTGAACCCGGTAGCGAAGCGCGGAATTGATGACCTCGTCGGTCGGGCTTGCGGCGCCGCCGCCGCCGCCGGACCCGCCGTCCGCCCAGTTGAGCCCGGTCGTGCCGCCGCCTCCAAGCTGCATGATCTTGATCTCGTCGATCTTCTCGAGCGGCTTGACCTGCGCTGCGATAATGCCTTCGAGCCGCTCCAGCATGTTGCGCTTGAAGAGCGAAGCGCGGGCTTCATCGGTCAGGATGTTCTCCGCCTCGTTGATAAGCCGCTGGGCCTCTGCGCGAACCGCGGAGACAACTTCTTCTGCATGCGCGGCGAGCTTGGCGCGTTCGGCCTCCCTTTCGGCGGCGGTAACGCCAACCTGCTTGTCGCGCGACGCCTCCTCGAGGGCGGCAGCCGTATCGACCTTGGCCGCAGCTTCGGCTGCACGGGCGCGAGCCGCATCGGCCTCGATTGCTGCGGCGCTTTCGTCGAGCGATTTGCCATAAAGTGCAATCGCCTTCTCCATTGCCGCTTCCTCGACCGCCTTTTCACGCTCGATCTCCAGTTGGCGACGCTTCTTCTGATGCGCGATTCGCGCATCGTCAAGCTCGTCCTCAGACTGGATCTGCACGCGTTCGACGACCTCTTTCGCCGCGATCTCGGCTTCGCGCAGCGCCTTTGTCCGTTCGACTTCAAGATGCTCCAGCGCTTTGCGGCGCTCGATGTTTGCAGCCTCGATCGCGCGTTCCTTCTCGATCTCGGCGGCGCGGGTCTTGGCTTCTTCCTCGATGCGGGCCGCATTTATCGTTTCCTGCGCGGCAATGTTTGCCTCGTCGATAGCGCGGTTGCGGGCGATTTCGCGTTCCCGCATGTCCTGTTCATAGGCTATGCGCTCGGCAGCGAGCTTCTTTTCCTTGGCAATTCGGGCCGCTTCGACGGCCTCGGCCCTCAGCTGTTCGCGCACCTCCGTGTCTTCGCTGGCCTCAATCCGCTCGAAGGCGACCAGCCTTTCCTGGGCAATGCGCGCCTTTTCGACGGCCTCGCGCGATTCGATCTCGGCCTCTTCAAGCATCTTGTTGCGCTCGATTTCCAGGCTCCGGGTCTCGCGTTCCGAGGCGATGCGTTCTGCCGCGACCTTCTTCTCTTGCGCGATGCGCGCAGCCTCGACCGCTTCTGCCTTCAAGAGATCTCGTTCTTCGGTCTTTTCGCTCGCCTCGATGCGCTCGAATGCCAGCAGGCGCTCTTGGGCGATGCGGGCCTTTTCGACCGCCTCGCGTGCATCGATCTCTGCGTGGTCGATCGCCCGATTGCGCTCGATTTCCAGGCTGCGGGTCTCCCTGTCCGAGGATATGCGCGCCGACGCCACGGCCTTTTCCTGCATGATCCGCAGCTTCTCGGTCGCTTCCCGCTGAGCGATTTCGGCTTCGCTAATGGCGAGGTCGCGGGCAACTTCGCGTTCGCGCGTGGTTTGCTCGAACTCGATCCGGGCTTCGGTCACGGACTTTTCCTGTGCGATGCGTGCGCGTTCCACGTTTTCGCGGGCGGCGATGCCTTCGGCATCGATGGCCTCTTGACGCTCGATCTCCTTTGACTGGGTTTCGCGCTCTTTCGCAATGCGCGCCTCTTCCAGGGCCCTTTCCTGGGCGATACGGGCGGTTTCGATCGCTTCGCGCGCTGCAATTTCCGCGGCGTCGGTCCGCTGTCGCGTCTTGATCCGTTCCTCGGTCAGCGCCCTTTCCTGCGCGATTCGCGCTTTTTCAACGGATTCACGGGTCGAAATGTCGGCTTCATCGACGACTTTCTGCGACTCGATTTCGCGTTGCCTGACTTCTCGTTCGGACGCGATGCGCGCCTCGGAAATCTGGCGCTCGTTTTCGATCCGGGCAGTTTCAATGGCTTCGCGCGACAGCAGCGTCGCCTGTTCGGCGTCCTTTTCGCGCTCAGAGCGTTCCCGAGCCAGTTCTGCGCGTTGCTGCGCGCGCCGGAATTCAACCTCCCGTTCCTGGTCCAGGCGGGCTTCTTCCGATTCGCGTTCGATATCCAGCGCCTGTTTCTCGGCCTCGAGATTGCGCGCGCGAATCTTGATCATCGCATCCTGCTCGATGTCATTGCGCAGCTTGCGGCGCTGCTCGACCGCTTCGATGACGGCGGTCAGGCCTTCTGCATCGAACTTGTTGGACGGGTTGAAATACTGGATGTCGGTCTGATCGATGTCCGTCGCCGCGACGCTTTCCAGTTCCAGTCCGTTCTTGTCGAGCCCTTCCTGCGCCATTTCCTTGACGCGGGCGACGTACTCGTTGCGATTCTCATGCACCTCCTCGAGCGTCATCTGTGACGCAACGGTACGGAGCGCCGAGATGAACTTGCCTGACAAGAGCGAATGGATGCGCTCAGGTTCCAGCGTCCGCCGGCCAAGGGTGGACGCAGCAAGCGAAACCGCCTCCCTGGTCTGGTTCACCCGAACATAGAATTCCGCGTCGACGTCAATGCGCATTCGATCACGGGTGATCAGCGCTTCGTCCTTTTCGCGGGTCACCGCAAGTTGCAGGGAGTTCATGTTTACAGGAGTGATGTCGTGAATGATCGGCCACACGAATGCGCCGCCGTTGATGACAACTTTTTCGCCAAGGAAACCCGTGCGCACGAATGCGACTTCCTTGGTCGAGCGGCGGTACAGCCAGTACATCACCCAGTAGACAACAAAGATGACGATGACCGCCGCGATGAGCCACAGGATCAGTTGTCCTAACAGTTCGCCAGTCATGTGAGCCTCCCTTTCGGCCTTAGAGGTCGATCTCCTTGAATTTCTTCGTCTGTTCCGTCAACGCGACTTCCGTCGGCAGGCGTTCCATCGAGGAGGCGCCGTAAAATCCGTGACAATTCGTGGTGTTCTTCAGGACGAAAGCCGCGTCCTCGGGCATCGCCACCGGTCCGCCGTGAACCAGCACGAGCGCGTCGGGCTTCACCTCTAGGGCAGCAGCAGCCCACTCATCCGTCAAGGCAGGGGCATCAGCCAGCGCCACTCCCGTCTCCGCCCCGATTGAGCCTCCGGTCGTCAGTCCCAGGTGAACGACGATGATGTCGGCGCCCGCCGCCGCCATGTCGCGCGCATCATCGGCCGAGAACACGTAAGGCGTCGTCAGCATGTCGCGATCAGCGGCCATGCGGATCAGCTCGACTTCGTGGCCGTAACCCATGCCGGTCTCCTCCAAATTGAGCCGGAAGGTTCCATCGATCAGCCCGACCGTCGGGAAATTCTGGACGCCCGAGAATCCCGCAGACTTGATCTCGTCCAGGAAGTTGCCCATCAGGCGGAATGGATCGGTCGCGCAGACGCCGGCGAGCACCGGCGTGTTCCTTACCACCGGCAGAACTTCGCCGGCCATCTCCATCACCACGCCATTCGCGTCCCCATACGGCATCAGACCGGCTAGCGAGCCCCGACCGGCCATCCTGTACCGCCCGGAATTGTAGATGACGATCAAGTCGATGCCGCCAGCCTCCTCGCACTTTGCAGAAAGGCCGGTCCCTGCCCCACCACCGATGATCGGCTCGCCGCGATCTCGCATGGCGCGGAACTTGCTCATCATCTCGCTGCGATCAAACACGCTGCCTATCCTTGCGCGGCGACACGGGGAATCTCTCCGTGCAGGTTTCGAAACTCGGCGACCGCCAGGGCCGCGAACTCGGGGGCGTTGATGTTGTGCGGCACCCGAAGCAGATGCCGCGAGCTGGTTTGCCGGACGGCATCTTCCAGCGCCTCGAAGAGCGCGGCATCGGCGGCCGGGTCGTGAAACGGCTGCCCGGGCCCGGACAGCGCGGAAACGCCGCCTTCGGGCAAGAAGAAGCGAACCGGACCCGTCATTCGGTTTAGTTTCGCACCGATCCAGCGACCTATCTGGTCGCATTCGTCCGGCGTCGTGCGCATCAAGGTAACCTGCGGATTGTGCTGGTAGAATTTCCGGTCGCGATAGCGCTCGGGCACCGTATCGCGACTGTCGAAATTCACCATGTCGAGTGCGCCGCATGCGCCGATGTAGGGCAAGCCTGCTTCGATCGATGCTTCAAAGCGGGTTTCGTCGGAGGGGAAGACACCCCCCGCTATCATGTCGCAGACCTCGGTTGTCGTCAGGTCCAGGACGCCGGACAGCTTTCCCGAGGCCAACAGGTTCTCCATGGCCTTTCCGCCGGTGCCGGTCGCGTGAAAGACCAAGCAATCGTATTCCGGCTGAAGCGCGGCGGAGACCTGCTGGACGCAAGAAGTCGTAACCCCGAACATCGTCAGGCCGAGAGCCGGCTTCAGCGGAGCCGCAGAGGTCGCATCGCGTCGGCCGGCGACCATGCCTGCCAATGCCCGGGCACCGTTGCCAAGCACTTCGCGCGTAATGACGTTGAGTCCCTGTACATCGGCGACCGCATTCAGCAGCAACATATCCGAAGCGCCGACATACTGGCTGGTGTTTCCGGAGGCGACGGTGGAAATCACGACCTTCGGCACCCCAACCGGCAGTGAACGAATTGCCGGACTGACCAACGACGTCCCGCCGGAACCGCCCGCAGAAATGATCCCCCCGATCCCGTCCTGCTGCGCAATCCACCGTTCGAATGCAAGGGCCATCCCCGAGACCGCCGTGCCGCGGTCGCCGGTAAAGACCCCGGCGACGCCACGCGGGTGAAACGCCGCGATCGCATGCGGGGGCATCTCCGCCCCGGACGGTTTGCCGGAGGTCGACAGATCGACGAGGATCGCATCAATGCCCTCGTCCTTCAGCACGCCTTGGATGAATCTCAGTTCTTCTGACTTGGTATCCAGCGTGCCTGCTACGAGTACTTGGCCCAAGCGGCCGGACGGGCGCGCCTGGGAGAGCGGCCTGATCTGTTCGACTTCGCGGGTGGTCGGCGTGACTGTGCGCGCAGCCCCTTCGATAACGTGAACCGGAACAGGGCGCGACCAACGGGTCGGGATCTTGGGATTGGAGCTATAAACCTTCGTCAAGGCGGCGGGCGCTTCCTGCGCATCGCGTTCATCCGTGCGCGCTGTCGGTTCGGGTGTCTCGTCATGCGCATGGCGGCCGACCCCCAGCAGCGCCTGCTGCAAGTCGCGGTCGCCCGCCAGGCGGGCGGAGTCCATCACGCGGTTGATCCGCCCGTTGACCATGATGTGGACATCGGATGCTACTGCACATGCAACGCCGATGTTCTGTTCGATCATCAGGACATCGATGCCGCCCTCTTCCCCGAGGCGGATCAGCATGGTCTCGAGCTGCTGGACGATGACCGGGGCAAGTCCTTCGGTCGGCTCGTCCATAACCAGCAGGCGCGGATTGAGAAGCAGGGCCCGCGCGATGGCCAGCATCTGCTGCTCACCGCCCGAAAGCTGCGAGCCCAGGTTGCTGCGGCGTTCGGCCAGGCGAGGGAACGTCCCGTAGATGCGCTCTATGGTCCAGACGCCTCCCCGCCCTTCAACGAGCCGAAGGTGTTCGTCGACCGACAGCGAACGCCAAATTCGCCGACCCTGAGGCACGTATCCGATACCCATGCGGGCAACGTCCGCGGGATTGCGCCCGTCAATCGCCTGTCCCTGGAAGGAAATCGATCCGGATGCTACGGGCTCCAGCCCCATGATCGCCTTGCAAAGAGTGGTCTTGCCCATCCCGTTGCGACCGACGACCGAATGAACGCCGGCCTTCAGCGTCATGTTGACGCCCTGCAGGGCATGGCTCTGTCCGTAGTAGACATTGAGGTCCCTGACCTCGAGGATCGGTGTGCCCTCAGCCATCTTCACCACCGAGGTAGAGGGCCTGGACTTCGGGGTCGTCCTCGATTTCAGCAGGGCTTCCTTCCTTGAAGATGCGCCCGTTGTGCATCATGCTGACTGACTCGGCGACCCGCAGGGCGACGTCCATGTCGTGTTCGATGATGATGAACCCCATATGAGCCGGCAGCCCGATCAGGATCTCGATGAGTTCAGAGCGCTCGGTCGGCGAGAGCCCGGCGGCTGGTTCATCGAAGAGGATGAACCTAGGCGCACCTGCCAGGGCTATGGCGATTTCGAGCTGCCGCTGCTGGCCGTAGGAGAGCGTCGCGACCTGCTCGTCCTTGGCGTCCTCAAGGTGAACCACGCGCACGAGGTTCTCCGCGCTCGCCATCAAGGCGTCATCGCGCCCTGGCCGCAAAAATGAAAAGCGGCTGCGTGACACGCCAACGCAGGCCAGGAAAATGTTGTCCAGCACGGTGAGGCCGGTGAAGAGCAGCGAGATCTGATAGGTCCGGCGCAGGCCCCTCCTGATGCGTTCGTGCGGCGGGAACTGCGTAATGTCCTCGCCGAAAAAGCGAATTGAGCCAGTGGTGGCAGGAAAGTCCCCCGCTACGCAATTGAAGAGCGTGGTCTTTCCGGCACCGTTTGACCCGAGCACTGCACGCCGTTCACTAGGCCGTACCGTGATGTCGATGTCATCGAGCGCGGCCAAGGCCCCGAAAAACTTGGATACGCCCTTCAGTTCCAGCGCGTTGGCCGTCCCGGTCGCTCCGAGGCGCTCGGAAATCGTCGATCCGCCATTGAGATCAGCGTTCATGGCCCTTCTCCGCCACGACCGGTCAGCGGATCGCGCTTTCGGTCTTCACGCAGCCGGTCCCACAGGCCGATGATGCCGTCCGGCGACCAGAAGACGATGACAAGAAAGGCTATGCCGATCAGCAGCTGGAATCGTTCGCCTGCAAGCCCTAGCGTGACCAGTGCGTCGATCGCGTAGGTCTTCAGGATGACATAGATGAACGCGCCTATGAAAGGGCCGACCGGATGGCGCATGCCACCGATCACGGCGATGACCAAGATGTCTATTGCCGGTCCGATTCCGGCCGTGCCCGGAGAAATCTGCGCGGACTGCCAGGTGAGCAAGATGCCTCCGATTGCCGCGAGCAATGCCGCGAAGGTGTAGGCGGCCACGCGGTGCGCCGTAACGTTGTACCCCAAAGCCGACATGCGGCGTGGATTGTCCCGAACTCCTTGCAGCGCCAATCCGAACGGAGCGCGAGAGATGTAGAGAACGACCAGGTAGCCAAGCGCGGCCCAAAACAAGGTCAGGTAGTAGAAGGCGGCCGGCCCACGCCAATCCACGCCAAAGAGCATTGGGGGCAGGACACCGTTGAACCCGGAGAACCCATTGAACATCACGTAGTTTTGGCGGGCGAAATAGAAAAACGCGGCCGCAATCGCGAGAGTGATCATGATCGTGTAGATTCCCTCGGTCCGCACTGCGAGCCATCCGGTCAGCGTGCCGAAAAGCATCGCGATGATCAGGGCGATCGGGATCGCGACATACCACGGCCAGCCAAGCGAAATCGTGTCAATGGCCGACACCCCGAATATCGCGACCATGTATCCGCCCACACCCGCGATCGACATCTGGGCGAGGCTGACCATTCCGCCGTAGCCGCCCAAGAACATCAGGCCGAGCGCAATCAGGCCCAGGATGAAAGTCCAGCCAAAGATCTGGAACAGCATGAAGTCGCCGGCAATCGCCGGCATGATCAGCAAGATCAGGCCAACGACCCAATAGGCGATCGGAATGCGCTCCAGCCAGCTCTGCCCTTCACTGGGTGCGACCAGGCTCGTTTCGGTTGAATCGAAGACCGACATGTCAGGACCGCCCCATCAGGCCTTGCGGGCGAAACGCGAGAACCCCCACCATGATCAGGAACGTCAGGACGACGGCATAGGTGGGCATGTAGACAGAGCCGAACTGCTCGGCCAGCCCGATGAGCAGCGCACCGAGTGCGGCGCCCGGAATGCTGCCCATCCCTCCCACGATGACGACGACGAGCGAGGCCAGCAGGAATCGTATGTCTTCGCCGGGCGCAACGGACTGGAATGTTCCTCCGACCACTCCCGCTATGCCGGCGAGGCCGGCGCCGAATGCAAAGACGCCCAGGAATACCAGTTGGATGCGTGCGCCGGTGGCGGACAGCATATCGCGATCATCGACGCCTGCCCGTATCAGCATGCCAATCTTGGTTCGGTTCAGCAGGAGCCACATGGCAATGCCAATCGTGACCGCAGCGAGGAATATCACGACCCGAACCAGGGGGTACTTCAGATAGACAAGATCGCCCGAGCGCTTTTGCGCCGTGACAAGAATGGTTTCCAAGGGACCCGACAGCCAGGACGGGGCGCTGATGTTGTAAAAGTCGCCGCCCCAACCCCAAAGCATCAAGTCGGCCATGATAATCGAGATCCCGATCGTCACGAGGGTCTGTCGAAGGTCCTGACCTTCCATTCGTCGAAACACGACAAGTTGCAGCAGAATGCCGAACACTGCGACCACCAAGAATGCGGCAGGGAATGCAAGGAGCCAATATCCGGTCAACTCAGCGAATTCGTACCCCACGTACCCCCCAAGGAGATACAGGGAACCGTGGGCGAGATTCACGTTGCGCATCAGGCCGAAAATCAACGTGAATCCGGAGGCAACGAGAAAATACAGCCCCCCCAGCGTGATGCCGTTGAACAACGCGTTCAGGAACACCTTCTTCTTGCCAATCAGGTCGACAAGCCAAGCTGGCCACAACGCGAAAATCATCCAGATGAGGATTGCGGTCAAAATCGCAATCACGGCAGCCCAAACGGGATGGCGGCGCGCGAAGTCTGTCATTGTGCAGTCTTCATCGGTGCACGAAACTCCTTCGCCGCAACCTGCCAATAGTGCTCTTGGTCCAGTTGCATCCCGCAAACGCTACCGCCCGGGCTGCAAATTCGCATACCCCAAGGTCTGATCGGGTGACGCTGGATCGCGTAAACAACACCTAAACGAAATGTGCGACGCGCCGGTAGTCTGTTGGCGGAATTCCAACGTTTGACGTAAAGAAACGCGTGAAGCTGGCTTGACTGGCAAAGCCAAGGTCAAGGCCGATGTCGGTGATCGACTTGTCGGTCGTCACCAACTCGTCGATGGCGTGTTCCGTACGGAGCGTGTTCAGGTAGAGGTTGGGCGTAATTCCCATCTGCATCTTGAAAAGCTTGAAAAAATGCGGGCGCGAAAGTCCGACCTCGCGGGCGAGGTCGTCCATAGCGGTTTCCTCAGCAAACCTCTCCTGCATGAGCCTGAGCGAACGTCTGACGCGGAAATCGTTGAATTTCAGCTGCATATTGCGAAGCAGCGGACGAGACTTGGCGCTCCTCCAAGTCTGGTCGACGCATTGACGCGTGGTTTCAAAGAGAAAGCCGTCGAACCGTTCGGACGGCTGGTCATCGAGAAGAATGGACGTAAGACGTCCGATCCACATTTCGACCGTCGGCGTCACCTGGACTTGGGGCGTTCCGAATCCAAGCGAAAACTCCGCACTTTGGCTGTTTTCGAGAAACCACATCGGCTTGATGTAGAGCGTTAGGACGAAGTGCTTCTGACCGCAGGGCGAAGGTTCGAAACTGTGTGGTTCCCACGGGCTGATCGCAACCGCCTCGGTTTTCGAAATGGCATACGTGTCTCCATTGACGGTCGCTGATGCATCGGGACCTTCGAGATAGAATATCAAGTGCCCTTCGCGGTGCGCATGCGTGGTCAGGGGACGGTCGAGTTCGTACAATGTCGCGCGGCCGAATGAACCGTGATGAACTGAGATCGCTCTGGCCATAACGATTCTTCCCCCTTCCGGTCGATCTTTCGGTTGTCGTTCAGCGGTCAATTTATCGGGGCAAGTTGCGGTCGTGATCAAGAAAGACATCACCTTTTGATACTTTGAGGTATATCGAAATCTCTTCGGTACTAAATCTAGCGTTGCAGCAGGGCTCCGAACATATGCGCCTGGATTCGATTCAATCACGTGACGCCATGTCCTGAAGCTTCTCGTGACCTCGCTTCACTCCTCCGCGAGATCCTCGACTGTCCTGCCCCAACGGCACGGGCGGGCGTCGTCGATCGGCAGTTCACGCAAATCTCAACTTGGCTGCCTGCGGTCCCTAGTGGGCTCGCGCCAACAAATCCCGAATCTCCGAGCGCTCGAAACTCCGCGGGTCGCCAGTAATCGCACGGTCGCAAGCTGCAATCGTCGCGGCCTTGCTCAGGGCGCTCACCTCGATCCCGAGATCCGACAATCTCCGCGGAATCGGCCACTCAGACAACATGTCTCGAAGCCCATCTGCCAGCGCGCGCCTTTCGTCGATACGGAGTGCTCGCTTTATTGGATCGCAGAGGCCATCGGCATGTTGTTCGTAGAACTCCACGAGGTGGGAAATCACAACGGCTCCAACCGCGCTGGGATTTGGCTTTGACTCGGACGCGGCGGTGATGGCGTTGCAAAGCGCGTGAATGACGCAAAGCCCCTTCTGAAGCGAAAGCGAACTGTTCAGCCCCGCAGCCAGGAGCTCGCGTCTCGCAGGAAGGTGATCGTCGTTCAAGGCCGGACCAATATTGATCCAAATTCGGTTCAACGCGTCCAGTGCCAGTCCGTCCGCAGGCGGATGGTACCGGGGCGACAGATAACTGTCGATCGCCCGCGACATCACGCCTGCCGCGGCGATGGCTGAATCCTCTGCCATTGCACCCAGCGTAAGGGTCGGATCGCATATCGTGATGCATGGAACAAGGTTGCGGGACGAGAACAGAATGTGTCTCTTGTCGTCCAGCGTAAGGCGGGCATAGTCGCTGATTGCAGACGCGAAGCCCAGAATGTCGGGGACGGCGTAGAGATGCGGGAGGTGCCCATTGATCCGCCGTGATCCACCTTCGTCGACCGACAGCCTGTCAAGCGGCTCGTCGTGAGCGATGGCAATCCTGGCAGCCTTTGCCAGGTCGATTACCCGGTTCGGGCCAAAGGCAACCAGCACGTCGCAATCGTTGTCCCTGTAGAGCCTGGCCACGGCACGCGCAGCGCTTTCGGTGGGCAGGTGCGGCACGTCCGAAAAGACCACAGGTTCGGCACGCATCGGGAAGCCTGAATAAAACCTGTCCGCCCCTAAACTTGACATCCTGTCATCGGCAGAGACGACAAGCGGGCGCCGTTTCCTGTTCGCTTCAATCTCGGAATGCAGTGCTTCCTCTAAGACGCCATCGGAGAAATGGACCCGGGTGAGGAAGTTGATCAGTGTCATGACGGCACAAGCTTTGCAAAGGGCCCAGTGCTGCAAAGGGTCCGGGCGCGTACGCCCGGACCGGCTTCAGGGAAAAGTCAATAGGACATCTGACACGGCGGGTTGTCACGGCTCGGAGCGCCGAGCGCCGCGAACTTGTCCGCGTCGATCCGCAGGTTTTGCGGCACGCCAGGATCCATCGAGATGAACTGGTTCACGAGGTTGCCATTGTCGTCTTCGATCACTTCCGAGATGAAGGTCGCGCCGATGGCCTGACGGTTTTCATCCAGCGTGATCTTGCCGACCGGGCTGTCCAGCTCGAGATTCGCCAGACAGGACCGGAAGGCAGCGTGCCCATCCGACAGGTCGGCACCCACTTCATCCAGACATGTCAGCGTTGCCGACATGTTGTTGTAGTAGAGCGTCGCCAGAAGCGACGGAGCCGGGAAACGCTCTTCCGGCGGGAAGGTGTCCTGGTAGAGCTTCACGAACTCGGTCCAGGCCGGGTCGTCCCAGGTGTCAGCCTGAGGCCCGGAAGACGGCGTGCCGATCAGCGCGCGTTTCGCGTCGCCCTTCGAGTTCAAGACCGTCCCGTCGACCATGATCGTGCCGCCAATCAGGTTCGCGTCGCCGCCAGCCTGTTGATACTGGTTCAGGAAGTTGACGGCGTCGCCGCCACCAAGCCCCAGGTAGATGGCATCAACGTCATCGGGAAGCGACGCGATGATCGAACCGAAGTCCTTCGTGCCAAGGGGAACCCAGAAGCGCTCGGTAATCTCGCCGCCTGCCTGGCAGTAGTCCAGGGCGAAGCCGAAGACCTGCGTGTAGATAAAGGAATAGTCCTCGCCGATAGTTGCGACCGTCTCGTATCCCTTTTCGTTGTAAACGTAGGAACCCAGGCCCCACGACCACTGCGCCCCGTCTGCATTGAAGCGGAAGAAGTTCTCGGACGGGTTCACGTACGTCGTTTCCTGGGCGCCGGACGAGCCGTTGATAAAGGTCGTCCCTGGCTGGGTCTTGGCGTAGTCGCGGATCGCGATCCCCTCGGAACCCGACAGCGGGCCCACGATCACCCCGAGACCATCCTGTTCCACAAGCTTGCGTGCGGCGCGAACGGCACTGTCAGGCGATGCGTCGGTGGACTGAATGACAAGTTCCACGTCCTTGCCGGCAACTTTGCCGCCAAAGGCCGCCAGCGCAGTCTTCATTCCGCGGACGCCATCTTCGCCAAGCACTGTGTACGTGCCTTCCAATGTCGCCATCGTGCCAATCTTGAATGTGTGCTCGTCCGCAAGGGCGCCGTGCACGGTTACTAGAGCCGCGCCCACCGCGGTGGTCACAAGAAGTTTCTTCATCACTTATCTCCCCAGGTATGCTGTATTCCGGTGCCAAACAGGGTGGCCACCTGCCCTTAACATGACCATGGCGAGGCAAAAGCTCTGAACCGCGCCGCCGTCGCGTATACCCGTTAGTCGCTTTTATTTGAGTTTGCCGCCCCTGCGTCGCAGCCATTGCGCGCGGTCAGAGCGGCAGAGGCTGGTTTGCGCTCTCGCGTTTCAGTTCGACGGCGCAAAAGACCACGGTGGTATCGCCAACGTTTTCCAGGTTGTGAAGCGCGAATTCGCCTTCGCCAACGTCATAAAAGTGCGTCAGCCCGGCGTCGTAATCGCTTTCGTAGGTCGTCCCGTCATAGGTCCGCTGCAAGAAACGACCTGACGTAATCGCGGTCCACAAATAGGTCAGGACATGACGATGGACCGGCATGCGTTCGCCGGGCTTCAAGGTCATGTGCCAGACCCGAACCGAGCTGTTTTCGAACACCAGATCGGTTCCGATGCGACCATTGAATTCGTTATTCTTGAACTCAAGCCGGATGGCATCGGACCAGTCCTGGAAGTTCGAAGTGGTCAATTCGCCCGATCTGAAACTGTCTGCATGCCTGCTAGTATCAATTGCCTCAGGACGGGGCATTGGCTGGCTCTCAAAGAGCGAGAGCGGGAAATTTGCGCTTTCCTTTTTCAATTCGACCGCAACGAATACCATCTTCGTGTCGCCGACGTTTTCCAGATTGTGCAACGCGAACTCACCCGACCTGACGTGGTAGAAGTGCGTCAACCCGGCCTGATAGTCGCTTTCGTAGGTCGTCCCGTCATAGGTCCGTTGCAAGAAGCGCCCAGGAGTAATTGCGGTCCAGAAATACGTCAGGACATGGCGGTGGACCGGCATTTTCTCGCCAGGCTCAAGTGTTATGTGCCAAACCCGAACCGAGTCGTTCTCGAATACCAAGTCGGTGCCAATCTTGCCGTTATAGGCATTGGCACTGAATTCTCTCTTGACGCTGTCGGTCCACCCCTGGAACCCGCTTGTTGTAAGCTCACCTGACCGGAAACTGTCCGCAAACCCCTGGATACCCGTTGATTGCGGCAGGGCTGCGTGCGCGGGCGCGGCAAGTGCACTACCATTGGAGCGTCCCGTTACCCCGGCCGCAGCGAGATCCTGCGCGTTCAGCCCCTCAGCCAGAATCAATGTCCCTTCAACCGAATCCAACCGCAGATGGATCATGGACTGGTACTCGGGCGAATTGTACCAGCGCATTGCCTCATCGCGGTTCGGGAAGCGCAGGATCACCAGCCGATCGTGTCCCGTCTGTCCCTCGATCACTTCTGTCGTCTCGTTGACAGCGAGAATCTCGACGTCAAACTTGTTAAGACAGGCCACCGCCTTAGGCACGTAGACGTCGTTGAGTGTGGAACGGTTGAGCACCTTGTGACTCGCCACGAAATAATAGGGATGAATATCTGTCACACGACCTCCAAGACGGCTAAATTCGCTTTGCGGGATCAACGGTAGAACCAGCTTTCGCAATTCTTCTTCGCATTTTCGTTGCTTGGCATACCTCAGGGTACGATTGTTTGGTCGATCCGTCGCGGAATTGGGCTACGGCCGGAACTCTTGTGAGCTTTCTCCGCAAGCCTCAATGCCCATCCTGTATTTCCCAACGCACCTTGCAGCTCCTGATCTGTTCGAACCGACGGCGAGGCTCGCCCTTTCGGACATCGCCCGGCTTGGGAATCCGGCCTCTGTTGCCCTCCGGCCGAACGGTGGCCTCTCCTTTCCAATTGCTTTCCAGGTCGCATGCGTGACCGGCTCGTAGTGCGCACTTCGGCCTCTCCGCGTTTGATCTGCCGCGCCCAGAGATAGGGGTAGCGCCAGGCATCGCCAGCCAGGATTTCAGTCATTGGATTCGATGATGCGGGTCAGCTCGGCGACCAGCTCCGCCCCCTCTTCGGGGGAATGTCAGCGGTGCGTCGGGCGATCCTTGGATCTCTCGATGCCCGAATCCTTTCGAATTCCTCGGTCGCGAGCACAACGAAAGGCGCCTTGCCGTGGCGGGTGATTGCGACGGGCGCTTGGGCCGCTGCGTCCAACACGTCGCCGGTCCTTTTGCCAAGGTCCGTGGAAGAAAATTCGCCCATGCGACTCTCCTGTGTCGTTGACTGCTCCCCGCCCAGACGGTGATTTACGGCGCAGCTGATGACTTTGCAAAGACCAGTTCCCGTCCCGGACGGCCAGACAAGCGACTCCAGTTGGCCTCGGTGCCGAGCGGCCTGCAGGCAGGGGAGTTCGAGTTGCTCGGCATGGACCCGAACCTCGCTGCTTACATAAGTGTGACAGCCTGATTTCTGTCGAAACCCCAGTCATGCTTGGCCGGAACCGTCTTCCCGGCCGATGAAGTTCCGGCAATCGCCTGACGCCAGCAGGTCCGGCCATCGCGTGCGTCTTTGTGCATCAGTGCGGACAGATCACCCTGGCGCGGATCGCGGCGCCCTGGAAGTCGGGTGACCGGAAATGATCAGCGCCTCGCGGCGGCGAGTGCGTCTGGCAGGACCTTTGCAAGGAGATCCAAGTCAGCCGGACGTCCTGCGGTGATCCGGATGCACCGGTTGGCAGGTGCGACGCCGGGCATCCGGACAAAGACATCCCGCGCTTCGAGTTCTTCAAGAACACGGCGCGCGAAGTCACCATCCCGGCCACAATCAACAGCCACGAAATTCGCAGCCGACGAAATCGAAATCAGGCCGCAGTCCTCAGCGATCTCCGTGATCCGTTCACGCGCCTTTCCAACTTCGCTCCTTACGTGGCTAAGCCAATCACGGTCTGACAGGGCAATCTGCGCTGCAATTTGGCTGACCCGGTTCATGCCGAAGTGATTGCGTATCTTCTCGAAGCTCTGAATCACGCTCCGCTCGCCAAAGGCATAACCCACCCGCATTCCCGCCATTCCATGGGCCTTGGAAAACGTCCGCATGCGGATCACTCTGGGATCGTCAATCGGCACGTGCGGCACGATGCTGTCAGGCGCAAATTCCAAATACGCCTCGTCAAGGATCAGGACGCAATTCTCGGGAAGGCCCGCGATCATGCCTTCGATCCAGGCTGGATCCTGCCAGGTTCCCATAGGATTGTCGGGATTTGCCAGATAGATCATTTTTGCCCCGGATGCCCGCGCGGCTTCAAGGAGGGCAGCTACGTCTTCCCTGTCGTCCCGATATGGCACTTTCACGAGCGCGCCGCCAAATCCCACCACATGGTAGCTGAATGTCGGATAGGCTCCGTCGGAGGTCACGACCCGGTCACCCTCCTGGACGAAAAGTCTCACTGCATAGCCGAGAAGCCCGTCGACCCCTTCGCCCACGACGACTTCGTCTCGGGCGATTCCCAGATAACCGGCGAGAGCCTCGCGCAACTCGAAACTCTCCGGATCTCCGTACATCCAGGCATCGCCAGCCTGGTCCTGAATTGCCTTGATGGCCTTGGGGGAAGGTCCGAACACGTTTTCGTTGGCACCGATCCGTGCCCGGAATCGGTGGCCCAGACGACGCTCGATGGCTTCGGGGCCGACAAACGGCACGGTCGCCGGAAGACTGTCGGCAAGCGGGGTTTCCAGTGGTCGTTTCATCGCACCGAATTCAGCATGTGGTTCATTTGCTGACAAGCCCTGCAAAAAACGCCTTCTCAATGCCGCAAATGAACTGTCCATTCCAATAGGAACAGGGCATGCATTTCGCAGGGAGAACTGCCATGAAAATTGGATTCATCGGGCTTGGCAATGTCGGCGGCAAACTCGCCTGCAGCCTGCTGCGGAACGGCCTCGACCTGACCGTCCGCGACATTGATCGCGACATGGCCGAACCGTTTCTTGCAGACGGCGCAATGTGGGCCGGAAGTCCCGCAGACATGGCCGCCGCTTGCGACTACGTGATCACCTGCCTGCCCTCGCCGTCAGCCTGCTCGGCTGTCATGGAGGGCGAGGACGGCATTCTCACCGCCATTCGCCCGGGATCCATCTGGGCGGAAATGTCGACCACGGATGCAGGCGAAGTCCGGCGCATGGCACGCCTCGTCGAAGAGAAACACGCACACGCGATCGATTGCCCGGTGTCCGGTGGCTGCCATCGTGCGGCGACCGGCAACATATCCATCTTTGCGGGATGCGACCGGCCAACCTTCGAGAGAGCGCTTCCGGTCCTCACGACACTCGGACGGCGGGTGCTGCATACCGGCGGGGTCGGGTCGGCGTCGATCCTCAAGGTCATGACCAACTATCTTGCTACCGCCAATCTTGTCAGCCTTGCCGAGGCGCTGGCGACAATGAAGGCCGCCGGCATGGATCTTGGCACCACCTACGAGGCAATCCGAATCTCGTCCGGCAATTCCTTCGTTCACGAAACCGAAAGCCAGGTCATTCTCAACGGATCGCGTGACATCAACTTCACGATGGATCTCGTGCTCAAAGACGTGGGTCTCTTCGACCAGATCGCCACCGACAAGGGCGTTCCGCTCGCGCTCTCCCCGCTGCTCGTCGACGTGTTTCGGGAGGCGGTCGCTTCCTACGGCCCGCGTGAACATTCGCCCAACATCATCAGGCGCTACGAGGAGCCGACCGGCCTCGACGTCCGAGCGCCGGGCTTTCCGCCCGAAATCGTCGATGACGAACCGGAAGAAGCCGGTCACGAGGTCACGCCCGGTCGCGGCTGAATCGGTACGCGATGTGCATGCCAGGCGGCGCGCCTGCAAACCGACCGTCGCTTACTCGATCTTCGGCAGCAGGCTGTTCACGCTGTCCTTGGCGTCGCCATAGAACATGCGCGTGTTTTCCTTGTAGAACAGCGGGTTCTCAATGCCTGCGTATCCAGTGCCCTGCCCCCGCTTGGAAACGAAGACCTGCTTGGACTTCCAGACCTCGAGCACCGGCATCCCGGCAATCGGCGAGTTCGGGTCGTCCTGCGCGGCCGGGTTGACGATATCGTTCGAGCCGATGACGATTGCCACATCGGTGTCCGGGAAGTCCTCGTTGATCTCGTCCATTTCCAGCACGATGTCATAGGGCACCTTGGCTTCGGCCAGCAGCACGTTCATGTGACCCGGCAGCCGCCCGGCGACCGGGTGTATGGCAAAGCGTACGTCCTTGCCTTGAGCCCGCAGCTTCCGCGTCAGTTCGCTGACCGATGCCTGCGCCTGCGCCACGGCCATTCCATAGCCCGGAACGATGATGATCGATTCGGCCTCGCTCAGGGCTGTCGCAACCCCGTCGGCATCAATGGCAACCTGCTCGCCCGCGATTTCCGCCGCGGGTCCGCCGTCGCCGCCAAAGCCGCCCAGAATCACGCTCACGAAATGCCGGTTCATGGCTCGGCACATGATGTAGGACAGGATCGCCCCGGAGGACCCCACGAGAGCGCCGGTCACGATCAGAAGGTCGTTGCCGAGGGTGAAGCCGATCGCCGCCGCCGCCCAACCCGAGTAGCTGTTCAGCATCGAGACGACGACCGGCATGTCGGCGCCGCCGATCCCCATGATCAGGTGCCAGCCGATGAACCCCGCCACGAGCGAGACCACGACCATCGTCCAGATCCCGGCGCCGTCGAGATAGAGATACCCGAGGACCAGGCATACGACAGCGGCGATCGCGTTCAGCCAGTGTCCGGAAATGACCGGCAAGGGCATCTTTTCGGATGGCAGCATGAGTTTCTTCGGCTTGCCGCTGACCTTGCCGGCCAGCTTCCCGAACGCGACGACGGATCCGGTGAACGTGATCGCCCCGATCACGATGCCAAGGAAGACCTCGACCTTGAGGATCGCGATCTCGGTCGCGTCTTTCTTCCAGAGCTTCTCGCCGAAGGCGGTGAGGCCAGCCTCTTCAAGTGCCATGCCGGCTTCACGCATCTCGGTGACCGCGTTCAGCATGATGTCGGCATTCAGCCCGATGAACACCGCCGCCAGCCCGACAAACGAGTGAAGCGCCGCCACCAGCTGTGGCATTTCCGTCATCTTCACGCGCGCCGCCACGTGCTGGCCTGCGAAGGCGCCCGCCACTACGGCGACGACGATAAGCGCAAGGTTCTGGATTCCAGGGGACAGAACAGTCGCCAGGATCGCGATCGCCATGCCGACGATTCCGTACCAGATCGCCCGCTTGGCGCTTTCCTGGTTCGACAGGCCGCCCAGCGACAAGATGAAGAGAACCGACGCCGCGATATAGGCGGCCGAGACAAGTCCGTTCGACAACATCGTCCGAACCCCTTACGACTTCTGGAACATGGCAAGCATCCGGCGCGTCACCAGAAAGCCCCCCACGACATTAATTGAAGCGATCAACACGCTGATGAAGCTCAGCAATACAACGATCCAGTGGACCGCTCCGATCTGTAGCAGCGCTCCGACGATGATGATCCCCGAAATCGCGTTCGTCACCGACATCAGCGGCGTGTGAAGCGCGTGCTGGACATTCCAGATGACCTGGAATCCGACGAATACGGCGAGAGCGAATACGATGAAGTGCTGCATGAAGCTCGCCGGCGCATATGACCCGACAAGAAGCATCAGGATTCCCCCGACCACGAGCAACGCGACCTGGCGCCTGGTCGCTTCCTTGAAGGCGGCAAGCTCTCCTGCCCTTCGTTCCTCTGGCGTCAGTGCGCGCGGGCTTGTCTTCGCGGGCTGCGCCGCGATCGCCTGAACCTTTGGCGGCGGTGGCGGGTAGGTGATTTCGCCGCCGAAGGCCACCGTGGCCCCCCGAATGACGTCATCCTCCATGTCATGGACGACCTCACCGTCTCGTTCCGGCGTCAGGTCAGCGACCATGTGCCGGACATTTGTCGCATAGAGCAGCGAGGACTGTGCGGCCATGCGGGACGGGAAATCGGTGTAGCCGACGATGGTGACCCCATTGTCGGTCACGATTTTCTCGTCCCTTTCGGTCAGTTCGCAGTTGCCGCCCCGCTCGGCGGCAAGGTCGACGATGACACTGCCGCGCTTCATTGCCTCGACCATGTCTCGGGTCCAGAGGACCGGTGCATCCCGGTTCGGAATCAAGGCTGTCGTGATGACAATGTCCATCTCGGGCGCAAGCTCGCGGAACTTCTCGAGCTGCTTCTCCCTGAACTCCGGACTTGACGGCGCGGCATATCCGCCCGTGGCAGCGCCATCCTGCTGCCGGTCCTCGAATTCCAGCGCGACGAATTCCGCGCCCATCGACTCGATCTGCTCGGCCACTTCCGGCCTGACGTCAAAGGCGTAGGTGATCGCCCCGAGGCTTGTGGCAGTGCCAATCGCCGCAAGACCGGCAACGCCCGCCCCGACGACGAGGACTTTCGCCGGCGGCACCTTGCCTGCAGCGGTGATCTGGCCCGTGAAAAAGCGTCCGAAATTGTTCCCGGCCTCGATGACCGCGCGATAGCCGGCGATGTTCGCCATCGAGCTGAGCGCATCCACCTTCTGCGCCCGGCTGATCCTCGGCACCATGTCCATCGCGATGACATTGGCGCCGTTGCTCCGGGCAATTTCCAGGAGCTCCTCGTTCGCTGCCGGGTACACGAACGAGATCAACGTCTGGCCACGCGAAAGCGCCGCGGCTTCGGCATCGGTCGGAGGCAGCACCTTGGCCACGACGTCCGCATCGCCCCAGACGGCATCCCCGGTCACGACCTTGACACCGGCATCCGCGTACTCGGCGTCGCTGAAGCCCGCAGCCGCGCCTGCACCCTCTTGAACCAGGCATGCGTATCCAAGCTTCTGGAGGTCTCTTGCGCTCGCTGGCGTCATCGCCACGCGCGCCTCGCCCGAGGCAACTTCCTTCGGCACTCCGACTTTCATTCGCCGTCCCCTGTCCACAACGACTGAATCATCATGCGGCGTGTCTAGTTGGCGCACATGCTTTGCACAACCGGTTCATATGTCGCATGAACTTGACCGGTCGGACGAGACACCGAATCATTCAGGGTGCGCTTCCAACCATTTCGGGGCGACCTGAGCCAGATGTCGTTCCCGGGCCTGCCGCGCTTCCAGAGGCGATCATGCCAGCCCCGACTCGCGTTATCTCGACACAGGTCCATCAGATGGTCCTGCAGTCTGCCCCGGCTCATGGCTGCGCGTGAAGGAACGTCTCAACGAGCACCAGCGCGACATCGCGGCAGACGAGCCAGTCCCCGAGCAGCGTGAAATGCACCTGAACTGCAATTTTGGCCGAGCGGAACATCTTCGCGCTCGATCACGGCTTCGAAACGCGCTGCCAACTTTCTGCAAGTCTCAAGAATCTCCACGCCCGGAACGTGAGCCGTGGCTGCACGAGAATGTCGCGTACAGGTGCTTGGGCCCGCGCAGCCAAAGCTGTCCATAGCCGGCAAGAGTTCAATGTCACCGGGACGTGAATTCGTTCTCCCCACTCTCCGCGCAGAGCTCTTCAAGAGCATAGAAGGTCTTCTGAGGAAGCCGCTCGACAGGATAGTACTTTGCGATCACGGACAGGGCCTCATCGTGACCCTCGATCCCTAGATGGTCCAACAGGAAACGGGTGTCGTCCACGTCATGTGATTCATCTCCTATGCGCATCGACATGCATTTCATCGCAAGGAGATACTCCGGCTCCGCGGTCATGACGCGCAGATGTGACATCTCCCGGTAGTCTCGAAACTTGCCTCGGGGGCTCAGAAACCCCTTCACCGCGTCGTTGAGCCAGTCCGGCGGAACATCGAATCCTGAATGGCTGGCTACGCTCTCTGCCGCCTTGCGGACTTTAGCGGCAGGACGGAACAGCGCATCGACGTCCCTTGTCGCGGTGCGGGCGTTGAGCGCCAGACACATGACGGCACCGCCCACGACATAGACTTCACCTTTCACGCC
>JAJEAC010000196.1 GCA_022824315.1 Silicimonas sp.
GTGCCAGGCAACCGCATCCAGTTCTGCCCCGGTCTGACGGTCGGGAGCGTTTCAATGTGATGACAGGGGCTATTTACGACCGACCAATGTGTATCGGAACTGGGCCTGCGCCACTACGAAGTCTTGCAGATCAGGGAATTGCTGCCAAAGGTGGAGATGAGACATCTGAGGGAGGGAAAGGTTGCTTCACTCGTTTTGTGGGGCATTGGCCGGATACCGCGACACCGGAGGATTAGCGCGCCTTTCTGCAAAGATCGCGCATCCTCGGGGATTTCCCATTGTTCCCGCCGGTCGTCAATTTTGGCTGACTCGGCCATCACGGCTTGGCGGAACGCTCACAGACGGTCGTCGGCCGACCGGCGACACGGGCGTCAGGACCGGACAGGGAAGGACAACCCCATGAAATCGAACGATTCCGGCTTAATGACGTCAATGGGCAGGGCTCAATGCGGGGAACGCGGAAAGGTCAACGAATGCTGGGCCTTTGGCCGGCAGGCGGCCAAGACATTCCACAAGTCGCAAGAAGGCCATGCATAGGAATTGACATGCCGTCCGGAAAATAGCGCACCCGAATTTGCGATTTGTTTCACTTCGTCCCGCGCGCTCTCCGGCGCATTGAAGTACGTCCGCTGCAGGTAGCAGTCAAACGCATACTCGCCAATTCTGGAGTCTCGCATGCCAGTGCGATCATCGTGACCGGGTGCCCGACAAGGCAGCTATCCTGTGCTCGCGATGGTGTAGAGCATCCCATGCAACCGCCCACCCTGCCGCCTCTTCCCCCGACATCCGGCCTGTCCTGCCCCATGGAGTCAATGGAGAAAAGACGTTTGCAGCCGGTTGGGCAAAGTCCGGCCTTCAAGTCAGGAGCGCCGTCGTAGCGTGCTCGCGATTGAATCGTAGAGACCCCGCGGAACCGTGTCGTGGATTTGCTTCCCCGGATTCGGCTCTCCGTGCAAATGCTTGATCGCGTCGAATGGATCGTGTCCCGTTCCGGTATCCCGTCCCGACGCCAGATCGGCAGCATCACCCTGCCGCCAACTCAGCCTGAATGCCTTGCGGTTGTCTGGCGCAGCTTCAAATGATCGGCTCAAAGCCATGTCGCGTACCATGCAGGCGCTGAACGCGATCCTTGAAATCCACCGGCCGGACTCTGGATCTTCGGCCGCTGGAATCGCTCGGCGGGTGGCGACGTGGATGGCACGCGGTTCCAGTGCCTGGGCGAACTTCGATGTTGTTCGGTGACACGTCGCGAGGACAGGCGGCCAGGCTGTGCGGCGGCGCAGAGCGGATCTGAGTATGACGACCGATGCGCAACCCTTGCGCAACGACCCGTTCCTTGCAAGGAAACTCAAGGTGCCGGAACGCGGGCGGCGGGGGGCACAGGGTCAAACCCGATGACTTGCGATACGATGATGGCATGGGAGAGGGATCGAGGGAATTGCTGCAAAACCAACGGATTCAGGGCGTGTGCCCGGCCAATGCCTCGGCAGGCCGGGGCTCTCGCTTGAGCAATTCAGTCATGAAAGCGTGTAGACTTGATGCCGGGCCAACACCGCCGCAGAAGGCCCGTACGTTGAAGCCGTGGCTTTGTGAAATGATCGCGGGCGTTTTCTGGACTTTCATGGGTACGGATCGCCAAGACTTGGATTCATCCCCATTTTTCGGAAAAAATGATGCTCGGTCGAAAATTCAGGGGGAAAGAACATGAGCGTGGCCAACATTGTGTCCCGCAAGACTGCCATGTTCTTGGCGCAGTTACTCGTTCTTGTTGGAATGAATGGGAGTGGAATTCATGCTGAGGACACTTTCGACTGCAGTTTCGAAAGTCAAATGAGCGATATCGCGGGCCAGATCGGTGCCGACCGACTTACGGCGCTCGAATCCAGAATTGGCAATCTGAACCGGCGATATGATGTAGACGCCTTCTTCTGCCTCAGCGAGTCGACGATCACTGCACCGCTGGATGATCACGTGACCGACATCGCGGAAAACTTCTTTGCTTCACCTCCAGAGGGTGGGGAGCGCATTCTCGTATATCTGAACACTGCGGAGCGACAGATGACCTTCCGAGTTGACGGTACCGCCTGGAACGTTTGGCGCGACGCTGTCATGCCCTCTTTGCGCCAGCATATGCGCGGATCGCTCGCCGAAGACAATTGGGCCGAGGCGATCGATGGGGCCATTCTGGGCCTGGAAGCCGACATCTTCCGACCCATGCGAAGCACGAGTCCTGAAGATGATGCTCCAATTTCAAGCTTCAGCTTGAATGTCACCCGGCACGTGCTTGCCCACGAAATGGCGCACGCGCTCATCAGGGAGTTTGAGATCCCCGTCTTGGCCAATGAGGAAGCCATGGCCGACAGCTTTGCGACAATCTGGATTGCAAGTACCAAGGGAGAAAACGCTCCTGCCATCATCATGGACAGAGTGAAGTCGTGGTTGATGGAAGACAGCGAGGTCTCTCGCGAAGACTACGACTTCAGGGGTGAGCACGTTCTCGACATTCGCCGGGCCTATCGGGCAGCCTGCCTGCTCTACGGGGCGAACCCGGCGGATCATCTGGAACACGTTGAGTGGCTCGAATTCTCGCAAGATGATCTCGACGATTGTTCAGATACCGCTCCCGATCAGGCTCGTGGATGGGGACGTGTTCTTGAGCAGTACCTCCTTGCTGACAACGAAGTCTCGGACAAGGTCACGCTTGTCGAAGCGGACGACGTGGAGCGAAGTGCACTGGACGGACTCTCCGGTGTTCTGGCTTCTGCCCATTCCGATCTGCGCAGGTTTGACTGGCCGAACCCGATCACCCTTCAAATCGAGAATTGCCCGGGAACTGCCTTTTGGCGCCGCACAAGCAGGACAATCACGCTCTGTGTCAGCTACGTTCATCGATTCTACCGACAAGGCAAGGGTCTTGAAGGGGACCGAACAGCCCGCTCTGGAAACGGAAAGGAGTAGTCTTCGTGGACGCCTCGGTCTTGCAAAACAATACCCAAAACTCAATGCGGCCCGCCCGCGAGTAGGCCGAAAACAACGCGAGAGGACTTATCGGTGGACCGCCAACGCCGCGCATTACTACGGGGACCGGCGGCGGGGGAGAACCCGTGAGGCCATATGAAGAGGAATTCGTCATCGTGCACTGAGTTGTTTTGCAACCGGTTGGGGGGATGCCTCCCAACCGATCTCATGATTGGAGGCAACTGCCAATGAGCAAGACACTTCTCACGGCAGCAACGCTGGCGCTTCACGTCACGGTCGCTCTTGCCGGGAGTCCTTCGATTGACGAACATCTCTCTTCCGGCGGATCCAGGTTTGTCCTCGCCACGGTTCCCGAGGCCGACGAACTGGTGATCCGGGTTGCCTGGCCCACCGACTGGGCTGTGAACCGCGACATCAACCATGCAGTGCCGATACTGGCCATGATTTCCCTGTTTGCAGGCGGTGCCGAGGGATTCGATCCTGGCGCTTTTGAGGTCCGCATGGAAGACTTGGGTGCTGAGGCACGCCTGACGATTGGTTCGCAATTCGCTTTTGCTACCATGGTGATGCCGCGCCGTGACGCTGGGGAGGTCCTTTCCGCAATCAACGCTCATCTGCGAGCGCCCCGATTCGACGAGACCTGGTTTCGCCGCAGACAGGACTCGCTCAGGAATTTCGTGGCCGAGAAACGGCGTGAACCTAAGAGGCTCGCCTTTGACACCATTTACTGGGCTGCGTTTGGCGATCACCCTATCCGGAAGTCAGCCATAGTTCGAGACCTGGATGCAGAAAGGCAAGTGAATCGGTCTGACCTGGCCTCCTGGGTGGCGGCAACCTACACGAGTGTCCCGGTTGAACTTGTGGTCTCCGGAGACATCGATGTCGGGACGGCAGGCCGTCTTGTCGACCTGCTGCTGCGGGGCCTGCCGGGTGATGCGCTCCCGCCTGCCGCGCTCCCTGTCGGAGTGCCAAGGGCTGGCAAGGTGCTGGTTCACGCCCCCCTCACCACGGATTCCTACATGGCCGTCATCGGGGCGGTTGCGGAGTCGACCGAGTGGCCAAGGCAGCATGACGGGTTCATCGAGTGGACACTGTCGCATTCAGGCGGAGGCATCCTCAACGAAGCAGTGCGAGGCTCGGCAAGGGCCGCCTACTTCATCAATGCCGAGGTCGGCGAATTCCACTACGGCAGCCCTTTCCTCCTGATGCACGGTTCCGTCGATACGTCCAAGGCCGGTGCATCCGTTGAGGAGTTGTTGCAAGTCTACGAAAGCTACCTGAAGTCGCCATTGATCGACGGGCTGGAGCAGTTTCGCTCTGGAACGCAAGATACTCTTGAACGCACAAAGGACGACCCCGGCGAACTTTCAATCGCGACCATCAAGGCAGCGCTGCGCGGCCATGACGTGTCTACAGTACTTGAACGCCTTGCAAGTGCGGAAAGACTGTCTCCCGACGTGATTCGCGAGCGCGTCCGGAA
>JAJEAC010000043.1 GCA_022824315.1 Silicimonas sp.
GGCGCGCGACCCGAACAGCACCGCCGCCCTGGCCTCGGGCCAGGCGTCCAGCGCAGCCTGCGCGGCATGGCGGATCTCGGCGAGGGCGGCGTCGTCGTCCATGGCCGGACGATGCCATTCACTCCCGGGACAGGTCAAGCCCGGCCGTTCTCTCCGGGCTGCGCAATGCAGAGCCTCCGCTTCGGCGCGATCCGGAACTCGAAAAGGGGAAGACGGCTGAACGCGCGCGTCAGGTCAACGCGAAGATCAGCTTCGGCCCGCGCTCTCGCGATCTTCGCGGCAAGGTCGTCGGCCGCCTCTTGGGACACGCCAACGGTCTTGCCGTCGCCGCAAGAGCGTCGCGCACCGGCTCGCCGAGCTTGCGGTGGAACTGATCGTCGTCCCCGGACGGGGCAATGCGTTCCGTCAAGACACAAGCCAGCTGCAGTTCCATGTCCTTGCGTCTCCGCTCCTGCTGTCGCTCTGGGTTCATGGCCCGCACGACATCGGCATGCAACCTGTGCCACGGCGCAGGGCCGGAGTGGTCCTTTGCGTGCAGGTTCTTGAATGTCTCGACTACGCTGGGAAAGCCGGACCGGTTGAGCAGCCCATTCAGGAACGGCCCGTGTCCGGCGCAAATCCGGCGGATCTCGACAACGGTGAAGTGGGAGTAAATGCGTTCCAATTTCCGGTCCCTCTCCGGCAAGGAGAACTTCGTCACGTCCTGACGATGCGAGAATTCGGCGATCAATTACCGCCGCCCGGCCCGAATGTCATTCGCGACAGGAACCGTTCCCTTGCCGAGGGCTGCCTCCAAGGACCGTGCCAAGGTCTCGTGCCTGGTGCCAACGGAAGCCACAACGGCATTTGCGACGAACCTTTCCAGATCATTCGGAGGCACCTCCGTTCGGGCCAAAGCGTCCATCCTTTCCCGGATCGTCGTGTCATAGGTTTCGAGCTTGTCCTGGCGATCGAAGCCGGGGTGTCCGGCGAAGCGGGCACGATACTCGTCACGCGGCAAGCCACCCAGCGCGTTGGTGACATCCAATCGCAGGTCGGTTTCGGCGCGCGCACGGGCGACCGCGTTGGCGCGCTCGCCAACCTTGTCGTCCGGTGCATCCCCGGCCCCTTCGACTGTATCAAAGAGGCGGGTCAACGCCGCGGCCACTCCCCAGTGAAACTGGTCTGTCGCAGGGGTAAACGCGCGCGGTGAGCACGCTTGCGAGCTGCAGATCCCTGTCCGCACGCTCATCCGACTGCGCATAAAGGCTCTCAAGCGTGTGCCGCCCTTCAGGGTCGAGTTCGGAGATCAAGTATGCCACCGACTGTTCGAGGTCGGGCAGGCGGTCGCGCGCTACCTTCCAGACAGTTGCGGGCTTCGCCGAACGACACTCATGAGCCAGAACGTTTCGGAGGTCGACGTTGTCGTCAAGTTCGGAAAATCGTCCGGCAAGCTTGGGACTGGTGATCTTCAGGTCGTGGAACGCGTTTCCTAGAGTGACGAAGCACATTCTTGCGGCACGCTGCGTCTTCCTGTCGTGGAGGAATTCCTCCCTGTCCAGTCCATCAAGCTTCTCCCTGATCTCTTCGACCTCCTCAAGAATGTCATGAAGCGTTGCCAGGGGGTTACGTTTCGCAGTCAAGGACGGGCGCCAGAATGCGATTGAATTGAGCGTCCGCGCCGCTCGGAAGCGAAAGGCAATGTCAAAGACAGTCTCCCGCGAGGCATCGATATGGGCCTGCTGCACCTAGTTCCTGACACCGCCCATGCTGACGAGATCGACCTCGCGGCCCAAGGCATCAGCCAGGTCTGTCCTGAGCCCTTTCCAGCATCGCAGTATTTTGTCCCGAAGCGTCTCCTGGAACTCGACGAGGAAGTCCACATCGCTGTTCTCGGGATCGAAATCTATGCCCCGCGCAGCCGAGCCGAACACGTCCAGCCGCTCCACGCCATAGCGCCGGCAAATCTCCGCGATCTCCTCTATCTTGCTGTCGACCTCGTGGTGCATCGGGCTTGCGCCTCCAGAGGCGCGGTTTCCTTCCGCCGCGATCATTAGCTTCCGCCGGACAGGATTCTAGTTGTTTCCCAAGAGGACCCCCGATGTCGAAGGAGAGCCGCGGCAGCGGCAGATGGAAGGTGTTGAGCACCGTGCCGCCCTTCAGCGCCATGCGCGGCGAGACCACGTCGTCCGCCGCGAACGCGTCGAGTATGTCGAGCAACCGAACTGTTGTTTCGACGAGTTCCGCATCGTAGTGCAGCTCATCGGCCAGTTCCATGATTTTTGGCCGGGTAATGTCCATTCAGAAATCCATCTCCGGATCCGTGCCCTCGAACGACGTGTCGAGCAAGTCCGGCGGAAGGTACACGCGCCAGTAATGGTTGAGGTACGCGTAGCCGGGCCTTGAAAGGATCGCATAGGGCTTCCACGCGGGGATCATCTCCCGCAGCCGTTCGAGCGTCAGATGGGACACGTTCAGTTCCGTCTGCCACCGCTCCAGCCACCAGCCGACGACTCCGGCAACAGATCGGATGCCGAGAAGTTCCACGTAGTCCGCGACCTTGCGGCAGTCGAAGTCGTCCACGAGGTAGGGTGCCACGTTCAGGCACTCGATGACCTCGTCCCGGCCGCCGGCGCGATCCGCGCGGTGAAGCACGTCGACCAGCGTGCGTTCGAAGGCTGTGACCTTCACGCGCACGCCCAGCCTGTCGACTTCGACCGTCAGGAAGTCCGTCTTGCCGGCCTCGATCAAGGTTCGGTATGGCCTGACGATTCGGCAGAGCTGGAAGGGCAGGTGCACCTTTTCCGGCCGCCCGTCGCTTATGAGATGCACTGTATTGTAGAGCGCGGTGTAGGAGATGCCGAAGAGTTCCAGCGCCGTGTGGTATCCGACGACGCCATCGGGCCGAAGCTTGCTTGCCAGGAGATAGTCCGGCACGACGAAACGCCCGCGCGATTCCTGGTCCCACGCCACGACATAGATCTTGGGCGCGGCCTCCTTGATCCGGCCTTCCTCGACATGTTGCCTGAGAAGGCCTCGCGCCGTGCCCAGGCCTTGAGGCAAGCCTACGGCCTCCGCGAGTTCGGCGAGGTTGAAGACACGGTTGGCATCGAGAAATCTCGCTGTCCGGTCCTGCAGCTCCTGTGATGCGGCCGCGCTTTGCCCTGCGGAACCTTTGCCGGACCTCCGCAGTTCGCGCCGTTCGTTCGAGGACGCGCCGAGTGAACGCGGCGAACGGCCTCCGGCGGCCGAAGGGCGGTTGTCCGGCTCCATGTCCGGATCCTTCGCTCTGAGGTGCTCTGCATTCATTCCTGTACTGCCCTCTCATCCGCAGGAGCTGCCAGCGACCGCGGCAATCCGTGACGGTCATCCCGAGGCTCCAGCCTGGTGAAAGAGTCTCTCGAAACCCGATCACGATGCTCAGCGCGCGCGATGCCTTTGCCACGCCAGGGCCCCGTTGAAGCGTGCCGTTTCATGGCCCTGTGCAGCGAAACCTTCCAATCGGTGTACGGGGCTGATGTCGAATTTCAGACTCCGTTCAGAGCCAGCGCGTCAGCACGTCTCGCAAGCCGTCCATCACCCGGCTCATCTTTCGATATCGGTGCCGAGCGCACTCGCCACAGCATTGTGCAGACCCGCCAAGGCGACGGTTCCGGGTACGTGGCCTCGCGGTGCAGATTCAGCATGGCCTCCCGGACGCGCTTTCGCGACACGTCATCGAGCAGGCGCTCCAGGATCGGCCCCCTGCCCTCGCACATCGCGCGAACATCCGCCGAGATGAAGTTCCCGTAGACCCGCTGCAGAAGCGCCCATTCGCGGGATGTCTCCGCGGTCACTGGCCCTTCCTGCAGCACAAGGAACTCCGGGGCCTCGTGGTTGCCGAATTGGTCAGGTTCCTCGAACAGGGCCAGCGCGCGGACCGCCACAAGGCTCTGCTCAAGGACGTGATCGGAAAGTGAACCCATGTCCCCGCATGCCTGGCGGACAGCCAATTTAGGAGGCGAACACTGTTTCTGGTTGGCGCAGACCGATTTTGCAATGGCCGGAAAATGCGAGACGCCTATTGATCCTGCAGCGTTTCCTGCAGTTCCTCCGGTGAAAGAAGCGTCTCTCCGCGATGCAGCATGCGGTGACAATTCCGGCAAACTGGGCAAAGGTCTATCGGGCCAACCTCCGCTTCGCCCTTCGCGAGAGGATTACGGTGATGGACATGAATGAAGCCTTGCCCATGCTCGCCGTAGACATCCTCGAAATTGAAGCCGCAGACCACGCAGGAAAGCTCATGATTAGCGATGCACGCCGCACGGGCG
>JAJEAC010000136.1 GCA_022824315.1 Silicimonas sp.
CGCGACAGCTTGCGCAAGGCGAACACGATTTCCGGCACGGCCGGAGAAGCGCCGCCCTCCCTAGAGGGGAGCAGTCATCTGTCCACCCCGCAGGAAACCCGGTCCTCAAGGAGGGGTCGCTGACGAGTACAGGCACCTGCAGGCCTCAATCGTCAGGTTGCCGGACTCCACCGAACGAGCCTACGACGTCATCGCGTTCGAAGATTCCCACAACGCCTGCGTGGCGTTCTCCAACGAAGCGGCCCTGGATGTAGTCGTCGCTTCCGGCCGGCTTGCTGCCGAAGGATCCACCGGCAAGTGGAATGTTCTGCCAGGGAGCGATCGTTCTGTCGGCCAGCCGCGCACCAGTCTCCAGGTCCCGGAAGTCGCTGAAGGCAACGTCGACATCCGGATTGGCCAGATCGTCTATGATGAGCGTGGCATCGCCGCGAAGAAACTGGCCGCGCGTCACTGCATCGCTCACGTCCGCACCGATCATCATGCCTGTCCAGGTGGCCGACTTGCCCAGAACGGGTGCAGGCGCCGTGTCGGTGGTCACGCCAAGTGCGCTGGCATCGAAGACGGTGCCCGGCCCGACGGGTTCACCGCGCTCGTTCCTGACTGTCAGAGTGGTCTCGTTCACGAAGAACGCACCGTCATCGAGCCAGACGCCGAAGAACTTCGCGCTGAACGGCCGCTCACCGGTGCGCAGCCCGTATCCCTCGACGAGCGTGACGGCGTTCACGACATGGGTTTCCGGCCTGAGGTCCAGGGAATCCTCGAGCCGTGCCGCGAAGTGGCTGCTTCCGAAGTCGAATCGTGCATCGGCGAGCGCGTGTGAAAGTGCGGCCTGCAAGCCCTCTGCGGTCGGGCTCACGCCGCAGACCGTCCCATCGCACTTGGTGAAGGTGCGGGATGCCTGCCCGTCGAACCGGAACACGTGCTGGTCGCTGGCGAGCACCGTTGTGGCGGATTGCACCCGCGTGAGCGTTTCCTGCTTGATGTGTTCGGCAGCGGGAGCAGGGCCGGACATTTCGCTGCTGCCGCAACTCGCGAGCAAATATGCAATCAAGCCAATGGGCACCAAGCGTGCCAACCTGCAATCGGGTTTCATGTCTTTCTCCCTTCGTCGATCACCGCACGGCACAGGATTGCCGCATCACTCCGCGGCCTGTTCGTGCCCGTGCCTGGGAAGGAGTCCGGCGAACCCCTGCTCTTCCTGTTCGGCGTCGGCTCCCCGTGTTTGAGTCGAATGGCTGCGCTTAGCCGGGCGGAACCTGCGTCGACCCGGGACTCTGGTCAACCACGCCACGACCAAGGACGATGTGCCTGAGGCCCTGCAGGCGGTCAAGAGCCTTGGAAAGGAAGGGCTGTCGAAATTCGAATCGCCGGAACGACCCCATGGCCTGTGCTTTCCGGAGTCCGTCGCGCCACATTCGCCGGGCCGCATGCCCCAATCGACCTGCAAGATGGTGGGCACGGCAACGCCCACGACACGTTCCGGAACAAGGAGAAGGCACCGATACATGGAACGCGCGACATGGCATTCCTGTTCGTCCTGATGGACGGGGTTCCTTCCAAACGGGATGTACGAGCGCCCGCGTTGATTCCGCATTGTCCATGCGGTGCGGAATCACGTGTCCGAAAGGGTGGGAGCACCGTACGTCCACGGTTGGCAAACGGTTGGGCCGGGCGCGACGCCTCAGCCGGCCCCCGGGGTCAGCGAGCAATGCCAAGGCGACGAAATCCGGATCGCCTGCGGTCCGCCGGTTGGCGCAGGCTTCGTGCCTTTCCTCTTCGGAGCGTTCGTCATGACTTGAACTGTCACGTCATCATGTGTATTCCGCACGTGACTCCCCGACACGGTTGAATGCACTCGGACGGCAAGCAAACCGTGTTCGGACAATGCCCGGGGCTCGCGCCCCTGATCAAGAGAAGGAAGGGCCATGGCCAAGCGCTGGTATTCCGTAAGCGTTCTGTCGAACTTTGAAAAAAAGGTTGCCGAACAGATTCGCCATGCTGTTGACGATGCCGGTCTTCAGGAGGAGATTGAGGAAGTCCTTGTTCCGACCGAAGAGGTCATCGAGATACGGCGCGGAAAGAAAGTCACGGCCGAACGACGCTTCATGCCAGGCTACGTGCTGGTCAGGATGGACATGTCGGACGAGGGCTATCACCTGATAAATTCGATCAATCGCGTCACCGGCTTCCTCGGGGCCCGAGGTCGGCCGACGCCGATGCCGGATGCCGAGGTCAACTCGATCCTGAATCGTGTTGAAGAGGGCGAGACCGCGCCGAAGCTCATGATTTCGTTCGATGTCGGCGAAAAGGTCAAGGTGCATGACGGTCCGTTCGAGGACTTCGACGGCACCGTCGAGGAAGTCGACGAAGAGAACCAGCGTCTGAAGGTCACAGTCTCGATATTTGGTCGCGCAACGCCGGTGGATCTCGAATTCACGCAGGTCGCGAAACTGAACTAGTGTCCGCCCGAGAATCCCACAAGACATTGACTCCATTTGATGAATCCGGCTATCCTCGGGTCGAAGATCCAACAGGAAAGGCCGGTTCCGGGCCGTTTGGGCGCGATTCGGGCCGAATTCCGCAATTCTTCGCGAGGCAGGCATGAGAAAGACACACGATCCGCAACCGGAGCTTGGCGAGGTCGGCATCGAGAGCATCGAGCTGGACCTCAGGTCCCGGGACGACATTCCCGCCCTGCTCATCGGGCTCCAGCATCTCTGCTCCGACAAGGATTTTCGCGAGCGGCTGTTCGCGCTCATGGAGGAGCACATGCTTCCGTGCGTGGACCGGACGGTCGGGCGTCCGGGCATGGAGATGTGGCGGATCTTCGTGATGGGGGTGGTCAAGCAGGGGCTGGGCTGCGACTTCGACCGCCTCCACGAGCTGGCGAACCAGCACAAGACGCTGCGCCGATTCCTTGGCCACGCGGACATCTGGGACGAGCACCGCTACAAGTACCAGACGCTGG
>JAJEAC010000050.1 GCA_022824315.1 Silicimonas sp.
GAGGCAGGAACGGGTCGTGCGGGATACCGGAGATACGTCCGTTCGGACAGTTCCTGCATCGCACGGACGTCCTGGAAGATGGCCGAAATCTCGAAATCGAAACGGGCTGCGTGCGCATGGCGCACCGCCCTCACCTCGGCAATGATCGGATCTTTGGAGTCATTCCGCATGGTCGGTCTCCATGAGTTCGCTTGGCGCACAAATCACCGGCGGTTCGTAACCTGCCTGTCGACATGTGCGTTCGATCTGCGCGCGCATCGAGGCATTGGCAATATGCCGGAAGTTCCACGTCACAAGATATTCAACACCATTTGTGACGGCGATTGCAATATGGGCGGCATCTTCGGCTGCCTGGCGTGGAACCGCGCCAAGGTCAACCAGGGTCTGTGCGAGCCTTTCGGCATCGGGCGTGGCATCGAGAAGCGGCATGGACGCGAGCACTTCGAGGCGGACGCGCGCGGCCTCGGGATCACCCGCTCCGGCTTCGGCAACGACAAGCTGCGATGCCGTAAGCTCGAACCTGTCCGGCGCATCGCGCCACCATTCGCGCGTCAGTTCCTGGTATGCTGCAACCACGACATCCCGCGACGGGCGTGCTGTCAGGTAGCTTACGACCGAAGTCTCTATATACGCGACAGGCTTCACCGGACCGGCTTCACGATTCGACCGGGGCGGATCGCCCGATTCCGGTCCTTGTGAGCGCGAGGATCGCCGCGATCCGTCGGGCGGTGTCACTGAAGTGGCGGACCTCCTCGTCCCGCAGCGGTCGGCCCACAATGGCCTGCTCCCGGTAGGACAGCCATTTCTTGAGCACTTGATAGCCGCCGAGGTTGTAGTTCCACACGTCCGCTGGCACGTTGTCCCAGTACGCGCGAGTATTCAGCCAGACTGAGTACGTCGACTTGCCGAATTCGTGCCTTGCCAGGCCCATGTCGAGGCTTTCGTCCTGGTCGTTGGGGCGTTCGATGGCGCGACCCTGGCCGGGCATCACGGCGTCGCCCTGCCCACGGTAGCCCCATCCCGAGGTCACAGCAAAGTCGTTGCCCGCCATGTTCCGCCCGTCGATCGTTTCCGGAACCGCGATTGCAGCGTATTCTCTCCGCAGGGGCGCCTGCGTCACGCCGCAGACGGGTGCCTCGGGATTGAGCAACGCAGCAAGTTCGCGTCCGCGTCCGGCTGATTCAGCGAGTGCCTCCGCAGCGCCTTCGATCTCCCCGTCAGGCCAACCTGGCAGCGGGATGCGCGGCCATTCCATCCTGAGCGCCCCGGCATTGGAGTCACGGTAGGCCGGGTCGTGCAGGGTGGCGAGGACGTGATGGAACAGGTCTTCTATGTCGCAGCCCAAGCGGTCGAGATAACGCCGTGCGGTGGCCGAAACGTTTGGGTGCCTGGCACCGTCGCCGGTGTTTCCGATGCCTTCCTCTCGAAGCCATAAAGGAAACATCAGGGCAGTCCGTTCAATCAAGTGCAGGCATCCCATGTGATCCGTAACGCACGCCTGCGGTTCTTCCGCGCCTTTCCGCAGATGCTGTGCAGCCGACAGCCATACATTACCTTCAAACACATGTGGCATGTAGTCCGCGCGCGGACGGTCAAGCAGCTTCGTGTCCTTCTCCCAATAGAGCCAACGGTTGTCGAAAGGCCGATAGGCGAATCGAACAAATCCGGATTCAACCGGCCCGCCCCGCTTCAGCAATGCGCTTCGCACCGCGCGGGCATCGTACCGACGCGTGGACTTCATCACCGACGGATAGTGCCGCGCGATGTCGTCGTGGCGCAAGCCAGCTTCGAAGTAGTCCGTCATTCGCTCCCGGAGCCGTGCAAGATCGGTATCGACCAGGAAACCGTCTCGGCTGGTCTTGACACCCGGAAAGGACGCCGGGAACAGGTCGGGCAGCGACGGCCAACCGAACCAGTCCATGCTTACCGCCGTTCGCACGAACGGCAAACCGAGCGGCAGCATGGGTTCGACGGTCCCGTAAAGGGTTTCCGGGCACGACTCCGCAGTCTCCAAAAGCTCTGTCCTCTTTGTCTGCCCCCAGAGATTCCGGATCTTGATGGATTCGGCCGCCCGGTGTTCCGCCTTGCGCACCAGGGTCGTGATGGCGGTGCCGACCTGGATTCCGACCGGATCGCCCTCTGTCGAAAAAATGCTGGGGTCGGGCGTGCCGTCCGGCGAGACCTTGCCGGTCCTGTACTTGTCACCGTTCAGGCAGTCGATGCGCACTGCATCGAACGCGTCCAGGTAGCGCTCGCGCATGCCCGTGAATGACAGGCCGTCCAGCCAGGAATGGTTGGAGATGAAGCAGACCACGCCTTGACCGGTCTTCTCCGCGATGCGCCGTTCGGCCATGCGAAAAAAGCGGACGTAGAGGTCGTTCAACCCCTGACCTTCAGGTTTGCGTACCCGCTTCGTCGTGCGGTACGCCTGCGACAGGTCCCGTTCCTCGTCCACCGCCATCCCCGCAAATCCATTGTAGGGCGGATTGCCGAGAATTACGAGAACCGGCGCGTCCTGCTTCACTTGCTCCGCGCGATCGCGCTCCTCCTCTAGCTCCGGGAATGGCAACGGCTTGGTTGCGCGCGGTTCCCAGCCAGTAAGCGCGTTGGTAAGGAACACGCCGGCGCGCTCGGATCCGTCATCGGCAAGCGCTGCATCCAGGCCCTGCATCGTCAAGCCTACCTGCAAGTGCGCGATTACAAATGGCGCAGGCATGATCTCGAAGCCGAAAACTCGTTCCTTCGCGGCCTGCTTCACCCGTGCGCCAGACAACGCCCCGAGGCCATGGCCTTTCAGGTTGACCGCAATGCGGCGCAGCACTTCGGCCAGGTAGGCCCCTGTGCCGCAACATGGATCAAGGACAAGCACGTTCTCCGCTGCCAGCCCCTCAGGGATGCCGAGATCGTCCCTCAGCGCATTGTCTACCCGGGCGACCATGTAGCGGACGACTTCCACCGGCGTGTACCAGACACCGAGCTGCTTGCGCAGGTCGGGATCGAAGGCTTCAAGAAACGGCTCATAGAAATAGGGTACAGCCTCGCCTTCGTTGAAGCGCGACAAAAACGCGTCCCGGTCAACCCGGTCGAGCGCGGCGGCTGTCCAGTCGAGCACTTCGACCAGGTCGAGCGGTTTCAGCCACGCGGGTTGCGACAACTGCTGGAACAACGCGGCGAGAACAGGCGCTCGCAGGTGCCAGACGGCGGTACGCCAGTCGAACCGTCGGGAGGCGCGATCAGCCTCGAACAGCGGACCCGCATCTGATTGCTGGTCACGCGCCCACAGCACCCACGCGGCGAAAACCCCGTAGAACAGCGTCTGCACCAGTGTCGAATGGAAGAGGCGTGCACCGCGCTCCCCCTCGAAGCGGACGCCAAGCGCGCCTTCCAGCGCGTCTCGCAACGTCCCGAGCGCCGGCGCTTCGTCCGCTGCCTCGACCCGGGCCAGCCCGTCGCGTGCATAGGAGGCAAGCAGCCACGCCAGGTCCTTCGGCTCCGACAACGCGGCTCGGTGGGACATTGCGCGGGCGAGATATTCTCCGAGGCCGGCACCGACCTCGCCGGCAAATGCGCGAGGCTTGTCCAATTTGCGCCGGAAGTCATCCGCGCTGTCCGCAACCCTGAAGGTTTCGAGCTTCGTGGGACGGCCAGCCGCGTCCTCGCCTACCAGCACAAAGTCGCGCGTGTTGGTTGCCAGAACCAGCCGATAGCGGTCCCAATAGCGGCTCACCTGATCGCTTTCGGCCGTCAGCCAAGCGTCGTCGGACACCGGCTTCACCTCCACCACGCCGCGCTCAGGAACCTGACCGTCACGTGGTCGGCCACGCTGGATTTGGCTCGCGGAATAGAGACCGAAGTCCGGGTGTCCCGCTCCTTGGTCGGCAAGTTCGCCGACGCAGAAGACCTTCGGCTTGAGCACTGAGCCGACAGCGTTGAGCAAGTTTGCGAGCGGACCATAGCTCGACCGCTCCCCTGTCGCGCCGCCCGAAGCGCGAATTCGGGCGAGATCGGCGAAGTAGGCCTCGGTCGCCGCAGTCATCTTGCCGCTTGTCGCTGCCATGAGCAGGGTTGTGATTGCACCTTTGACCTTGTGCAAGTGCAAACGCAGGACAATGGCCTGGTTGCGCGCCCACGCGGCCCGATCCGGCGGCCAGCGCCCCGTGCGCTCCTCGATGCATGATGTCCGACTCCCAACGATCTGCCGGTGCCGTTGCCAAGCATGGCGCATTGTGCCCCGATTGCGACGAGAATGTCGTATCGAAGAAGGAACCGGTGGGCATCATTGCGGGTTGCGCAAACGCTCTGTCCGGAGCAGTGGCACCAGGAGAACTGACCATGGTGGCCGCCCAAAGTCGAGGCACTGACGGCTGTCACCCTGGAGCAGAATTCGAATGCGTGATCTCGCACGAGCGGCGTTTCATGCTCCAATGGAATGGTCGCGGGAAATTGGCATACGTGGTCCACCAAAGTCAGCCGCACATTGTTGTTATTTCCAACTTGCCCTTGTCGCCGATTCTGCACCTGAATTTCTTTTGCAGCTTTTCAGCCACAGGCATTCCCTTCCTTTCCAAAACGCTCTGAATGACAAAAACCGGGATGTCATTTACGACTGGCAAGAGTGCAAGGTAAAGACCGCACTCGTGGCGGAGATGCGGGCCACTCGGGCGAGTAGCCTCTCCAAAGTGCCGTTCGAAGGTGAGATGCCTGAAGTGCAAGTCGAGTGTTGCGTCATTGACGTATTGTGGCCGTAACGGCACCGTCGCCGCTCGCGTCGTTTCGGCGCAGTCAGGCCAATTCCGCACGCGGTCGCCGATTGCAACGAGGTCCGATGGATTGCTTCGGGGTTCAATGTCCCGTAGGCGCATGGCGGAGGGCAGCAGTGCCGGTTGGCGGATCCGGGCGACCAATCCGGACATCTTGGGGAGTCATTTCGCCCACCGTTCGCGGAAGCCGGATCATGTGCGGCAGCTGTTGCGAGGTGACTAATGCTGATCGGTTTCCTGAAGCCGGTCTTGGAGCTCGCGAGCTTGCTCGACCAGTTTCTTGATTTCGTCAGCGCGACCGTCCTGGGTCAATTCGTCTCGTGTGTGAGTGGCGAGCATCCAGGTGTATCGGAAAGTTCGCTCGATCAGGGGCGCAAGCGCAGCGACAGTTGCGGCGGAGTCGACAGCATTGCCGCGCGCGACCTCGAGCAACTTCTCGCGCACAAACTCCGCGACGGGAATTCCACGGCGTTCGGCGGCTACCTTGACCTCCTCCCACTCGGAATCGGAGAAGCGGATGCTCCTTGCCTTGCGCGTTGCACCGGCAACTCTTGCCAACGCGCCGCGAGAGTCGGGTTTCGATGGGGTGGTTGTCGTCATGCATTCTCCTCCTCCACGCATCCTGAAGCGGACCCGCAACTCGGCGGCTGGTCCACAGGAAAGCGGCGAATCCTCTCCGCCGCTGATAGCAGACCGCTATGCATCTGGCGATTGCGGGTCACGGACGACACGGAAACGACGAGGGAAGATCTTCAAAGTCATGCTCGCCGCGAATAGCGCGCAGCGGGATTCAGCGTCTCTTCCATGCGTTTGCGGCGCTGTAATCGGCGTTTCTGTCGTCCCGTCTTTCACCCCCGGCTGCCCATTCAGACGAAACTTTCAGGCACATCGAGGAAGGCCGAGCGGCGAGCCAGGTCGGCTTGCCCACCTGAATGGGCTCCCGCGAATGCCGCTCCGGGCGCTGGCCGCGAGCATGCAAGGGAGGAGGGGAAGGTGATTCAGCCGTATGCTCAGAGCATACACTGGGGTCACGGAGAGACGCGGGGCGAAGTTCCCTAGAGAACCGCAGAGGGTTCTCTGGAGAACCGTGGAAAAAGTTTGGAAGTTATTTCAACGAGTTGGTCGCGGTTCTCTGGAGAGTACACTCTGTCCAACACTTCTTGGGCACCATCTGGCCGCGAATGTCGCCGAAAAAACCGGCCAAAGGGAGACAGGGCACATCCTGCATCAGCGATGCGTGGGGTGTGAAGAACAGCGCCGCTCGGGCGGTCAGGAAGCCAACAGCCTCTGCATCCATGACATGGGGAAAAAAGCCGTTCAGGATCAACGTCCTAGCCCGAGCGGCGCTTGAGCGGCAGCGCCCGGAACGGGCCTGGCGCGAAAGTTGGCCGGAGATCCGGCCTGCTGAAAGTTCGCCGAGGGGGCTCGCCTGTCCCCCCTT
>JAJEAC010000001.1 GCA_022824315.1 Silicimonas sp.
TACTGGCTGATCCTGCTTGCGGGAATTGCGTGTCTGGCAATGCTCCCGCAAATCGCGCTTTTCCTGCCGACCGCACTGATGTGAAGGGAAAGTACGCCAATGGCTGAAGCGCGGTGCGTTCCAGCCTCTGCTGTCGATCCGCACGGGACTTTCAGGTGACAATTTCCGGCGCCCGTTCATAGACATGCGTCTATGCCGGACACCTCGCCGTGCCTTGCCCTGTCAGCCGGGCTTCGCGGCATAGGCGCGGCTCATTGACGATCGCGCACCGGGCTTCCACGTCGACACGGTCTGCGGGGCATGCCCTCCTTGCGTACTTTCGGGGACTACTCCAATTCGTCTTGAATCGAGGAAATCCCGTTGATCGGGTGTCGGGCGCGGCCACGGACAGTGCCGTGGCCTTGGCTGCTATCCGGGCCGATAATCCCGATGCGCCTCGGGATCGTTCATGCTGTAGGGCAGGGAGGCGAGCGCTTCGAGAAGCTCCGATGGCAATGACATGTCGTTCCATTCAAGCATTTCGCGAACCCGTTCCGGCTTGGAAACCCCCACGATCGTCGAAGTGATCCTTGGGTCCCGGGTAGAGAACTGCAGCGCGACCGCTCCGGGAGCGACACCATGCAGGGCCGCCATGGCTTCGACCCGGCGCACCGGTTCCAGGGCGGCCTCGTCGGCCGGGCTGTAGCTGATCTTCGGCATCCGGTCCGCGCCCTTCGCAAGGACGCCACCCGCAAAGGGCGCGGCGTTAAGGATCGCGATCCCTTCGGTGAAGGCATAGTCGAACATTTCGTTGGCTGCACGGTTCAGCAATGTCCAGCGGTTGTGGTTGATGAGCGCGTCGAACGGCCTTTCCTTCAGGATCGGAAACATCATGTCGACCCGTCCCATTGCCAGACCGACTGCATCGGCGATGCCCTCCTCTTTCATCTTGAAGAGTTCGTCGAGCGCACCGCCCTCGCGCGTGATCTCGGCTAGGTCCGTTGCGTATTCCGGGTCGTGCAGGTGCAGGAGGCCGACCTTGTCGACGTCCAGTCGTTCGAGGCTTTGCTCGATTGATCTGCGTGCCTGGTCGGCATCGAATCTGCCCGTCTCCATTTCACGATCGAGCTTGGTCGAGATCACGAATCCTTCAGGCAATCCGCCACGGGCGCGTATCGCATCGCCGATCCGGATCTCGCTTCTGCCGAATCCGTAGTTGTTCGACGTGTCGAGGCAGTTCGACGGTCCATTGAAGATGGCGTCGAGGGTAGCACGGGCGCGGCCCTCGCCTACGCCGTAGCCATAAGTGTCTGGCATGTGCCCGAGTGCCGAGGTGCCGAACATGATCGGCGTGACCTCTACCGGCGTCTTTCGAATGGCGCGTCGTTCCATTGCTTCTCCTCAGATCGAGCCGGCTTCGACCATGTAGTTGCTTGCCGTGCACATGGCCGCGTCGTCCGAGGCCAGAAAAAGGACCATGCGCGCCACGTATTCGGGTTCGATCAGGTCTGGCAGGCACTGTCTTTGCCTGTGAGCGTCAAGGGCCTCTGGAGTGGCCCAGAGTTCCTTCTGCCGCTCGGTCATGATCCAGCCGGGGACAACGGTGTTGACCCGGATGCGGTGCTTTCCCAGGTCGCGCGCCATGGTCCGTGTCAGGCCGTGAACGGCGGACTTGGCCGTGGCGTATGCGGGGAAGCCGCCGCCAGCCTCCCACCAGCTGTTCGAACCGAGATTTACTATGGACCCGCCGCCGGCCTCGATCATGCCCGGAGCCACGGCCTGGATCGCGAAGAACATGTGGCGAAGGTTCGTGGCCTGGCGTTCGTCCCAGTATCCTGGGGTTACGTCTTTCCAGTCGTGACGGTCGTCGCGGGCGGCATTGTTGACCAGGACGGACGCGTTTCCCAGCCGATCGGCGATCGCGGCGATTGCGTTCTGCAGCGCGTCGATGTCGCGAAGGTCGCAGGTTTCGTGATCGACGGTACCTTCAATGCTTACGGCCAGCGCAGCGGCGCCCTCGGAATCGAGGTCAAGGAATCCGACCCTGGCGCCTTGGTTCGCGAACGCGCGGACGATCTCGGCCCCGATGCCCTGAGCACCACCGGTAACAAGGACGGTCTTGTCCTTCAGGCTGGGAAAGATGGCGAATTCAGGCACTGCAGCTCCAAGGGCCGGACGGTGATCACATTGTCCGACCTATGCTTTCGAGAAGGTGCTGGCAAGCCGCAGCATGATGGTTGATGGCTCGGGGCCTTCCGAATTGCCGTTGCTTTGGGCACGGCGAATCGGCGTCGCCCTGCTGGCCATCATCCCTTGAAACGCGATTGGGGGAGGCCCTGCACGCCAAGACCTGAAATCGCGAAGAGTGATCCGGCCTCCGGCTGATCTCGCTCTGCGCTCAGGCCAACCCCCAGTGACGTGACGAAGAGCGTATCAAGGTCCCTTCCTCCGAACATCGGTCGCGAGGGGCGCTCGACGGGAAGGTCCACCGTCATGTCGACACGGCCCTCGGGCGTGATCCTGTAGAGCTGCCAGCCGTCAATGCCCGCCTGCCAGTAGCAGCCGTCGGCATCGACCGTCGCGCCGTCCGGACGCCCGGCAACGCTTCGGGTGTCGAAGAAGACTTCCGGTTCGCCCGGAGTGCCGGTGTCCGGATCATAGCTTGCGCGCCAGATCGTGCGTACCGCCTTGTTGCTGTCCGAGAAGTACATTGTCCGCCCATCGGGCGAAAATGCGAGGCCGTTGGTGGTGAAGAAACCGTCCTTCCAAGGCGTGACCTCCAGGTTCGTGTCAAGGCGGTAGAACCGTCCCATGCGTTCGGGGGCGCCGCCATCCTTCATGGTTCCGGCCCAGAACCTGCCCTTGATGTCTGTCGCCCCGTCATTGAAGCGGTTCATCGCGAGATGCGCTTCGGGGTCGGCGATCGGCTGGCGCTTGTTGCTGTCAGGATCGAAGAAGCAGAAGCCCGACTTCGTTGCCAAAATCAGGCCGCCTGACTCGCGAACCGCAAGGCAGCCGACGGGCTCGCCATAGTCGATCTTGGTGTTCCGGCCGCTTGACGGGTCGAAGCGGTGAATCAGTCCGGCTGGAATGTCGACCCACCAGAGCACCTGATCTCGATCATCCCAGACAGCCCCCTCGCCAACCTGGCTTCGGCTTGGAACGACGCATTCTGTTTTCATGGGGCAGGGCCTTTCCTATAGTTGCTGTTCCGTTGGCCCAAGGCCGGTGATCGGGAACGTCAACTTCTTTCGAGAACGGAACCCGTTGAACCGGCGACGTGAACAATGCAGCTCTGTTCACGAAGTAGACGAGCGAGGTTCGGCGGAGCATCTACCATGTGGCGGGCTTGCGAAGCTGGGTACCGGGGATTGGGTCTGGAAGCTGGGAATTCTGGAGTGCGCCGATCCGGATTCCTCTTCTGAAATCGACAAGTGTGGAGAGTTGGCGTGACGGCGATCTCGTCCCAGGCGTGATAAGACCGATGCGTTTCTGCGGATGGTGGCGTTTCACGAGGCATATGGCTTCGGCTAGGTCGCTGTCATTGCTTACCACGACTGCGCAATCGTAGCGATCAAGCCAGGCATCGTTCAGGATATGCGCGGCGAGGTTGACGTCCGAGCCCTTTTCCTCGGTCTTAACGACTGCGACCATCTGGACATTAGCCGTCACCGGGGCACGCGGCATTGACACAGTATGGGTCAGGAAGTGCCCGTAGAACAGCTTGACTTCCGGCCGATGCGTCGTCAGTGCCCAGAGATAGGAGTTCTGGCGCTGCGGTTTCGCGGGGTCACTGGGGGTTCCAGAGACCCTTGCCGTAAAATACTTCACGGCAACGATATTGTGGTGAGGCTGCAGTACATTCTGAAAGAGGGCGACCAAATCGAGCCATCGCCATGACGTGTTTTTGAGCGCGCCATAATAGCGGTTGAAACCGTCAACATAGATGTACGTGCGCATCGAATTGTCCGTCATAAAAGCAGGGGCCTCCGAAGAGGCCCCGCACCCTGCGGTCGAAACCGCAGGAGGTGTCAAAGGCAACCTAAATGAGGCCCGCAGGCAGTTCAAGTACTTTCCGATCAAGTACTTTCTGACAGAAATCCTGAGCAATTCTGGATACCGTGTGCTCGGCAGCGACGGCGTCATCGTTCTGGCCAGCGACACGAAGCTGTCGGTCCTGGCCGAACGCACGTTCGGCAAGGCCTCTCGTTGCCACCAGATCGCGAAACTGAACGGTCTCGAAGGCAAGGGCTACAAGGAGGGCGACGGTTTGGCGCTGCCTTGAGCAGGAGACGAATCCCGGCGGCGTGTCGCCAGGCATCTCCCACAGCCGTCTCTGCGGTTCCGGAAGCACGCTCATTTCGAAGGACACGGGCATTTCCAATTCATTTCACGGAAACCGCTTCTGGTTCTACCTCACCGTCACGCGCAAGCATGTGATATCGGCGCTGAATTGCCCGGCATTGCTGTGAAGGTCGGCTGCCCCATGCGCCGGGATCAGTGCTTGAGAGGATCCGTAGGATCGTCGCAAGGTGACGTCTCCAACGGCTGCCAGTCGTCGTTGCTGGATTCTCTGCCGCCCTTGCGGAGCGCATCGGCCGTCGCGTCGAGCGCCGCCGCCAATGCCTCCCGAGACGCGACCAAGGGCTTCAGCCATCCATAGGGATCGGGCAGTTGCATGTCCTTCCCGTCCCGGGCGACGGCGCTCCGGAGCGTGGCAGCGCTCTCTGAAAGAGCGTGACCAGATCGAGCCATCGCCATGACATGTGTTTGAGCAAGCCATAGTAGAGGTTGAAACCATCGACAAAGATGTACGTGCGCATCGAATGGTGCGTCACAAAAGCAGGGGCCTCCGAAGTGGCCCCGCACCCTGCGGTCGAAAACCACAAGGGGTGTCAGCGACATCCAATGCCAGGTTCGAGGGATTTCAAGTGCTGCCAGAGCACGTTCAGAAAATCCTGTGGACGAAAGACACGTGAATCAAGGAAGACTCCGCCTTGGGAGCCGGCCATGGAGCTTGGCGCACTGGCCCAATTCGGAAACTGCCCGCGAAAGGAGGCTTTTGCTGGAAATTCCGCCCGCCTTGCGGCATACCCTGAACAGGACGGAAGGAAGGTTCGCAATGGGCATTCTCAACACGCTTGTTCGAGCGGTCACCTGGTGGAACGGCCAGACTTGGGGCACCCAGTTCCACACTTGGCTCAAGGGCAATCGCGTCGGCGAAGACGAGCAGGGCAACGTCTTCTACCAGTCCCGTGACGGGAAGCGATGGGTGATCTACAATGGCGAGGCCGAGGCAAGCCGGATCGGTGCGGACTGGCATGGATGGCTTCACTATACCTATGACGAGCCACCGACAGAACAGCCGCTCGCCCACAAGGATTGGGAAAGGCCGCACCAGGAAAACCTGACGGGGACGCCGCAGGCATACGCGCCTCCCGGTTCGATCCGGCAATCCAAGCCGGTTGAGCGGAGGGACTACGAAGCCTGGGCACCGGAGTAGTCGCCATGTCGGAAAATGCAACGGAAGTCCTGGCAGGTGCCGGCGTCCTTGCCGTGGCGGCAGGATTCCTGATCTACCTGGCACAAGTCGGTGGCGTGAACCTTTCCGCGTCGGGCGCGGATACCTACACGGCATCCTTTCGTTCGGCGGAAGGCGTCGGCATCGGCACGGACGTACGGCTGGCAGGCGTAAAGGTCGGGTCGGTCCTCGAACTGGATCTCGATCCACAGTCCTTTCGTGCCAACGCCGTGTTGAGCGTCCAGGACGACGTGCTCTTGCCGGACGACACGGCGGCCGTCATTTCGTCCGAAGGTCTCCTCGGCGGCAGCTTCGTGGAGCTTCTTCCCGGCGGGTCGATCATCAATCTCGATCCGGGCAGCGAAATCGAGGACACGCAAGGCGCGATTTCGGTCGTTCAGCTTCTCTTGAAATTCGTGTCCGGATCCGACGAATGATCCGTGAACTCTTGCTTCTGGTTTTCCTGGCCGGCCCAGCCATTGGCCAGGAGGATGTCACGGCATTGGTCGTGGACGATGTGTCCGCCGCCATTCCCGGCGCCGTGCCCGAGGAAGTCAGGGTGATGCGGTCCGGAGGCGTCTTGCTCAAGGGTCTGGACAAGGTGTCGGGTGACGTGATCGACGTCGAGCTTCGTGTCGGCGAAACCGTCACCGTCGGGCGCGTTGAGGTCGATCTCGGCGAGTGTCGGTACTTCGAGGACAATCCGGCCGGCGAAGGATTCGCGTGGCTGACGATCCGCGACTCCGTGCGTGACGCAGTCGTCTTCGACGGCTGGATGATCGCGTCAAGCCCGGCGCTCAATGCGCTTGATCATCCTCGGTACGACGTCTGGGTGATCCGCTGCACCACGGCCTGAGGGTCAGTTTCAAGCGGCACTCGGGTTATGTCGGCCGACGCTTCAAGAGCGTGTGCCAACAAGGCCCTGTAAGCCGTGCGCGTGATCTCCGTGACGCCGAGAGAGGCCAGGTGCGGTGAACTGAATTGCGTGTCGTAGAGGACGAACCCGGTTCGCCGGAGATGGTCGACGGCCCATGCAAGCGACATTTTCGAGCCATCGGTTTCCGCGGAGAACATGCTTTCGCCAAAAAACGCGCCCCCGAGCGCGACTCCGTACATGCCGCCGGCGAGACGGCCCTTCGACCAAACGCCGAATCCATGTGCGTATCCCATGGCATGAAGCTCGATCACCAGCTCGCGGATCGTCCCGTTGATCCAAGTCTCCTCGCGATTCGCGCAACCGTCAACGATCGCTACAAATCCAACATCGAGAGTGGCCGTGTAGTTCCCGCTTCGCATCCGGCGTGCGAGAGACCGCGACATGTGGAATTCGTCAAGCGGCAGCACGCCCCGTACGCGGGGATCGACCCAACGGATGTCGGGATCGTCGCGTGAATCCGCCATCGGAAAGATGCCAGTCGCGTAGGCTCCAAGCAGAAGATCCGCCGTGAGGCTCCGGTCACTCACGAGATCCTCCCAGGTCGAAGCGGCGCGATCTCAATCAGTGGCAAACGTCTCACTCGAAATTTCTGGCGAGCCACTTTTCCAGCCAGTGAATGTTGTAGTTGCCAGACTGGATCGCGGGCTCCCTCAGGAGAGCGTCGAAGAGTGGGACATTGGTATCTGTCCCGTCGACAATCAGCTCGGAAAGGGCGCGACCCAGGCGCGACAGCGCCTCTGGCCGGTCACGGCCGTGGACTATCAACTTGCCGATCAGGGAATCGTAGTGGGGAGGGATGGAGTATCCGTCATAGATTGCCGAATCCATGCGAACTCCGAGGCCGCCGGGAGCGTGATACTGGCTGATTCTCCCGGGAGAAGGAGAGAACATTGGGAGCTTCTCGGCATTGATCCGGATCTCGATGGAATGGCCGTTGATTTGCAGGCTCTTCTGGGAAAAGGAAATCGGTTCCTCGGCAGCGACCCGGATCTGCTCGCGAACCAAGTCAACGCCGTAAATTGCTTCAGTCACCGGATGTTCGACCTGTAGCCGCGTGTTCATCTCGATGAAGTAAAACTCCCCGTCTTCATACAGGAATTCGACAGTTCCGGCTCCAGCGTACTTGATGCGTGCAACGGCGTCTGCACAGGTCTTGCCGATTCGGGCACGAGTCCTTTCGTCGATTGTGGGACCGGGCGCTTCCTCAAAGACCTTCTGGTGCCGTCGCTGCAGCGAGCAATCACGCTCGCCCAGATGCACCGCCTTGCCCTTTCCGTCGCCAAAGACCTGGACCTCGATGTGGCGAGGCTTGCCCAGATACTTCTCGATATACACTTCGTCGTTGCCGAATGCCGCCTTGGCCTCCGAACGCGCGGTGTAGAATGCCGACTCCATTTCGCTAGCGGACTTTGCCAGCTTCATGCCCCTGCCGCCGCCGCCAGCCGTCGCCTTGACGATGACCGGGTAGCCGATCTGCTTGCCGAGCGCGGCTGCTTCATCGAGTGTCTCCACGCCGCCGTCGGAGCCTGGCACGCAGGGAACGCCCAGCCCTTTCATCGTGTCCTTCGCGGTGATCTTGTCCCCCATGAGGCGAATGTGTTCCGCAGAAGGCCCGATGAACTTAAGTTCATGGTCCTCTAGTATCTGGGCGAACTTCGCGTTTTCCGAAAGAAAGCCGTAGCCTGGATGAACTGCTTGTGCGCCCGTGATCTCGCAGGCGGAGACAATGGCCGGGATCGAAAGATAGCTTTGCGCCCCGGGCGGCGGCCCGATGCAGATGCTCTCGTCTGCCATGCGCACATGCATGGCATCCACGTCGGACGTGGAATGCACCGCAACGGACTGGATGCCCATCTCTCGACAGGCGCGGACCACGCGAAGCGCGATCTCGCCTCGATTTGCGATCAGAATCTTGTCGAACACGGGCGCGACCCTACTCGATCACCATCAACGGCGCACCGAACTCGACCGGCGCACCATCTTCAACCAGGATGCGCTTGACCGTGCCAGACATTGGTGCCGGGATATTGTTCATGGTCTTCATGGCTTCAACGATCAGCAGGGTCTGACCCTCCGTCACCTCGCCACCTAGCTGGACAAATGGCTCGGCACCGGGTTCCGGATGAAGGTAGGCCGTTCCAACCATGGGCGAAACAACCGCTCCGGGCAGTGCCGCCGGATCACCGTCGTCACTGGCCGACGACGCGGAGGCTGCGTTTGGTTCGGGCGTCGGGGCAGAGGTTGGCGCCTGTACCGCGGATGTCTGGACCGCGACGGGCGCCCCGATCGCGCCAACCTTGCTTACTCGAACATTGAGGCTCCCGTCTTCGGGATGCTCGCGCTTCACATGCAACTCGGCTAGGTCATTCTCGCTGAGAAGTTCAGCCAGTGACTTGATGAACTCGACATCGTCGTCATGCGATCGCTTTGCCATTCTCGCCCCTCGGCTCTGCTCGCGTCCCATTACGCGATGTCTATATTGTGCCGGCGCAAAGGAAAAGTGTCTTCGACAGGCGCCGGCTCGGCAGTCGGGGCACCCCGGCGGAACTCCAATTGACCACTCCTGAACCTGGCATGCATGGACGGGACCGAGGTCGAGCGCACGATAGGTGGCGCCCGACGCATCATTGTCTTCATGTCAGGTCCGGCCTCCTACCGGCAATTCCTGCGTCGGTATCGTTGGGGCCAGGGGAGAGAGCCGACGAAGGGCGCCGGTCCCGCACGGTTCGAACCGGTTTCTGCCGCTCGGGCACAAGTTCATGATTGCGCAATAATGCAGTGACGGCCTCGGTGGATGCTGCTACCCAAGGCCTGTCGCGCACAGAACGGAGACTGGTTGCATCAAGCGCGGCGTGCCACTGGCACGTGACATTCTAGGCCCCCGGAAGGGCGGCAGTTCTCAGGCAGCGCCCTTTGGTCCACCGCAGGCAGATGGAGTGAAAAAATGACCCGCCATGAAACAAGGCTCATCAGCGACGAGGCGACAATCCGCGTTGATCTCGCGGCGGCCTTGCGGCTTTCCTGCCGCAATGGATGGCACGAGGGCGTGGCAAACCACTTCTCCGCCGCAGTCAGCGCTGACGGCAAGGAGTTTCTCGTCAATCCAAGATGGGTTCATTGGAGCCGTGTTCAGGCTTCAGACCTGATCCTTTGCAACGCCGACGATCCTTCGACGATGGAACGACCCGACGCCCCGGATCAAAGCGCGTGGTCGATCCATTCCGCCCTTCACCGAAACCGTCCGCAGGCACGCGTTGCGCTTCACATCCATCCTCCTCACGCGACAACGCTTGCGAGCCTGAAGGATCCGACGATCAGGCCGGTCGACCAAGTGACGGCTCGCTGGTTTGGGCGCCTGGCGTATGACCTGGCGTTCGGCGGCATCGCGTCCGAAGAGGAGGAGGGAGAGCGGATTTCCCGAACCGTGGGCAACCATCGAGCCGTGATGATGCAGAATCATGGTGTTACCACGTTCGGCACAAGCGTGGCTGAGGCCTGGGACGCGCTCTACCATCTTGAACGCGCTGCTCGGACTATGGTCATGGCCTACCAGACCGGGCAGGAGCTTGCCGTGATGCCGGACGAACTTGCCGAGGCGACCGCATGCGAGTGGGAGGCATACAAGGACGCGGAAATTGCGCATTTCGAGGAGATGAAACTGGTGCTGGACAGGGAGGAGCCTGACTACAAGGATTGAGAATTGGTGAATGCAGATGCCGGGAAATTGTCGGAGTGTTCCGGCAGGAACAGCCTTGGCTCGCCCCAGGCATCAATGGGTCACCTTATTGCAGCCTTAGGCGGGGATACGTCAGAAATGCCAAGCGGGCGGAAGTGCTTGATGTTGTGCGTTACGACAACAAGACCGTGAGCCTTGGCGATCCCGGCCACCATCGAATCTGCCATGCCAGCGCCGCGTCCAGGTGCAAGCGTCCGTGCTTCGATCTTCCCTGAGGCCTCCGCCGCCTTGACATCAAGTTCAAGGATCCTGTCGGCATATCCGGCGCGAAGGCCGGTCAACCAGATTTCAAGCGTGGGTACCCTTGCCGTGGCACCCTTGCCGTGGCACCCTTGTGCTGCAGCAGCGCGATGCCTTTGTGGATTTCGTGAATTGCGACGACTGACTGACAGGAATATAAGAGCTTCACGGTCCCTTTGTTCCAGCCAGGCAATGAATTTTTCGAGCCCGTCCCGTCTTGGAGCGGCCAGCGACGAAACGACATCCGCATCGAGAATGAACCCCTTCACAGACCAATTCTCGGGGAGGGAGACCGGTTGCGCGCGAAGCTCTCGCCGGGAAACGACTTGAGATAGGATACAAGACCTGCCGGATCCCGCAAACGCGCTTGTCGGACCAAGTCGGCCGCCTCAAGCGAAGCCACGGCAGCCACCGGCTTGCCATGGCGGGTGATCGTCATGATCTTTCACTTGATGGCCTCGTCGACAACGCTCGAAATCCGCTCTTGGCATCCTTCAGGCTGATGTTCGGCATCGCTGATCCTCTTCAATATGGTCATATATGACCAGAATTGGAAATTCGGCATGCCAGCCAACAGGGTCGTGATGATGGATACTGTCAAGCATGCGATTTGCCTCAAAGGTACCAAGTGTGCCGCGTTGCCGGAGATTGCGATCGATGCGCTCATGGGGCCGTCTCCTTCGTGCCGCTTGGGAAGAGGCGGCGGCCGGACGCACTCCCCGGACTTCCCGTCCGCCGCCCGTTCCACGCCACAACCTGCCTCTTTGGGGCGCGTGGAGCGACGGCGGTGCCCGGACGGACGGCTGCGGGCAAGCGACACGGGCGCGGGAAGGTGGATAGCAAAGCACAAGGAGTTGGACCGGCTGGTCGCGATGTGATGGCAGCTGTGGCTAGCCCCTGGCGAGGCCAGTACGGAAAGGTCAACAAATGCGAGGCCTGCGGCGCTAGGCCGACTGCGGCACGATGAAATTGCGAAACGGGCAAGAAGGTCGTGAAGGAACGAGAAATCGCCTTCAGGCAGTCGGCGCGAGACGGTCCGCACACTGACGTCGAATTCGGCTGTGATTACGGGCTGCGCCGACACTGTCACGCAAGGGAGTCACGAATCCAGAGGACGCAAGGCAACGATGATGACGATGCCGAACCTTGCCAGCGTGCCGCCCGAGTTTCGCCCAAGGCAGCGGTCCGGAGCGACGCGGCCAGGGCCGCGAGCGGCAAGCGGGTCCCCTCTTGCGTTCCGGGCTTGAGGTTGTCTCTCCGAAAGTCCGCTCTCAAGGCTTGGCCGCTGACTAGGTGCGGCGGATCGTCTCTTTTCGGGCCTTGGCGCGGTTCTTTTGCGTGCGGCTGGAGATCCGGCATCCGGTTCGTCGACCGTGACGGCGATTTCGCGTCCCGAACCCGGTGTCCCCTGCAGTTCGCGCGAACGCGGGCAGGTCTGGCGGACCGCCAAGGTCAAAACGTGAACCAGCTCGCGAGTCGGCGCAGTCACACGGTCCAGTGGCGCGGAGGGCCGGTGTCGACATGCACGAAGCCGGAATAGAGGCCGACGCCGCCCAGTCCCGTCCGCCGTGCAGTTCTGGCCAGATGTGCGGGCCGC
>JAJEAC010000066.1 GCA_022824315.1 Silicimonas sp.
TGTCAATGGCAAACGAAAACCCGACATTCGTGGCAAACGAAAATCCAACAGTTTTGGCGTGAGTTTGTTGCCCCGGGCTCGGTGCCGGGGTGTTGGCCTCGTTGGAGCTGTGGGTAACCGGTCCGCCGCAGCGACCGGCGACGAGTCTGGCGGCGGCGGACCGGTTATCCACAGCGGGCTGGCGGCACCGAAGCCGTTTTTGCCCTTGTCGGCGATCATGATCCGTGCTTCTTGCGGCGCCGATCGGGGCCGGCCTGCAGCAGGTTCTGGTGCTCCCGCATCCTGTAGGAGTTGCCCCGGATGTTGACGATGTGGCAGTGATGGACCAGCCGGTCGATGAGCGCGGCGGCCATGACCTCGTCGCCGAGCACGGAGCCCCATTCCTCGAAGCCCTTGTTCGACGTCAGCACGGTCGAGGATCTCTCGTGCCTGGCGTTGATGAGCTGGAAGAAGAGCACGGCGCCGTCCTGGCTGACTGGCAGGTAGCCGATCTCGTCGACCACCAGCAGCGCCGGGTGGGTGAGCACGCGCAGCCGGCGGGACAGGTTGCCGGCGGTCTTCGCCTCGGTGAGGGACTCGATCAGCCCCGCGAGGGTGCCGTAGTAGACGCGCCGCCCGGCCTCGGCGGCGGTGATCGCGAGGCTTATGGCCAAGTGCGTCTTGCCGACGCCTGGCGGGCCGAGGAGGATCACGTTCTCGCGCCGGTCGAGGAAGCCCAGTTCGTGCAGGCTCTCGATCTGCTCGCGCTTGATGCTGGGTTGGAAGGCGAAGTCGAACTGGTCCAGCGTCTTGACCGCCGGCAACCTGGAGGAGCGCATGGCGGTCTGGAGCCTGCGGTTGTTGCGCAGCACGATCTGGGCATTGAGGAGCTGTTCGATGGCCTCGGCCGCCGAGACCGCGCCGCCGTCGACCTCGGAGAGGATGCCGTCCACGGCCTCCAGCGCGCCCGGCATCTTCAGGTCGGCCAACATCGCCCGCAGCCGGTCGCGCCGTGTCGGCGCCGGGGGCTTCATCGCAGCGCCTCCGCGTAGACGCTGAGCGGCCGCCGCTCGACCTCCACCGTCACCGGGACGTGGCGACGCGCGGGCTCCGGAGCCTGCCGGAGGCCGAGACGGCGATAGGGACTGTTGGCCAGGGGCCGCAGGACCGCGCGCTCGTCGCGCTCGAAGCGATCGATCGGGCGCTCCCCGGTGGTGCCGTGCCGACGCACGTTGGCCGTGCCCTCCAGCCAGCCCGCGGCCTGCGCGTTGAGATCGTCGTCGTTGGCGAAGCTGCGCCCGTAGAAGAAGCTGTCCCGGATGTAGCGGATCGGGCGCTCGACCTTGCCCTTCGTCTTCGCCCGGTAAGGCCGGCAGGCACGGGGATCGAACCCCCAGTGCCTGGCAAAGCGAAGAAACTCCGCGTTGAGCACCACGCCACCGCCGGCGGTGCGGTCGTCGGACAGCACGACGGCGCGCATCTGGTCGAACAGCAACTCCTCCGGAACCCCGCCGAACGCCCCGAAGGCGCTCTCCAGCGCCTCCATCAGCACCGCCATCGTCTGGCGCTGATAGAAGCTCAGCCACAGCAGACGGGAATAGCCCAGCACCACCACCAGGGCGTGACGCCGGCCCCAGGGAAGCGTGAAGCTCCCAAAGTCCACCTGCCCCTGGCGGCCCGGCGGCGTCTCGAAGCGGACCACCGGCTCGGCCGGCTCGCAGGGCCGGGCAACCCGCACGTAGTTCCGCACGCTCTCGTAACAGCCCGGATAGCCCGCCGCGCAGACCTCATCAAACAGCCGCTTCGCGGACAGCCTGGGGAACTCCTCAAGCCGCGCGTCGATGATCCCCTTGTAGGGATCCAGCTTGTGCGCCACCGGAGGACGCGGCCCATATCCTCTCGGACCGGCCAACAGGTCCCGGTCCAACTGCCCCGTCTTGATCCAGTGGTGGATCGTCGTGCGGTTGATCCCGAAACGCCGCGCCAGCTCCGACTGCGAAACGCCCTGATCGAGATAGTGCTTCAGCAACATCCTGGTCTCCCATCCGTACATTCGTGCCTCGTTCCCGCTGTGATGACTTCGTCACCACAGTGGGCCGGGCGTTCCGGAATCGACAAGCCAAAACTGTCGGATTTTCGTTTGCCAGAAATGTTGGATTTACAATTGCCGCTAACATTTGTTTTAAAATTTTGGACATTGTTTTATAACGCCTTCAGTACGACACCTTGAAGCTGGAGCTCTCCTCGGGCCGACTGCAGCGGCGATCGTAGAGCCTCGTGGTAGACACGTTCTCGTGGCCAAGCCACTCCTGAACCTTGGCAATGTCGGCACCGTGCTCCAGCGCGTTGGTGGCGGCCGTGGCCCTTGTGGAATGCACGCAGAGGCCGCTGACAACCTCGTCAAGGCCCGTGAGGCGGCCATAGTAGCAGATCACGTTTCTGTAAAGGGAGGCGGGATTGAGCGCGCGCTCGGTCTCGCCGCCGCGATTGTTCTGGACAGGCCGGAACAACGCCCCGTCCCGTTCATGGCGGTGTCCAGACATCTCAAGGTACTCGTCGATGAGTCGCAGCGCGAACGGATCGACCGGCACGTAGCGTATTCGCCCGCGCTTGCCGAAGACCCGGAAATGCAGCACGCCGCTCCGGCCCTGGACATCGCGCACCTTGAGATTGCAGAGCCCCTGGCGACGCAGGCCGTGATACAGAAGCGTCTGAGTTTTTGGATGACTTGCAGATGGTTGGTTGATTTTCTTCGGCGCGGAGCGTTGAGGATTCCGGTAGCGGTTCATTCCAGCCTCATTTGGGCGCCGCAGGGGGCACCTGCGAAGTCTGGAGGATCCCGGTTCCACACTATCCTTTGCCGGTTTCCAAAGGGTCATGCGTCGGCAGTTCCGGAAACAGAGAGAAGTCGCGATCCCGCGTCAGCAGCGCCTCGACACCATGCGCCACGCATACGGCCGCGATGCGAGCATCGTGAACCACTCCACCGACGACACGAGGCCGGTTCACGAATCTTTGCAGAATCTCCATGAAATCATCGGTCTCGCCGATCATGTGGTTTGACGGTGACGCCGCCCAAGCCTGGAATTGGCGCCACGCGTGATCCGGCGTAGTCGCCTCGTCCTTCCAGATGCGCCGGTTGGTCACTACGCTCAGGAACTCGCAGCAGCATGGCCACGGAATGGCCCAAGCCGGTCTCCTTTGGCGAGTTCGGTCATGACCGCATGCGCCGCATCACCCACGCGCGATTCACGCCGGTGCGCATAGACCAGCAGATTGGTGTCGACGGCAATCACCGTGTGCCGGGATCGCCGTAGATCATTTCGCGCAACTCCGGCCAAGAATATCGTTCCAGGGGATCAGGCGCTTCCGGATCTCCCGCTCTGAGATCGGGCAGCTTGTATCTCCGGTCAAGCGCCCTGGGGGCGAGTACGCGACGAAGCCCGTCCTCGATTACGGCGCGCAGCGGGCGCCCCGTTTCCTTGGCATGACGCTTGGCGCGCCTCAGCAGCTCGTCATGGATGTCCAGTGTCGTCTTCATTCTCCCATATTACCCATATGATCAGATACGGGCCAGGCATCGTCCAAACCGGTATCGGCAGCAGGACATGGCATCTCGAGGACCCAGGCGATGGTCTATCGGATTCGGCGATCGACAAAATGACCAAGTACTTGACCAAGATCGGCCCCGAACCTAACCTGCCGGTTGCAACGGGACACACAACGCGTTCCTGCTAAGCGTTCCGGGGCGAACAGGGAGCTTGGATGGACATGACACGTCAGGTAAAGATCGGCGAAGCCAAGACCCACCTGTCTGCGCTGCTGGCCGAAGTGGAAGCCGGTGAGGATCTCGTCATCTGTCGCGGTTCGACGCCAATCGCCCACGTTACCCGGATCAACAGCGGGCAGGAGCATGCCACGCTATGCGCGACCCTGCGCCGGGAACGGGCGAAGCAGAAGACAGTGACAACCGCCGAGATCCTGTCCTGGCGCCACGAGGGACACGCACGCTGATGGCGTTCGTGCCCGACGCCTCGGTCGCTGCCGCATGGCTACTGCCAGACGAGGACGTGGCACTGGCCGACCGCGCGCTCGATCGGCTCGCCGACGAGACGGCACTGGTTCCAAGCCTGTTCTGGCATGAACTGCGCAACCTGCTGTTGTCGGCCGAACGCCGGGGGAGAATCAGCGAACATCATGCCAACGATTCCGTCGCCCGAGTCCGCCGCCTCCCCATCCGTTGTCCAGGCGAAGCAGATGATCGCCATGTCATGGCGCTCGCGCGGGACCACCGCCTTACGGCATACGACGCCAGCTATCTGGCTCTCGCAATCCGTGAAGGCTGCCCGCTGGTGAGCCTGGACTGGCGGTTGAACGAGGCCGCCGCAACAGAAGGCGTGACGCCGTTCACCTAGGGCTCCCAAATCATGGGTTGGAGGATGCGTTAGGAGCATATTTTGCTTTGTTGAGGCCCTCATTTCTGCCGGTTCGGGAGGCTTGACTCAGGCCGGCGGCGGTCTTGGCGGCGGCCCTGGAGGTATTTCCGCATGGCGTGGCCGAGAATCCGGCACCAGCGCTCTTGGGCGGTCAACTGCAGAGCATTCTGGACGTTGTGCAGGTAGGAATGGCATGTCCGGGCGAAGGCCGCGCGCAACCCGCCCGCGGCGCTGTGTGCAACCGTGAGCAGGGCTGTCGCCGGCCTTTTCCGCGGAGTTCCTGCCGGCGACCCCGTTCGGCGCGGCCTGCCAGAATCCTGGCGGTAGCCAGATGCCTGCGTCGCGTTCAATAACGCGAAGAAGCGCCTGGGCGAGCCGAGCCCGAACGCAGCGCTCCCGGTCTCGTCGGCGGCAATCGCCGTTGGCCCTCCGTACCAGCGCGGGTTGTGCCAGCGCTGGTCGCTCCAGCCGCGGCTTCCACATGCTATACTGTGGACGATGTCGGCGTCTTGAGCGACTGGATACGAGTGTACGCAATGCCTCGATTTCGCATGACGTACAGCCTCAACACGCTGATCGGCGACATTTTCGGCGGCGTCACCTCGACGGTGGTTGCGCTGCCCGTTGCCCTTGGCTTCGGCATCGCCTCGGGGATGGGCGCGGTGGCCGGGCTCTACGGCGCCATCGCGGTCGGTTTCTTCGCTTCGGTGTTCGGCGGAACACGCTCGCAGATATCCGGCCCGACCGCGCCGATGACCGTTGCCATGGCGGTCGTCCTCACCAGCCATGCGCAGAGCCTCGCCGAAGCCCTGACAGTCGTCGTTCTGGCGGGGCTCCTGCAGGTGCTTCTGGGCGTGTCGAAGATCGGCCGCTTCGTCGCCTACACGCCGCATGCCGTCATCTCCGGCTTCATGTCCGGTATCGGCTTCATCATCATGCTGATGCAGGCGTTACCCCTGCTCGGCACCTCGGGCACGACCGGAGGCCCGATGGGCGCGGCGCGGGCGCTTCCGGCGGCTGCGGGCGACGTCCACGCCGGCGCCTTCGCCATCGGCGCGGCCACGCTCGCGGTGGGGTTTCTCTGGCCTCGAAGGTTCTCGCGTTTCGCGCCGGGCCCGCTCGTCGCGCTCGCCGCGGGAACGGCCCTGGGTATCTTGTGGTTTGGGGACGCGCCAGTCATCGGCGCGATCCCGGTCGGCCTGCCGACGGTGCATTTCGCGCTGCCATCGATCGAATTCCTGCTGCATGCCCTGCAACCGGCGATCATCCTCGCCTTGCTCGGCTCGGTCGACAGCCTGTTGACATCCCTGGTCGCCGACTCGATGACCGGCAACCGTCACAATCCGAACCGGGAATTGATAGGCCAAGGCATCGGCAACATGGCCGCAGGACTGATCGGCGCGTTGCCGGGAGCCGGCGCGACGATGGGCACCGTGGTCAACATCCGGTCCGGGGGGTCGACGCCGGTTTCAGGCGCATTGCGGGCACTGCTCCTGCTGGCCCTGGTGCTGGGCCTCGGGCGGTTGGTCGAGCCGATTCCGCTCGCCGCGCTGGCCGGGGTGCTGATCAAAGTGGGCTGGGACATCGTCGACTGGCGCATGCTCGCCCGTGCTCACCGCCTCCGGCGCGAACACCTCTTTGTGATGCTGACGACGCTTTGCCTCACCGTGTTCGTCGACCTGATCACCGCGGTCGCCATCGGATTGATTGCCGGCGGAATGGTGCATGCACGGCGGCTGGAACGGCTGGAGCTCGACAACGTGATTTCCGTCCCCTTGCTGGAAGCGACTTTCTTCGCCGGAGAAGAGACCTCCGCAGACGGCGACTCGCACGCGGCCCGGGTGGGCATGGTCGCCCTCAGGGGTACATTGAGCGTCGCTTCGTCGCACAGGCTGGTGAGCGTGATCGGTTTGGACATCAGGGAGCACGAGGTCGTCATTTTCGACTTCTCCGACACCACTTATGTTGACGACAGCGCCGCCATGGTGATCGGGCAACTGCTGGAAATCGCAGCCAGGTCCGAGACAGAATGCATCGTCACGGGCCTCAGCGACGACGTGGCCGCGACCCTGCACAGCCTTGACATCCTCGGCGCGCTACCAGCCGACCGGATCGTTGGATCGTTCGACGAGGCCCGCCGCGCCGCTAGGGAAGCGCTGGAGGTCAATGCCGCGAACTGAAGCGAATCGAGTTCCTCGCGGATCTTCCGCCGACCCGGGATGCGATTGGCCGGCGGGCTGGACGGACGCGACACAGGGAGCGCATCTCTGATCGGTGAATTGCCAGCTTCGCCCCACAGACTTCACCAGGCGCGCATGGCGCTAACGCCGACCCGAAAGACCGGCTCCCACGTCTCGCCGGGGCACGGCCTGACTTGAAATCGCCAGGTTGGCGACCAATCTGGACTGCAGGCCGTTTCCTGGTGGTGCCCATGAAGATACTTGCTGTCCTTCTGGCCTTGGCGTTCGCGGCCGGGGCACCTGCTCAGACGCGGGTGCCGTCGAGCGAAGCCGAGATCGGACTGAGCTTTGCGCCCGTGGTCCGGTCGGTTGTGCCGTCGGTTGTCAACATCTACGCTCGGCGCGTCGTCAAGGCGCATGCCTCTCCCATTGCCGACGACCCGTTCTTTTCCCGGTTTTTCGGCAGCATCCCGACCCGCCCGCGGCTTCAGAATTCGCTCGGCTCGGGCGTGATCCTGGGGCGCGGCGGCCTCGTCGTGTCGAATTTCCACGTGGTCGGAAACGCCACGGACATCCGCGTGGTTTTGCCGGACAGGCGCGAATTCGACGCATATGTGGTGCTTGGCGATGCGGAAACCGATCTTGCGGTGTTGCGGCTCGTCGACGCGCCGGAAATGCCGGCGCTGGAGTTTGCCGACAGCGACGTCGTGGAAGTGGGCGATCTGGTCCTCGCGATAGGCAACCCCTTCGGCGTGGGCCAGACGGTATCAAGCGGGATAATTTCGGCGAACGCGCGCTCGAGCCTCGTGAGCGGACGGCCGGGCTACTTCATCCAGACCGATGCGCCGATCAATCCGGGAAACTCGGGCGGAGCACTCGTCGACATGGCGGGACGGCTTGTGGGCATAAACACCGCAATCATGACGCGATCAGGCGGATCGCATGGCATCGGGTTCGCGATTCCAGCCAGTCTGGTGAGGCAATACGTGGTGCAGGCGGAGGCCGGGAACAGCGACCTCGTGCGTCCATGGGCGGGGATTGCCACGCAGCCGGTCGACGGCCCGCTCGCCAAGGCGCTCGGGCTCGAAGTGCCTCAAGGCGTGCTGATCAGGGCGATGCATCGGCAAAGCCCTTTCAGTGTCGCTGGACTGCAGACCGGCGACGTGGTCATCGCAATTGACGGACGAGCGGTGGATGGCGAGCCGGAGATGCTGTTTCGGCTGCTTGCGCGCGGGGTCGGCACCTCAGCGGATGTCGTCTACTTGCGGGACGCGACCGAGCATCGCGCACGTGTCCTGCTCGCCCCTGCCCCGGAGGTCCCGCCACGCAACTCCTTCCGAATAGCGGCGCAGACCGTCCTCGACGGGTTGAGCATTGCAAACGTCAACCCGGCGCTGATCGAGGAATTCGGACTTCCGCTCGATACCGAAGGCGTCGTCGTCATCGCAATCGAGGGATCGCCGCACCGCACGCGGCTGCGCCCGGGAGACGTGATCCTAAGCATCAACGGAACCGGGATATTCGACACAGCTGATCTGCGCAGCATCGCCCGATCCCGCGCATCCCGCCTTGCAATCGAGTTTGAACGTGGCGGGCAACGCGGCATCATACGATTGCGCAACGGTAGTTGACTTGATTCGTTCCGCAACGAGCGCAACTTCCGCGCCCGCCGCCAAAATACGGCCCAAGATGCCGTGAATCGTGCATGGCACGAAGCTGAGCACGCAATCGACAGTCAACGCGATGATCCGACTTCGATTTCGTCTTTTCCGTGCGTCGCGACATTCAAGCCCAAGACTTCCGAACACAGCAAGAAAAATGGATCTGTGCAATCCTTGCCCGGGAAGTGTCGTGTTGGTTGCCTGGTCATGAAGCGGCGCGGCGGCTCCAATCCGAAATTGCCTGTCGCGACATCCCGGAGCGTGGAGGTCTCGCGCTGCCACTCGTGAGCGCGCCGCGGGTGCCCGTCGGCCAGCCTTCACCATCGCCCCCAGACGGTCGCGCGGACGCTTGTCACGCCGCGCCGCGACACGCGCTCGCCGGCCGTGGTCGATCCGTTGAAATCGGCTCCGTCGTCTCTGCCGCAATCGAGAGCATCCTGTTCACGCACATGCACCCGCGACGGGCCGCCGTCGCACTCGGCCCCGGAGCCTTCAGCACGGGGCTTCCGGAGTTCTCGACGAGACCGTCCTGATCGATGACTCCATTCCCGCCAGCCTGTTCAATTTGGATGTCGGCGTGGAACTCGACCAACCGGCGGCACTGCTTGCGCCGCACTTCGCGTACGGCCCAACGATTTCGGGCTGCATCTGAAGTTTCACCCCGATTTGACTTGCCGCGTCGCGCCAAAGTAGGGTTTGTGGGCGTCTACACGGACTTCGTTGGGCTGCCGATGCGTAAGATCACCCCCACAAGCCGCTGGCCCGCTAGCGATGCGGAAGAAGCGTGCGGCTCCGACCCGCCAACCCGCGGACGAGACGGCTAGTGGCCGTGAAAGGGATCAAGGCGCGGGTGGAAATGTGGTTCGAAGCATCTGCGGCCTATCTCTGCCGAAAGAGGATTCCTGCAATCTTCGTCGTGCTGCTTGCCACGGCTGCTGCCGCTACGGGGCTGCGCAACCTCGTCATCGACACATCGACCGAGTCTTTTCTCCGGACAGGGGATCCCGTTCTGGAACGATACGAAGAGTTTCGAGACCAATTCGGACGCGACGACGTGATCATCGTGTCCGTCGCGGCGGATGAACTGTTCACCTTGGAGTCCCTGACCGGATTGAAGGAACTGCATAACTCCCTCGCCTCCGGAGTTCCCAACCTTGCCAGCATCACCTCCATGATCAACGCGCGCAACACGAGAGGGGAAAGCGACCGTCTGATTGTCGAGGATCTCCTGCATTCCTGGCCGGAATCCGGACAGGACCTTGCGTCACTTCGGTCCCGGGTCCTGGCAAATCCACTGTACCGCAACCTGCTGATCTCGCCCGATGGCACGGTGACCACGATCGTGCTCGAACTGGCGAGATACACCGAACTCGAGGAACAGTCGGTCGACGACGCGCTTGCCCTGTTCGACGAATCTTCCCCGGACGCGGGTCCCCGCGAGCACCTGAGCGAAGAAGAAATCCAATATGTGGTCGAAGCTGTCAACGAAATCGTGGCAGAGCATCGGCGCGACGGCTTCGTCCTGCATGCCGCAGGAACCCCGGCGGTCATGGAATCCCTGAAGTCGGCGCTTCAGCAAGACATGGGGCGCTCCGTGCTGCTGGCGGTCACGGTCATTGCGCTCCTCCTGTTCGCAATGTTCCGCTCCGTTGCGGCCGTGATGTTGCCTCTGGGCGTGGTGGTGCTGGCGCTGCTGAGCACGCTCGGACTCATGGGCCACCTCGGCACCCCCGTGACATTGCCGATCGTCATTCTTCCGTCCTTCCTGCTCGCCGTGGGCGTCGGAGCGGCAGTTCACCTGCTGGCCATCCATTACAGGAACATCCGCGCCGGGCATGACCGGGAGCGGGCGATCGTCGCCGCGGTCGGCCATGCCGGCCTTCCGGTCCTTCTGACCAGCCTGACCACCGCCGCCGGCCTGGGTTCCTTCGCCGTGGCCGACGTCGCCCCGATCGCCGACCTGGGTCAATATTCCGCCATCGGCGTCCTGATTGCGCTCGTCTACACCCTGATCCTGCTGCCAGCAGGGCTTGCACTGATCCCGTCGTGGGCCATGCAGCCCGTCGCATCTGCCGACGGGGCATCGGCCATGACGGACAGGGTGCTGGCCGCATTCGCCAGGTTTGGCGTTCGCAACGCCGCGCCGATCGTCTGCGCGTTCGCGGTCGCGGCCGCAACCGCCTTCGGGCTCGCGGCGCAACTGCGCTTTTCGCACGACGTCCTTTCCTGGCTGCCCGATCACTGGCCGGTGCACCAGTCAACCCGCGCCATAGATCGCGATCTCGGAGGCACGGTGTCGCTCGAGGTCGTGCTGGACACTGGGGTCGAAAACGGTCTGCATGACCGGGACACGCTGCTCAAGCTCGACGCGCTCAAACGAGACATCGAGGCGGAGTCGGCAGGTCCAACAAAGGTGGGGGCCATCCTGTCAGTGGCCGATTTGCTGAAGGAAATTCACCAGGCACTGAACGAGAACCGCGCGGAATTTCATCGCATCCCCGAAAATCCCGCGTTGATTCCACAGGAATTCCTGCTCTTCGAGAATTCCGGCTCGGACGACCTCGAGGATCTCGTCGACTTCCAGTTCAGCCGCGCACGCTTCAGCATGCGCGTGCCCTGGCAGGACACCCTGGCCTACCCGCCGTTTATCCGGGACGTAGAGGCGCGATTTACGGACGCTTTCGGAAATTCAGCCGACGTGACCCTAACCGGCATCATGAGCCTGCTGAGCAGAACCCTTGAAAACACGATCCGCTCTGCAGCCCGCAGCTATCTCATCGCCGGCGTCGTGGTCACGCTGATGATGATCGCGCTCATCGGGCGCATCGGAACCGGGCTGATCAGCATGATTCCCAATTTCACGCCCATTCTCTTCACGCTCGCGCTGATGCAGATTGCCGGAATCCCCCTGAACCTCTTCACAATGCTGGTCGGCTCGATCGCCATCGGCCTCGCCGTGGACGACACGGTCCACTTCATGCATCATTTTCACAGGTATCTTGAGCGCACCGGTTCCGTAGAGGCCGCCGTGCACGAGACCTTGCAGTCCTCAGGCCGCGCGATGCTCTTGACATCCGCCGTGCTGACAGCAGGCTTCTTCATCTTCTGTCTTGCTGACATGCGGAACCTGGTCGATTTCGGGTTCCTGACCGGCATCACCATCGTTACCGCCCTGGCCGCAGACTTCGTTCTTGCGCCGGCATTGATGGCGCTTCGCTATCGCAGCCTGCTGCGGCCGGAAGCAGCCGTTAAACGGGGAGAATCCAAATGAGGAAAGCCGTGTCTGTCCTGATCGCCTGCATGTTCCTGTCAATTTCAGCGCCACTGGCGGCCGACGATCGGGCGCTGGAGATCATGCGGCAGGTCGATGCCGTAGACGACGGCGACAATCGCACCGCCCGCATGTCCATGACGCTGATCGATCGTGAAGGTAGCACCAGAACCCGTCGGCTTCAGACATTCATCAAGGATCGGGGCCGGGATACCCTCAACCTCATGTTCTTTCTTTCGCCCGCAAATGTGCGCAATACGGGATTCCTGACCCATGATTTCCGCGACCCGAACCGGGATGACGACCAATGGCTCTATCTGCCCGAGCTGCGAAAGACAAAGCGGATCGCCGGATCCAGCAAGTCTCAGTCATTCATGGGCACCGACTTCTCCTATGCGGACATGACTCGGCGCGTGCCGGAGGAGTGGAACTACAGGCTTCTGGGCGAACGAGACGTGCGCGGCGAGTCGGCCTGGCTCATCGAGGCAACGCCGGCCTCGGCAGCAGTCCGGGAGCGCTACGGCTATGCGAAGTCGGTCGTGTTCGTCCGCAAGGACATCGACGTGGTGGTTCGGGCTGTCCACTGGCTGACGAAGGGCGGCCAGTTGAAATACCTGGACATCACGGGGCTGGAGCGCATCGACGGCATCTGGACGCGCGTCGAGCTCGACATGCGCACCGTCAGGAACGAGAAGACGCAGCATCGCACCGTGCTGCGTTTCGAAGACGTCCGCTACAACCAGGACCTGGACGAGGATCTCTTCACCCTGCGACAGCTCGAAAAGGGCCTTTGAACGTTGCCATGACACTTCGGGCCGTCCTTGTCATGATCCTTGCAGCTGGCCCCGTCTCTGCGCAGGGCGAACTCGACCGTGTCCTTGAAGGCTTCGATGATGCGCCGGCGTTTCAACCGCCAGATGACATCCAGGCTGTCCTGGAGGGCTTCGACACCGATGTCGGCCCGGCGTCGGGGCAGCCGGCCCTTGCCGAAGAGCCGCCCGCCCGGCTTCGGTTCGGAGGTCGGCTCAGCCAGCGGTTCGTGGTCAATGTCGCCCATGATGCCCCGCCGCCGTTAGGCGTTGATCATCGCGGCCTGTCCTCGATGCAGTCGCGGCTGGATCTCGAAGCGGACGTCAGGCTCGGACCCGCCTGGAAATCCCGCCTCGAAGGCCATTTCTGGCGCGACCCGACGGCCAACGGGGCAATCGACGGGCGAGACCGTCCTCCGGAATTTTCCGACGCTTACGGACGCGAGGCGGAAGTCGACGAGTTCTTCCTGCAGGGACCGGTGTCGGAGCAATTCGACCTCACTTTCGGCCGTCAGATCATGGCCTGGGGCAGGTCGGAGCTCTTTCGCGCAACGGACGTTCTCAATCCCGTCGACAACCGCCTGCCAGGCCTGACCGATATCAAGGACCATCGGTTGCCGGTCACGGCACTTCGGCTGGATCACTACGCGGAACCTTGGTCCATCAGCATGATCGCCATTCCCGAGCGCCGCTTCGACAAGCTTCCCGTTCCCGGCAGCGACTTCTTCGTCGGCACGGGATCACCTCCGCCACGCGCTTCGCCGGACGACTCGTTCGGCGCGCCTGAACTGGCATTGGCGCTGAACGGCACGTTTCCGGGCTGGGACATTTCCCTTTACGCCGCACGCATGTTTGACGACCGTCCGCACCTCGCGGCAACGACTTTCGGAGAGCTGCGGCTGCACCACAACCGGATCACGATGGCAGGGGCGGCCGGAAATCTCGTGCGCGGCAGCTGGCTCATCAAGGCGGAAGCGGCGTTGTTCACCGGGCTGCGCTTTTCCGGTGCGAGCGCGCAGAAATTTTCGCGCCTGACAGCGCTGGCAGGTGTCGAGTATTCAGGAATTGCCGATACCGACATCGCCCTCGAAGCCCGAATTCACCACATTCCTGACTTTGACGACCGCCTAGCGTCGATGCCCGATGACCGTCGGCGCAACGAACCGGCAACCGGTCTCCGAATCCAGCGATCCTTCCTGAACGATACGCTTGACGCGACGTTCCTTGCGCTGACCTTCGGGGCAACCGGCGAACTCGGCGCCGTCCGCAGGCTCCAGTTCGACTACGCCTGGAGCGATGCGCTTCAGTTGTCGACCGGACTGGTCGCCTACCAGTCGGGTGAACAGACGCCATTTCGCGGTATCGGAAACAATGACCGGCTGTTTGCCACGCTCAATTTTCATTTCTGACTTGTACCCGTGAATGGTAAGGTCGGCTTGATGAACGATTTTATCCAGAGCCTGAATCTTCCAGAATTCCGCGCCGGCCTCGAAGCGTGGTTCGTCACCGACGTGCTGTCGGCTGATAACGCGATCCAGGCGGGGCTGATCCTGTTGGCGCTGATGTTCGGCCGATTCCTGGGCCCGCGACTTCGCCGCGCCATCGACGCGGCCTCAAGGACCCAAACGCGGCATGCCGAGTTGCGGGGTTTCGTCGATCGTCTCTCTGCACTGTCCACCCCGATCATCGTCCTCGCGTTCCTGTGGATTGCCGTCGAGGCAGGAGCGCAATCGCAATTGTTCGGATATCGCCTTACTCAGATCGCAGCGAGCCTTGCCGGCGCCTGGGTGGCGATCCGGCTTGTCTCGGGATTCATCAGCAACGAACTCGTGGCCCGGTTGGTTGCCTGGATCGCATGGATTTTCGCCGCGCTGGTCGCCCTTGGACTGTTTGACGTGACGATTACCTTGCTCGACGGCATCGGGATGACCTTTGGGGAGGTAAGAATTTCGCTGCTCGCCATAGCGAAAGGCACCCTGGCACTGGGGGTTCTGCTGTGGATGGTGCTGGTGCTCTCCAACATTCTCGAGCGGCAGATCAAGCGGTCGGAAGACCTTACGCCGACGGTCCAGGTGCTGGTTTCCAAGATCGTCAAGATCGTGCTCGTGACCTTTGCTTTCCTGGTCGCCATCGGCAGCTTGGGAATCGACCTCACGGCGCTCACTGTGTTCGGCGGTGCACTCGGCATCGGCGTGGGGATCGGCCTGCAGAAAATCGTGTCCAACCTGATCAGCGGCCTCCTGCTGCTGATGGACAAGTCGATCAAGCCGAATGACGTCATTGCGGTTGGCAACACCTACGGCTGGGTCGCTTCGCTTGGTGCGCGTTACGCAGCGGTCCGAACACGCGACGGCGTCGAGTATCTCATTCCGAACGAAGAGCTGATCACTCAGCGTGTCGAGAACTGGTCACACAGCGACAAGGCGGTGCGGCTCTGCATCCCGGTCGGAATTTCCTACTCCTGCGATGTGCGGTTCGCGATGGAGTTGTGTCGCGAGGCGTCGGCGGCGGTCGAGCGGGTGTTGGACGACCCGCCACCCCGATGCCTGCTCAGAGGTTTCGGAGAGAGCGCGATAGACCTCGAGATCCGCATCTGGATCAATGATCCGGCCAAGGGCCGTGCCAACGTCATCAGCGAGGTGCTGTTGCAGGTTTGGGACCTGTTCCGCGAACACGCCATCCAGGTCCCCTTCCCGCAGCGCGACGTGCATTTGAAATCGAGCAGCATTCGCCTGTCGTCCGAGATTTCCGAACAGCCTCCGTAAGTGCGGCGGAACCGACGCTTCAGACAGAGACCCGGCGCAGCATCGCATGACTTGACAACCAATTTGCCTTGACGCCTGCACTGGCGAATGGATCGGTCACTGTTGGGGAGGGCATACTCGAGTCAGGCAAGCTGTTGGCGTCACGCAATTATTGCGCACGTCGCGTCATTGTCGGCTTGAGTCGCATCAGTGCATCACGAAAATGCCTCGGGCGCGGATGCTCTCCTCTCCGCAACAAATGCCTCCAGCCCCTCCGCGATGCCCGGGTCGATTGCGGGCTGTTCGTAATGTGCAAGCAGCGTCGCTACGCGTTCGGCCGCAAGCGCCTGGGTGTCACGTCCGCCTTCTTCCGCCCAGGTTTCGAACGGCTTGTAGTCGAGAAGGTCGCTGCGCCAAAATGCCGTCTGGTAGTTTGCCTGCGTATGGGCACATCCCAGATAGTGCCCTCCCGGCCCGACCTCGCGCATGGCGTCCACACCCTGGCCGTTCTCCGACATGTCAATTCCACCCGCCAGCTTGTGCAAGATTCCCAACTGGTCGGCATCCATGACGAACTTCTCGAAACTGGCCACCAGCCCGCCTTCCAGCCAGCCAGCGGCATGCAGCATGAAGTTCACGCCTGAAAGAAGCCCGATGTTCAGGGTGTTCGCGCTTTCGTACGCCGCCTGTGCGTCGGGAAGCTTCGAGCCGCAAAATGCGCCCGCCGAACGATAGGGCAAATTCATCCTGCGCACGATCTGCCCCATGCCGAGCGTGACCTGGGCAGCTTCGGGCGTTCCGAATGTCGGTGCGCCGGAATTCATGTCAATCGAAGCCACGAACGTTCCCGCGATGACCGGCGCTCCCTTGCGAACAAGCTGGCTGTAGGCGATGCCTGCCAGCACTTCCGCCGTCACCTGCGCAAGCGTGCCGGCCACGGAAACCGGCGACATTGCACCGCCGACGATGAACGGCGAGATGATCGATGCCTGGTTTGCCGCAGCATAGACCTCCATGGCCCCCATCATCGTGTTGTCGAAGTTGAGCGGCGAGTTGACGTTGACGAGAGACGTCATCACCGTGTTTTCGGCGACAAATTCCTTGCCGAACAGGATCTCGCACATCTCGACCGAATCCCGTGCCCGGTGCGGTTCTGTCACGGATCCCATGAACGGCTTGTCGGACAGCGTCATGTGGGCATGAAGCATGTCGAGATGGCGGACATTCACCGGCACGTCGGTAGGTTCGCAAACCGTGCCGCCGGAATGATGCAGCCATTTCGATGCGTAACCCAGACGCACGAAATTCCTGAAGTCCTCGATCGTTGCGTAGCGGCGCCCGCCTGCCGCATCGCGCACGAAAGGCGGACCGTAGACGGGAGCCAGCACGAGATTGTCGCCGCCAATCTCCACGTTGCGCTCGGAATTTCGGGCATGCTGAACGTAGCTTGACGGTGCCGAGCCGCAGAGCTCTCGGGCGAGACCCTTCGGCAAGCGCACGCGGTCGCCGTCAACGTCGGCGCCCGCATCGCGCCAACGTTCGAGCGCTGCCGGATTTTCCGTAAAGACGACCCCGATCTCCGACAGGATCCCTTCCGCGTTGGATTCGATGATTTCAAGCGCTTCCTCGTTCAGGATCTCGAAGTTCGGCACCTGGCGTTCGATATACTTCGCCGCCTCAATCCGAATCGCCGTTCGCTCGGCTCTCCGGGCGGCACCTCCACCACGGCCGCGCCTGGCTCTGCCATCCATCATCGGGTCTGCTCCAGTTCCCAAGTCACTCAGTCACATCGCACGAAGCGCCATTGGAATTCTGGCAAATTGCGTCCTTTGCCACAGGAATGCGACATGTTGGACCTCCGGACGTGGCGAACGTGCCTGCCCGCACATCGCCAATCGGGAGATTGGACAACCTCTTGTCACTGCGTGCGACCGGACCTATTCCGACGCCATGTTCGCTTCTCCGCACCAACGCCTTCTCGTGGTGGACTTCGGCAGCCAGGTGACACAACTCATCGCTCGACGGCTGCGCGAGTTGAACGTCTATTGCGAAATCCACCCGTTCCAGAACGTGACTGACGCGTTTCTGCAGGGATTCGCACCGCAGGCGGTGATCCTCTCGGGGGGGCCCGCAAGCGTCTTGAACAGCGAAGCACCCCGCCCTCCCGCATGCATATTCGAGATCGGCGCGCCGATCCTCGGCATCTGCTACGGCCAGCAAGTGATGATGGACATGCTCGGCGGCGCCGTCGAAGGAGGCAAGATCTCGGGCGGCGGCGGCACGGCCGAGTTTGGCCGCGCCTTCGTGGAGCCCCGGGGCACACTGCCCGTTCTGGAGGGCTGGTTCGACGGCGGTCGCGAACAGGTCTGGATGAGTCATGGAGATCACGTATCCAGGCTTGCGCCGGGCTTCGAGTCGTTCGGCACGTCGCCGAACGCTCCGTTCGCGATCATCGCGGACACGGACAGGAACTTCTACGCGGTCCAGTTCCATCCTGAAGTGCATCACACCCCGAAGGGCGCAAGGTTCATCGAGAATTTCGTTCGGCTCGCGGGCTTCTCGGGCGACTGGACCATGGCAAGCTACAAGAACGAGGCGATCCTGAAGATTCGCGAGCAGGTCGGCGCGGCGCGCGTGATATGCGGGCTGTCAGGAGGCGTCGACAGCTCCGTGGCAGCAGTGCTGATCCACGAGGCGGTCGGCGACCAGCTCACATGCGTTTTTGTCGATCACGGCCTGCTGCGCCAGAACGAGGCCGCCGAGGTCGTGACGATGTTCCGCGACCACTACAACATTCCGCTGATCCATGCGGACGAATCCGAGCTCTTCCTTTCCGCTCTTGAGGGCCAGAGCGACCCGGAGTCCAAGCGAAAGATCATCGGGAGACTCTTCATCGAGGTCTTCCAGAAATGTGCCGACGAAATCGACGGCGCCGAATTCCTGGCCCAAGGAACGCTCTATCCTGACGTCATCGAGTCCGCGAGCTTTTCCGGGGGACCGTCTGCCACCATCAAGTCGCACCACAATGTCGGCGGCCTACCGGACGAGATGGGTCTCAAGCTCGTCGAACCGCTTCGTGAACTGTTCAAGGACGAGGTTCGTGCCCTTGGCCAAGAGCTCGGGTTGCCGAAAGAGTTCATTGGCCGACACCCCTTCCCGGGTCCCGGACTTGCGATCCGATGTCCAGGGGAAATCACGCGCGACAAGCTCGACATTCTTCGCCAGGCCGATGCCGTCTATATCGACCAGATTCGCCGCCATGGTCTATATGACAGGATCTGGCAAGCCTTTGCCGCGATCCTGCCCGTGCGAACGGTCGGCGTCATGGGCGACGGGCGAACGTACGACTACGCCTGCACTCTTCGGGCAGTCACGTCGGTCGACGGCATGACCGCCGACTACTACCCGTTCAGCCACGAATTCCTCGGGGAGACAGCAACCAGGATCATCAACGAAGTGCAGGGCATCAACCGGGTGACCTACGACATCACTTCGAAACCGCCAGGGACAATCGAGTGGGAATAGCAGCCAGCCACCATTCGAGACTCGCAATCGCGTTGCACACTGCAGGTCGCGGCCGCCTTGGCCTCTCGGAACTCTGCGCGCTCGGCTGCGCCTGTTGCGCGAGGCGATTTACGCAAGACGGGGTTCGGTGCGCAACCAGACTGGCGCATCGCGGATGACGGACGATTCAAGGCCCCTTCTTGCGGCCCTGTGGATGACGGGCGCCGTTGTCAGCTTTTCGACCATGGCGGTTGCGGGACGCGCGGCTGCCGTCGAGCTCGATAGCTTCGAAGTGATGATGTACCGCTCCTTCATCGGCCTTGCCATCGTGCTTGCCGTGGGCGGCGCCACCGGCAAAATCCGTGAAATCAGGTTTGATCGGCTGCCGCTCCACCTCGTGCGCAACATCGGGCACTTCGCCGGCCAGAATCTCTGGTTTGTCGCCCTGTCTCTGGTCACGCTTGCGCAACTCTTCGCGCTGGAATTCACAACACCGATCTGGGTCGTGATATTCGCGCTTGTCTTTGCGGGCGAGCGGTTGACCCGCGCCCGCGGGATGGCCGTCGTCCTCGGCATCGCCGGAGTTCTCTGCGTTGCCCGCCCTGAAGGAAGCGGCGACACGCTGGGACTCGTGCTGGCTGCAGCCGCAGCCATCGGATTCGCGTGCTCGATCGTCGGGACCAAGTTGCTCATGCGGACCGAAACCGTCTTCGGCGTGCTCTTCTGGCTGACCGTCATGCAGGCGTTCATGGGGACCGTCACCGCGGGCTGGGACGGTGACATCGCCTGGCCTTCGGCCCAAGCATGGCCCTGGGTGGTGCTGTTCGGGTGCGGCGGGCTCCTGGCGCATACATGCATCACCAACGCGCTCGCGGTCGCGCCGGCCATCGTGGTCACGCCGATGGACTTTGTCCGCCTTCCCGCGATAGCGATCATCGGTGCATTCCTCTACGCCGAGCCACTGGACATCTGGGTACTGCTTGGCGCCGCACTGATCTTCGGCGGCAACTACGCGAACCTGCTGAACGAAACCAAGGGCAGGCGCCGGGCTTGACGGGTCCGAGACTCGACAACGCTCAACCGGAGGTCGCGGCGCCGCAACACGTGCTCGTGACTTGACGTCGGCAGCGAGCCCGTCCCGCTCCAGAAGGCTCAAGACCTCCCGTGCCGGATGAGGACCGCAGAGAGTTCAGCAACTTTCGGGTCGAATTAGACAGTTCCGGCGGATAGGCGGCTCGAGTGACCAAAAATCCAATTCCCTTGCGTGCATGGATCGACCTAGCGCTGCTCGCCCTTCTCTGGGGCGGTTCGTTTCTCGCGATTCGCGAGGCACTCGACGAAATCGGCTTCCTCTCCTCCGTCGCGCACAGGGTGACCTGGGCATCGATCATGCTCTGGATCATCGTGGCCGTGCGTCGCCTCGCCGTGCCTCGATCATTTCGTGCATGGAGTGCATTTTTCGTCATGGGATGCCTGAACAACGTGATCCCGTTCACGCTGATGGCTTGGGGCCAGCTAAGCATCGAGAGCGGACTGACGGCGATTCTGAATGCCACGTCGGCAATTTGGGCCGTTCTTGTCGCGGCGCTGTTCTTTGCCGACGAACGCCTGACCATGCGGCGGGCCATCGGTGTCCTGATCGGCTTTCTGGGCGTTTCCACCGCGATCGGACTTCAGAATCTCGCAAGCCTCGAATTGCGATCCCTGGCGCAATTGGCCGTGATCGGAGGAACGATCAGCTATGCCTTCGCGGGCTGCTGGGCACGCGCCAGACTGCAGGACCAGTCGCCGCTCGTCGCAGCAGCCGGCATGCTCACCTGCTCCACCCTTGTCATGCTGCCACTGTCCCACGCACTCGAAGGACCGCTTGAATTCGACCTCAGCCTGTCCACCTGGGCCGCAATTGCCTACTTCGCGCTGGCAGCCACGGCTGCAGCCTACATACTTTACTACCGCATTCTGGCGGCAGCCGGAGCGGGCAACTTGCTTCTCGTGACGTTGATGATGCCCCCCATCGCCATCCTGCTCGGCTCTTGGGCAAGGGATGAGGCCCTTACATCCGGCGCCTATCTCGGCTTCGCGCTTCTCGGGGCGGGACTTCTCGTTCTTGACGGACGAATCGGCAACGCCGCCACAAAAAGCACGTTCCGCTGATTGACCGGGCCTGCCTCGCCCCGTAATTCCAAATGCCAAGGACAAGGACGCGACACATGCTATACAAAAGCGCGCTGGATTGGCGCGACGCGCCCGAAAAGCGGCTCCTGCTGTTTGGCATGTCCGGGCTCGGAAAGACACACGTCTCCGACATGCTTCGGGCAACCGGCAAATGGTTCCACTACTCGGTCGATTACCGCATCGGTACCCGGTACATGGGCGAGGCGATCTCCGACAATCTCAAGCGCGAGGCAATGAAGAGCCCGCTCCTTCGCGAACTGCTGATGACGGACTCCGTGCGGATTCGCTCGAACATCACGTTCGGCAACCTTGCGCCCCTGTCCGCTTATCTCGGCAAGCCCGGTGATCCCCGCAAGGGTGGCGTGCCGTGGGAGGAGTACGTGCGTAGGCAAAGGCTGCACCGCGACGCTGAACGCGGCGCAATGCTGGATACCGGCCACTTCGCCACCCGCGCCGCCGAGATCTATGGCTATCCGCATTTCGTATGTGACACGTCCGGCTCGATCTGCGAGATCGTGTCGCCGGAAGATCCCGAAGACCCGATCCTGAGCGCGCTTGGAGATCAGGTCCTGATGGTGTGGATCGAAGGGTCCGACCACCACGCCGAAGAACTCTCCAGGCGTTTTGACAAGGCTCCGAAGCCAATGTGCTTCGCGGATGATTTCCTTGCAGAAATCTGGGATGCCTACCTCGCCGAGTCCGGCGACGCGCCCGGGACCGTGGATCCGGACACCTTCGTGCGCTGGGCTTACGCGAGGGCGCTTGCGCACCGCCAGCCCCGCTATCGCGCCATGGCCGAAAACTGGGGCGTGACCGTCAGTGCCGACGCGATCGCCGCCGTAGAAACCGAAGACGACATGACTGATCTCGTCGCCGAAGCGCTCGGTCAGTCCGACGCCTGACACAGCGCGGCAGAACGCCCCGTCTTGTGAAACCAGTGGTCTCTCGCTATCCCGAATGGTCTGAACCGGAGACGCCAATGCCGATCAAGCTGCCATCAAACCTCCCTGCCTTTCAGATCCTTTCGCGTGAAGGGGTGATGGTGATGGACGAGGAACTGGCGTCCCATCAGGACATTCGGCCGCTGAAGATCGGGCTGCTCAACCTGATGCCCAAGAAGATTCAAACGGAGAACCAGTTCGCCCGGCTGATCGGCGCCACGCCGCTGCAGATCGACTTCCGGCTGATCCGAATGTCCGGGCACAAGACCCGGAACACGGCCGCCGAACACATGGCCGAGTTCTACCGGCCATTTCAGGACGTCCGCGGCGAAAAGTTCGACGGCCTCGTCATCACGGGTGCGCCGATCGAACACCTGCCATTCGAGGACGTCTCGTATTGGGACGAACTCAAGGAGGTCATGGACTGGACCCAGTCAAGCGTTCACTCCACCTTCGGCATCTGCTGGGGTGGAATGGCGATGATCAACCATTTCCACGGCGTCGAGAAGCACTTGCTCAAGGCCAAGACATTCGGCTGCTTTCGGCAGGCCAACATGGACCCGGCCTCGCCCTACCTGCGCGGCTTCTCGGACGACTGTTACATTCCCATCAGCCGTTGGACCGAAATGCGTGAGGACGAGATTCGGGGCGCCGGGCTCAAGACGCTGCTTGGCAGCTCGGAGACCGGTCCCTGCCTCGTGTCCGACGAGGTGCACCGGGCTCTCTACATCTTCAACCACTTCGAGTACGACAGCGGAACTCTGAAAGAGGAATACGAACGCGACATCGCCAACGGGACGCCGATCGACCTGCCGGTCAACTATTTCCCTGCCGACAATCCGGATGCCGAACCAATGAATCGTTGGAGAAGCCATGCGCATCTCCTGTTCGGCAACTGGGTTTCGGAAATCTACCTCACAACGCCTTTCGACATGAATCGCATCGGCGAGGAATCGACCGATCTCCGCAATTGATCGCGGACGGTTCCGGGCCTGCGCGAGGTGGTCCGTCGGAGTTTTCAGCCTTGCGGACCATGGCTCTCAAGGTCCAATCGCCGTCGCCGACGATCGTCAAGGATCTCCATGGATTGCGCCTGTACCGCTCCGTGCCTAGATATTGGACGAAATAAAGGCGATTAACATGTTCCGTCCTTGCGAAGGAAACATACCGGCTTTCGGCCATGCCGTCGGTCAATCTCAAGATGGCGCGCATCTCGGCACCACGCGCATCGGACCCGGCGTCGACGAGAAAGGCCTCGACCACCCGCCACGAAACGTGATCGTGCAGCGGCATTCCGAGTCCTCTGCCAGCCGGAATGGCTAAGCGCGGCTATCATCACGGCGACCTCCGCCGGGCCCTCGTCGATGCGGCGCTGAAGCTGATCGAGGAGAAGGGACCGACGGGCTTCACGCTGTCGGAAGCGGCGAAACTGGCCGGCGTGACGCCTGCTGCCGTCTATCGTCACTTCGAGGGTCGCGATGACCTGATCGCCGAGATTGCCCGGCAAGGATTCGAGACCTTTGCCGATCTGATGGAATATGCATACGAAACAGGACAGCCCTCGTCCCTTGCGTCGTTCGAGGCGACGGGCCACGCATATCTCGCCTTCGCCCGGCGACATCCCGGACACTACGTGGCCATGTTTGAGAGCGGAATCTCGATCAACCGCACGCCAGAACTCGCACAGGTTGCACAGCGTGCATTTCACGTTCTGGAGAAGGCCGCTGCCGAACTGTCAAAGAACATCCCTCGCGACAAGCGCCCGCCACCGCAGATGTTCTCGGCGCATGTCTGGGCGCTGAGCCACGGTGTCGTCGAACTCTTTGCGCGCGGCGCGCCCGGGACCAAGTCGCCCTTTCCGCCAGAAGACCTGCTCGAAGCCGGCATCGGGATCTACCTGCGCGGACTCGGGCTGATCGACCGGGACGAGTGATCGCGAAGGCCAACGGGTTCGTCCCGCCAACACTTCAGGCCCGCGGGCAAGGCCAGGACGCGAGAGCCGTCCGGCAACCACCGGATTGCCGGGATCGCATTCCGGCTTGCTGCAGTGCCAGCGGGCGGACTGGCAAAGAGCACCGTCGCCACCTATCTACACGTCATGGACTTCGACCAGTTTCCTCGCCTCGTCTATCTGCTGCTCCTGCTGACCGCCGTCGGCGGGTGGTTCATCGCAGAGAACAGGACATCCATTGGCAGGTCGCTGCGCATGTTTCTGGCGTGGGGGCTGATTTTCCTTGGTGTCGTGGCCATATACGGGCTTTGGGACGACATTCGCCGTGACATAGTTCCGCGCCAGTCCGTGCTTTCGGACGGATCGGCGATTCACGTCCCTCGCGGACGTGGCGGACATTTTTTCCTCCAAGTGGACGTGAACGGCATACCAGTGGATTTCATCGTCGACACCGGTGCCACGGAAGTGGTGTTGTCACTTGAAGACGCGCGCCGTGCGGGATTTGATCCGGACAACCTGGCGTTTCTGGGCACGGCTCGCACGGCAAACGGCCCGGTCAAGACCGCTTTTGCCACGGCAGATGTCATGTCGCTGGGGCCGGTTCGATTCGAACGGGTGCGCGTGGCGGTGAACAGCGGAGACATGGACGACTCTCTTCTCGGAATGAGCTTTCTATCCCGATTCGATCGGCTCGAGATATCCGACAAAGGCCTGATCCTGACACCTTGAGACGCATGTTCCCCTGAGAGGGACAATCGCTGCACACCGCTATTGCTGCTTCGGAGCGCTCTCCGCCTTCTTGGCCCAGCGCCCCTGCTCTTCGGTCCAGTATTGCGCCTCTGCTCCTGCCTCGGTCAGCGTCCGCCACTGCTCGCGTGCATGCTCGACGGCTTCGGCATCGGCGCCGTTGAACAGGATGCAGACCCTTTCCTTCGCCTCGACTTCACTGACGCTGACATCCGCCCCATCCACGCTGATCAGGCAAGCCGGATCGTTTGTGGGCTCTCCCGTCGTCAGGAGCACAGGCTGCTCGCTGTCATGCGGACCCCCGGCCATTCCATGGGGCAGGAAGCCGTCACCCAGCCAAAGCTGCCGATCCAGACGTTCAAGAAGAGACTCCTCGCGCGCGCGCACTGCAACCCGCCAACCTGCCTCGAGCGACTTGCCGATCAGAACCGGCAGCGTCGCCTCAAGCGGACGCTTGGTCAGGTGATAGAAATAGACCGCACCCATCAGCAGTCTCCACGACATCGCAAACCGCCGCATGAATTGGAGACTCGCCCTGCCAGGACGGGAGGGCATTCAACGGCGGTCTCGTCGGGTGCGGAATGACTGTTCATGGCGACTTCGAGTCCCGTTCGGGTTCGCTCCTACGTAAAGGACTTCGCGGGCCGGCGAAATCTCCATCTTCGGCCAGGCGCCGCAAAAGCACTGCCCACGTCCGAATGGCAAGGTTCCCGCCCATCTCGGCGCTCGGCCTTGGATCGTCAACTCATGCCCGAATCTCTCCGGCGAACAACCCGACCGTGCCATCGCCGCTGATCACCCCATTGAACCCAAGGCGACACGACCGTCATGGCGCGGAGAAAGCAATCTCGACCTGACAGTTCACCCAAGTCAATCTCGATTGCCGATCCGGGATGCGCCTGCCACGCGCCTATCGTCGCCCTCGCAAATCAACATGGTCCGGCTAAATGTGCCGGGTCGCCTGCCAAATGAGTCCAGCACAGCAATGGGTCGCTCCCGGCGCAAGGACGAACAGGCGGGATCTCATGCATTCGCCATGTTGATTTGCACGGCCCGGCACCAGCCGCGGTCGCAATCCATGATCGAAGAGCAATCAATGCGTACAGTTTTGATGATCGCTTTTGCCGTCATGCTGGCGTCCTGCGGCGGTGGCGGGGACAGCACAGGTGCCGGCAGAAGCAATGGCACCCCAAGCGGGAACGATGATGCAATGGGTGACATGCAGTTGGACATGACCTCGGACGATATCGCAGCCGCCCTCGCGAATATCCAGAACCGTGCAGACTCCCGGCTCGGGAGTGACCTCGTGTCGAGGGATGGAACCCGTCAGAACGCGGCAACGCTCGGAAATGACTGCAACTTCGCGGGCACGACTTACGTCGCCCCAATGATCCGCAATGGCGTCAATGTCGTTCAAGGCAGAAGCGAACATGAAGTGGACGGCGTGTGCTGTCAGTCGACGCGCCTGCTCGGAGGGTGAATGGAGCACGGCTTCTTCTTCGGCCGGAACGCCGTGATCCTGCGCGACGGCCAACCGACCGGGAGCGGATTTGCCCGGGTCTTCGCCTTCGGTGATGCGACGGGCTCGACCCCGACCGGACTGGAACCGCGACGTGGAGCGGAGCGATGGTCGCCGGGCACTTGCAGGAGATCACCGCGTATCGGGGAGATGCCGCCATCACCGCCGATATTGGCGATGGAATTGTGGACGTCGCATTCACCAACATGCACGCGGTGAGCACCGGGGTGCCGGTCGACAGCATCATGTTCGACGACGTGCCATTCAACGCGACCGGGTTTTCGTCCGGAACGACGTCCGGAAATTGGATCGCTGGCGACTTCTATGGTCCGGACCATGCGGAAGCCGGCGGCGTCTTTGAGCACGGAACAACGATGGGTGCGTTCGGCGCACGGCGCGAAGAACAGTAACCGACAGCGGGCGCAGCGCGCCTGCCCCTGCAAGCGGGGTGTCCTCCAAAGTCCCGGAATCACCGGGTGGAGGCCTCCGGGGGCGCTTCGAGCCAAGATTGCCTCAGCGGGGTCGGAGCCCTCCGCATCTCTGGCGCCGCGCCGTGCCGGACTTCGTCCGGACAAGCAACTCGGCGTTCACCGCAGCACCGTGCACGCACATCGGATGGCGTGGATGCACTGTTCACCATTTTCACGACGCCCGCCCTGGCGGCTCGCCTGAGACGATCCATGGTTGAATCTGCCGAACGCTCCAGGAAATGGCTGTCGCGTCACGACTTCCGTGACCTTCTTGGCACGCCAACCATGTTTCAACTGCTCGGCCAATGGTCTAGACTTCGTGCGAATTGCGATGGACCTCATGCTCAGTCGATTTGACAGATACCTGCTTGCCCAGTTGCTGATGCTCTTCGGCTTCTTCGCCCTTGTGCTCGTGCTGATCTACTGGATCAACCGGGCCGTCGTGCTCTTCGATCAGCTCATTGCGAACGGCGAGTCAGCCGTCGTCTTCCTGGAGTTCACGGCTCTTTCGCTTCCCAACGTGGTTCGGCTCGTCCTGCCGGTCGCCGCCTTTGCAGCCTCGCTCTATGTCACGAACAGGCTGATGTCGGAAAGCGAACTCGTGGTTGTCCAGGCAACCGGGCTCTCCCCGGCACGATTGATCCGACCGGTCTTGGTCTTCGGATGCATCGTGTTTGTCATGTCGTCAGCTCTCGCCCACGTCCTGGTGCCGACAAGCCAGGCCCGCCTCAGCGAACGGAGCGCCGAGATTGCCGAAAACATGACCGCCCGGCTTCTGCGCGAGGGGCAATTCCTGCACCCGGCCGCCGGAATCACCTTCTATATTCGCCAAATCTCCAGTATCGGAGCGCTTCAGGACGTCTTCCTGTCCGACGTGCGCAACCCTGACCGCCCGGTCGCGTATTCGGCGCGCGAAGCCCTTCTGATCCGCGGCGAGCGTGCGCCCAGCCTTGTCATGATCGACGGCATGGCGCAAAGCTATGGTGTCGGAAGCAAACGGCTTTCGGTCACCCGCTTCGACGATTTCACCTTTGACCTCTCAGACCTGGTCGAAATCAGAGCCCTTACGCAGCGCAGTCCGCGAGAACTCCCCACACCCGCGCTGCTCGACGCCGGCGAGGACGTCCAGGCCCTGACGGGAGCGACCCATTCGACCCTTGTCGCAGAGGCACATGAACGATTCAGCGATGCATTGAACGGGCTGGTTGCACCGCTCCTTGGATTTGCCGCGCTGATGGTGGGCGGGTTTTCCCGATTTGGCGTCTGGCGACAAAGCATCGGGACAGTCATCGGGTTGATCCTGGTTCAGCTGATAACGCAATTGGGCCAAGGAGCTGTACGGACCGACGCGGACAACTGGCCCCTTGCCTATACCGGCCCCCTAGTCGGGTTGCTCGCCGTCTCCGGACTTCTGTACATTGCCGCGCGGCCAGGGCTTCTGGCGCGCACGAGGCAGGCTGCACAATGACGCTCCACCTCTATTTTGCACGCAAGTTCCTGAAGAACTTCCTTTATGTCTTCTTCATCCTCTTTGCGATTCTGACGCTTACCGCCCTCGTCGAACAGATTCGGCGGTTCGGCGGCTTCGACGATGCCGGCTTCGGCACGCTGCTCGTTCTCGCGTTCCTGAGCGTGCCCGAAGGCCTCTACAAGATACTCCCGCTCATCATGATCCTGGCGACGGTCAGCATGGTTCTCGGACTTGCCCGGTCTTCCGAACTCGTGGTCGCCCGCGCCGCCGGGCGACCGGCACTTGAGAGCCTGATGGCACCAGTCCTGCTGGCATTCCTTATCGGCGTATTCGCCGTAGCTGCGATGAACCCGATTGTGGCGGCGACTCAAAGACAGCACGAAGCTCAAGTGGCCCGTCTGTCCGGCGCCTCGTCAACTCTCTCGGTCACGGCAGACGGCTTCTGGCTGCGCCAGGGCACGCGCGAGGGACAGACGGTCATTCGCGCGGGCAGTTCGAATCTCGACGGCACAAGCCTCTTCGACGTCACCTTTCTCGGCTATGCGCCCGACAGCAAACCAACATACCGCATCGAGGCGGAGCGCGCCCTTCTCGTCCCCGGTGCGTGGCGGATTTCCGGCGCGAAAGAGTGGCGATTTGATACCGGAGCGCCCATCCCGGAAGTCGAAAGCGTTGAGATGCAGGAGATGGTGCTCGCATCGAATCTCACACGTGATCAGATTCTCGACAGCTTCGGCACGCCAAGCGCCATTCCGATCTGGGAATTGCCCGCCTTCATCGACCGGCTGAATGCGGCTGGCTTCTCGGCCCGAAGTCATCGGACGTTCTTCCACATGGAACTTGCGTTGCCTCTGCTTCTGACCGCAATGGTACTCGTCGGCGCCGGCTTCACGATGCGCCACACGCGAATGGGCCGCACGGGGCTCATGGTCATGATGGCGCTCGGCTTCGGGTTCCTGTTTTACTTCATCAGGAACTTTGTCGCCGTCCTCGGCGAAAACGGCCAGATCCCGATCATCATGGCCGCATGGCTGCCACCGATTGCGATACTGCTGCTGCCGCTTGCACTGCTCCTGCATCTGGAGGACGGATGACGAGGCATCTCTCAGCATGCCTTGTCGCAATTTTCCTGTGTTTCGGCGCGAGCGACCCGCAGGCGCAGGAATTCGCCTCGCTCATTGCAGACTCGATTTCCATTGATCCGGCGGGACGCCTGACCGCCAAGGGAAATGTCGAGATTCTCGTTCAGGGCACACGCCTCACGGCGTCCTCCGTCACCTATGAAAGCGATCGCGATCAGTTGACATTGTCCGGCCCGATCCGAGTCACGGACGAAAACGGCACCGTCTTCCTGGCCGATCATGCCGATCTCGACCGGCGCCTGCGTGACGGGGTGCTGTTATCCGCGAGGATGGTGCTTGAGCGGCAATTCCAGATCGCCGCCGATCGCATTGCCCGCACAAGCAATCGCTACACGCGCCTCGACAGGGTTGTCGCCTCATCTTGCGAAGTTTGCGTGGCCAACCCCGTGCCGCTCTGGGAGATCCGTTCCTCAGGCGTCGTGCACGATGATGTCGAACACCAGCTCTACTTCACGAATGCCCGGCTCCGCTTCTCCGGAGTGCCGATCCTCTACGTGCCGCGACTTCGGCTTCCCGATCCCAGCCTTGACCGTGCCGACGGTTTCCTCATTCCGCAGCTGAAAGCCACGTCTGATCTCGGAACCGGTGTCAAGCTTCCTTACTTCCTTGCGCTCGGGAACCACCGCGACATCACCCTTACCCCCTACCTCTCCGGTTCGACAACGACCCTCGAGTTTCGATATCGCGAGGCACTGGACCGCGGGCGCATCGAGGCAGCCGGTGCAGTCTCCAGCGACGACATAGACGGGTCACGCAATTATCTCCTTGGCAACGCCAGCCATCTCCTGCCGCGCGGATTCCTGTTCGAGGCGCAGGCGGAGTTCGCGTCAGATCCGGGCTATCTCTTCACTTATGACTATGCCGACCGGGACAGATTGACCAACCAGCTGTCAATCACGCGAGTGCGGAACAAGGATCTCTTTCGATCCGAAATCACGGAGTACCGGACGCTCCGGGACGCCGAAATCGAAACCCGCGACACGCTCCCAGCCCGCTTCCTTGACATCTACTACGACCGTGAATTGCCGGAGCTTTCGTTTGGTGGACGCACGTTTGCCAGCATCTCTTCCAGTTCGCTCATCCGACCGTCGTCGGAAAGCACGGATGAGGGTGTGGGCCGGGACGTCAGCCGCATCGGTGCATCCGTCGACTGGTCCCGTACGCAGGCATTCTCGTTCGGTCTCGTCGCGAAGGCCGAGCTCGGACTTCGCGGAGACGCCTACACGGTCGCGCAGGACAGAAGACTCGACAACCAACTCTCGCGCCTGACATCCCGAACCGCACTCGAGTTGCGGTTCCCGATGGGCCGCAGGACGTTCGGCGGGCGCCGCGAGTTCCTCGAACCGATCTTGAGGATCGACGCCTCCGGCACAAATGGGGATGCCGTGCCCAACGAAGACAGCAGAGTGGTCGAAATCGATGAAGCCAACCTCTTTGCCCCCACCCGATATCCCGGCGTCGACAGAAGAGACGACGGCGTCCGCGTAGCCGTCGGCGGCTCCTGGAGTCACGAAAATCCCGAACGCTGGGACATCGACCTTGCCTTGGGCCGCGTCTTCAACGTCTCTGGCGGCAGGGAAGCTGACGGATCCATAGACGATTCCGAGTGGCTGGTTTCGGGCCGGCTCGGTTTCGGCCGCGACCTCTCCATCGACTCGCGATCGCTTGTGGACAGCGGGCTGGACATCATGCTGTCCGAAACACGCGTTGACTGGACCGCAAGCCGCCACACGCTTTCATCCAGCTATTTCCACGCGGAGCCTGATGCTGCCAAGGGCCGGGACAACCGCCTTTCGGAATGGTCCTTCGCAGGAGCCTACGATGTCAGCGACGGCTGGTCCGCGCGCGCCGATTGGCGGTATGATTTCGCCGCCGACCGCGTGGCGCGTACCGAACTGGGTTTTGACTATCGAACGGAGTGCTTGCACCTGGCGCTTTCGCTCTCGCGTCGCTCGGCCAATTCGACTAGTGTCGATTCAACAACCGAAATAGGCTTTCATGTTTCTCTTCTGGGAATCGGAAGCCGGGATGATGATCGCGCAGGTCGGCGGATTTGCAGAGGATAAGAACCTTGATGGGACGTTGGTTGCTTGCAGCGATTGTCGCGCTTTCTGCGCAATTTCCGGTTTCGGCCGAGGCACAGGGGCGCTTCTCGCCGGAACTTCAGGTGGGCGACCAGGTCATCACGCGCTACCAGATTGACCAGCGCGAGCGGTTTCTTGCGCTTCTTGGCGCAAGCGGCGATGTGCGCCGGCGTGCAAGAGAGCAACTGATAAACGAAACCGTTCAGCGAATCGCGGCGCAGGGTGCCGGTATAAGCGTCGCTCCTGATGAGGTTGATGCGGGCATGGAGGAATTCGCTGCACGCGGCAACCTCCAGGTCGAGGAGGTCATGGCCATCCTTGAGGAATCCGGCATTGAACGAGAGTCATTCCGTGCGTTCATAGAGGCTGGCGTTGCATGGCGCGAGCTTGTCCGAAATCAATTCGGGCCGACCGTCCGCGCTTCGATTCCCGATCACCAGATTCGGCGCACTCTTGCAACGACCGGAACAGAGGGTGGAGTAAGGGTTCTGGTATCAGAGATCATTCTCCCCGCAAGAGATCCGAACACGGCCGCTGCATCACGCGGCCGCGCCGTTCGAATCGCAGCGCTTCAGGACGAAGACGAATTCGCCGCGGCGGCCCGACGATACTCCATTGCCGCGTCGGCGGATCGGGGCGGCGAAATCGGCTGGGAAGCGCTGGATTCGCTGCCGGAAGGCATCAGGGACACCGTGGCCGGGCTCGACGTGGGCGAGACCAGCAGCCCGCTGGAATATGAAGGCAATATCGCGATTTTCTTGCTTCGAGACATTGAACGCGTCCAGGAGGGCACCCACGAAACCCTGCTCATCGACTATGCGCTTCTCCGTCCCGAAGGTGGCGCTCCCGAAGTTGCGGAAATTGCGAGAGAGGTGGACGATTGCGGTGACCTCTACGGCATTGCCCGCAGCCTGCCCGAGGATCGGCTCATCCGCGAGGTCGTTCCGTCTGCGGAACTGCCCGCTGACGTGCGCACGGCTGTCGCGGTTCTTGACGTCAACGAGAGCTCGACCGAACTGATGCGCGACGGCCACGCAGTCCTGCTGATGCTCTGCGAGCGCCGCCCGGCCTTGAAGAGCAACATCGATTTCGACATCGTCGGCGGGCGACTTCTGAACCTGCGGCTCAGCAACACTGCGGCCCATTACCTGGCAGAGCTCCGTGCATCGACCAACGTGATCGACCTTACGAATTGACGCATGACCGGACCTGACCTGCCTCCCGTCGCGGTCACGTGCGGCGACCCGTCCGGCATCGGCCCCGAAATCATCGTGGCGGCATGGGAGACCCTGCGGGACGAAGTGCCGTTCTTCATGATCGGTGATCCGAGAAACGTGCCCGTTGGCACCAGGATCGTCGCCATCGACACTCCTGCCGATGCTCGCTCCGCCATGGCAGGCGGACTGCCGGTGCTGCCGCTTGCATTCCCGAAACCGGCCAAGCCAGGTCTTCCCGACCCAGAAAACGCATGCGGAGTCGTCGAGGCCATCCAAAGGGCCGTTGAACTTGCTGGCGAGGGCGCGGCATCCGCTCTCTGCACCGCGCCTGTCTCAAAACGGGAACTCGTGTCTCACGCCGGTTTCGCCTTTCCCGGACAGACCGAGTTTCTTGCCCATCGTGCCGGGGGCGGGCATCCCGTCATGATGCTAGCCAGCGAAGAATTGAAAGTCGTGCCCGTCACGACGCATATTCCGGTGTCGGAAGTTCCCCGAGCGCTGACCGCCGACCGTCTCGAAATGACGATCCGGGTCACTGACCGCGCCCTGCGCGATGACTTCGGCATTCCGGAACCGCGGCGGATTGCCGTTGCGGGGCTTAACCCGCATGCAGGCGAGAACGGTGTCCTGGGAGGCGAGGACGCGATCATCATTGCGCCGGTATGCGACCGCCTTCGCGACGAAGGAATGTCGATTGCGGGACCGCTTTCCGCCGATACGATGTTCCATGCGCAGGCTCGCATGGGTTACGATGCCGCAATCGCGATGTATCACGACCAGGCACTGATACCGATCAAGACGCTCGCCTTCGACAGTGGCGTCAACGTGACCCTCGGGCTACCCTTCGTGCGCACGTCACCAGATCACGGCACCGCCTTCGACATAGCGGGTCGCGGCGAAGCCAATCCTGCTTCGATGATCGCGGCCCTTCGGCTTGCCCGGGGAATCGCTTCGGCACGCCTCGCGAACACGCGCAAGTGAACACGCTTGAGTCTCTCCCTCCGCTTCGCGACGTCATAGCGACGCACGGGCTCGCGGCGCGGAAGTCCTTGGGCCAGAATTTTCTCCTGGACCTGAACCTGACTGCAAAGATTGCGCGGACGGCAGGTGTCTTGTCAGATGCCGACGTACTTGAGATTGGCCCCGGTCCGGGAGGTCTGACACGGAGCCTTCTCGCCGAAGGTGCTCGCCGGGTCGTGGCGGTCGAAAGGGATCGGCGCTGCATGCCTGCCCTGGCGGAAATTGCCCAGGCCTGCCCCGGGCGGCTAGAAGTCATATACGCCGATGCATTGCAGTTTGACCCCCGCGAGCATCTGTCACCCCCCGTCAAGGTGACAGCGAACCTGCCATACAATGTCGGCACCCACCTGCTGACGCGCTGGCTGTCGCCTCCAGAATGGCCACCCTTCTGGCAAAGCCTCACGCTCATGTTCCAGCGCGAGGTGGCGGAGCGAATCGTGGCCGCGCCAGGCAGCAAGTCCTACGGCCGTCTTTCGATCCTGAGCGGGTGGCGAAGCCAGGCACGACTCGTCATGGACATTCCAGCCCGGGCGTTCACCCCGCAACCCAAGGTCAATTCGGCGGTGGTTCACATCGAGGCATTGCCCGCACCGCGCTTCCCCGCCGAGGCAAAGGCACTGGAGAAGGTAGTTGCCTCTGCCTTCCGCCATCGAAGAAAGATGTTGCGCTCAAGCCTGAAGAGTCTTGCACCCGACATCGAGGACAAGCTTAACATGGCGGACATCAAGCCGACCGATCGGCCTGAAACAGTGGACGTCGAGCGCTTCTGTGCGCTGTCCGAGCTCCTCGACAAGGGCTGACTGCGCTGCCGTATTACCAAACGGGCGGCGAGCTGCCGGTCGCGAAAGGCTATTCCGCCGCGTCGGATGCCGCCAAGGCTGGCTCATCCAAAGGCGTCGGATTGCGCGGTGGACGCGGCTTACGGGGCGGAACAACGCTTTCTTCGGGTGTTTCGACCAGTTCGCTGTCCCCCGGTGCAACACCCATGACATCGCTTGTGACAGCGGCTGCGGCAATCTCGGGCGTGGCAGCGGTGCCAGAACCTCTGTCGGCGGCAGCGGCCTCGTCTCCCTTTTCCTCGGCGCGACTTGCGCCTTGATGTTGTGCGCCTCGGCGCTCCTGTTGCTGCGCCTGGCGTTCCGCCTGCTCGCGTTGCGCCTCCGCCAGCATGCGCAGGTAGTGTTCGGCATGCTGCTGGAAGTTCTCGGCCGCAACGCGGTCATTCGACAACTGGGCGTCTCGCGCCATCAGATTGTACTTGTCTATAATCTGCTGCGGCGTTCCCCGCACCTTGCCCTCCGGGCCCGAAGAGTCGAAGACCCGGTTGACGACATTGCCCATCGAACGGTTGCGGTTCGACTTTGACCGCGATCGTGATTTGGAAGTTCTCATGTTTAAGGTTGTCCAGCTTCTTGTCTGGTCATGCTTGGAAGTTCCAAAGGTCCGCCCGCTCCTCGGGCGCCGTTCCTTGCATGGATTTCGCAGAATCAACAGGGGAGACACGGGCGCTCCCGCCGTCTGCAAACCCTTATCTATCCAGTGATGATGCGGTTGCCAAGTGGTTTTTTCGCAAATTCCATGAAATCTTCCGACGGCGCGTACCGTATCCCGCACCAGATCATGCCGGACTTCTCGCTGCCACGACTCTGTCCCTTCCGTCCAGATCGGCATGAACCGCCAAGCTCTCGAGGCCGGCGTCGGCCATCAGACTCCGGACCCCATCGGCCTGGGTTGACCCGATTTCGACCAGCAGCCTCCCCCCAGGGGCCAGATGGTTCCTTGCCCCCGCCGCGATTGCGCGATAGGCCGAAAGCCCGTCGATTCCGCCAGCCAAAGCCACACGCGGTTCATGCCACCTGACCTCCGGTGGCAGGTCCTTGAATTCGTCTTCCGCGATGTAGGGCGGATTGGAAACGATGAGATCGTAACGCCCTCCCACATCACCATACCAGTCCGAAACTGACAGGTTCACGCGTTCGGCCACGCCCGTGCATTCAGCATTTTCCCCGGCAACCCGCAATGCCTTCTCCGAAACGTCGGTGCCGACGCCGAGTGCGTTCGGGCGTTCCATCAGGAGCGAAATGACGATGCAGCCGGATCCGGTTCCGAGATCCAGAACGTGGCCAAACGGTTCCTGGACCCCCAGTTCGACCAGCAGTTCCGTTTCCGGTCGGGGATCAAGCACATCGTGCGTGACCTTGAACGTTCCCTTCCAGAATTCCCGCTTGCCGATGATTTGCGACACCGGCCGCCTCGATTCTCTTGCGGAGACCCCAATTTCCAGCATCCGAAGCGCAAGAGCGTTCGGCTCATCGCGAATCTGCGGCCCGGACGCAGTCATGCCCGTATCGCATGCCCAGCGGAAGATCCGTCGGAAATCGCCTGCTGCGTCAGGCACACCTGCGGCATGCAGCCGGGCAATCCAGCTGTCCTGCCTGACCGCCGGGCGTCCCGTGTTCGAATTGCAGCCACTCCGCGACATCACATCCCGCGCGTCACAGCCCCTGCTCCGCCAGCTTCTCGGCCTGATCTGCCGCGATCAGGGCATCTATGACTTCGTCGAGATCGCCGCCGAGGACCTCGGCAAGCCGGTAGGTCGTCAGTCCGATGCGATGATCCGTCATGCGGCCTTGAGGGAAATTGTAGGTCCGGATTCTCTCCGAGCGGTCCCCCGACCCGACCTTGGCCTTCCGGTCGCTCGCACGTTCGTCCGCCATCCGTTGACGCTCCATGTCGTAGAGCTTCGCACGCAATCGGGCCATTGCGATCGCCCGGTTTTGATGTTGGGACTTTTCTGAAGACGTCACCACGATTCCAGACGGAACATGCGTGATCCTGACCGCCGAATCGGTCGTGTTCACGTGCTGGCCTCCCGATCCGCTTGCCCGCATCGTATCGATGCGAATATCGCTGGCAGGAATGTTGACATCAACCTCCTCGGCTTCCGGCAGGACGGCAACCGTGGCTGCGGAAGTGTGGATTCGCCCGCCGGATTCCGTCTCCGGCACGCGCTGGACCCTGTGAACGCCGCTCTCGAACTTCATGCGTGCAAACACGCCATCCCCCGCGACATTGGCGACCGCCTCCTTGACGCCGCCAAGCTCGGATTCCGACAACTCGATCATTGAGAACGTCCAGCCTCGATCCTCCGCGTAACGCTGATACATCCGCAGCAATTCCCCGGCAAAAAGTGCCGCCTCCTCGCCGCCGGTGCCGGGACGAATCTCGACGATTGCGGGCCGCGCATCGGCGACGTCCTTGGGCAGAAGCGCAACCTTCAGGCGCTGTTCCAGGATCGGCAGCTCGTCCTTCACCTTGTCAAGCTCCTCCTGGGCAAGCTCGCGCATTTCGGGATCTTCCAGCATCGCCTCTGCTTCGTCCCGTGCGGCAAGCAACGCTCGATAGGCGTCAATCTCGGTCACGAGGAGCCTCAATTCGGCATACTCACGGGAGAGATCCGCAAATTCGCCTCCCTGCACGCCGCTTGCCATCTTCGCTTCCAGGAACTGAAAGCGCTCACGGATTTGCTCAAGTGTTTCGAGGGGTACCATGCCCTCGTCTCACGCATTGGCCGTGCCGCGTCAAGTTTGGCGACCGTAGCGGTTGCAAGCAACGAAGGAATATGCGTGTTTCACGACCACGTGGACTGTCTTCCAATGCGACCAGAATCGGATACACTCGGTCCATGCTTCGTGCCGTCATTCTCCTGGCCCTTATGGCCACGCCTGCCGTCGGAGACGTCAAGACCCCAGGCGGCAAGACCGTAGAATGCTATTGCACGGACTCGCAAGGACTGCGTGTATCGCTTGGGGAGACCATCTGCCTCACCGTCAACGGCAGATCCTTCATGGCGCAGTGCGACATGTCACTGAATGTCCCGACTTGGCGTGACACCGGGCAAGGCTGCCTGTCGTCGGAACTGCGGCTGACACCTCTGGAACGCCTGCGCCGCCTTTCTGCACCACCAGCCTAAGGCTTGCCTGCTTTCGTTTCGGGAAGGCACGGCTTCACCGTTTGAGTCGGTTCCATCCCCGGAAAGCAATCAGGTCGCAAGCGGCATGTGTGACGCGAATGCCCATACGCCAGCCTGTTGGAACTTGCTGCGCTACCTTCGCAGGACAATTGGTTTGAAGGAGTTTCCCTCATCGCCAATCGCGCCATCAAACTCGTTTCCAGCGTCTGCCAGCACCATTGAACCTTCTCACGTTTCCGGCGAAAGCTGGGTCCGCCAAACATCTGAGCAAAGGGCGATCATGGCCGAAAACGACCCAATTCGCGACATGCCCGAGGGCATCTTGAAGCTGATCGAAATCATGCGCCGACTCCGCGATTCCGAGACCGGCTGCCCTTGGGACATTGAGCAGGACTTCGCCTCGATTGCACCCTATACAATTGAGGAAGCCTACGAGGTTGCCGATGCGATCGAGCGCGAAACCTGGCACGACCTGGAAGGCGAGTTGGGCGATCTGCTTCTGCAGGTCGTCTATCACTGCCAGATGGGCCGCGAGGCGGGGCACTTCGACTTCTCCAGCGTAACCCGGAGAATCTGCACCAAGATGATTGCCCGCCATCCGCATGTCTTCGGCTCCGACAGCCGTGACAAGTCAGCAAACGAACAGGCCCGAGACTGGGAATCGGCCAAGGCAGCGGAGCGCACGGCCTCGGGCGAGACACGAACTCTCGACGGCATCGCGCTCGGACTCCCGGCCCTGCTCAGAGCCATGAAACTGCAAAGGCGCCTGGCAGCGGTCGGCTTTGACTGGGAAGAGCCTCGTCCGGTGCTGGACAAGATCGCGGAAGAGGTCGCGGAATTGAACGAGGCATTCAGCGCGGCAAATGACGACATCAAGGAAGAGTTCGGCGACCTCCTCTTTTCGCTGGTCAATCTTGCTCGGCACTGGGACATTGATCCGGAAGCCGCATTGCGGCACGCCAACGCCAAGGTGGAACGACGGTTTGCATCCGTCGAAGACCGGTTGGCCGCGGCCCGCAGACTCCCCACGGAGGCCACGCTTGCCGAAATGGATGGCCTCTGGGAGGCAGCCAAGCGGGAAGAGACAGCGCAACCCACGCGACACAAGCACGGCACCTGACCTACCGCGCGTTTCGGTCCAGTCGCGCAGGACGGCCACCGAGGCGAGGGCGCACTCACCGGATCTCGAAACCCCACCATTGCGTCGCATCGCAAGCTTCCGGCGAACGCGTCGGCGGCTGAATTCTTATTTCCGACTAAAAATGTCATCTATTGATCTTAGTAAAATACTCAAGTATTGGCAGCATGCGAATCTCATAAAAGGAACCTCGCCATGCGCATGACAGCCCTCGCCGTCGCGGCCCTGAGCACGGTTGCACCGGCATTTGCCGATCAGGTCAACGTCTATTCCTATCGGCAGCCAGAACTGATCCAGCCGCTCTTCGACGTCTTCACCGAGAAGACAGGCATCAAGGTCAATGTCGCGTTCCTGAACAAGGGAATGGCCGAACGACTGAAGGCGGAAGGTGCCCGCTCTCCGGCCGACCTGGCCTTTACGGTCGACATTGGCCGGCTTGACGCGCTCAAGTCCGCCGGCGTGCTCGATCCGCTCGCGACCGACGGCATCAAGGCCAACGTGCCGGAGCAATACCGTGACCCGGACGGGGAATGGACGGCGCTCACGACTCGGGCGCGCATCGTGTACGCCTCGAAGGACCGAGTCGCAGATGGACAGGTGACGACCTACGAAGACCTGGCTGATCCCAAGTGGAAAGGCAAGATCTGCACGCGTTCCGGCACCCACGTCTACATGCTGGCGCTCACCGCGGGCATAATTGAGCAACATGGTGAAGAGTATGCCCGGAACTGGCTTGCGGGTCTCAAGGCCAACCTCGCCCGGAAGCCGCAAGGCAACGACCGCGCTCAGGTCAAGGCGATCTGGGCCGGGGAATGCGACATATCGATTGGCAACACCTACTACATGGCCCTCATGATGAAAAACGATGAGCAGATGGCCTGGGCCGACAGTGTCCGCATCGTCTTCCCGACATTCGAAAACGGTGGAACGCACGTGAATGTCTCGGGTGTTGCGCTCACCAAGGCAGCACCGAACCGGGAAGCCGCCATCCAGCTGGTCGAGTTTCTGGCATCGGGGGAAGGCCAGAGGCTCTACGCCGAAATCAACAGCGAATACCCAGTGAACCCGAGTGTTTCTGCCCTCGCGGTGGTTGAGGCGTTCGGCAAGTTTACTGCTGATGACGCAAATCTCCAGACGATCGCCAACTTCAGAGACGAAGCGCTGCGCATCACCGAGGAGGTCGACTACGACGGATGATGAACGCCCCAGGGGGCGACAGTCGTGAAGCATACGGATCCGCCCCTGCGTTTCTCCAGAAGCGCAGAGGCGGGTGGACATGGTGGCCGCGACGTGTTCAAGCTTTCATCCGGAAGGAACGATGGCGCGGCGCAAGATCATCATCGACACCGATCCCGGCCAGGACGACGCAGTGGCCATCCTGCTGGCCCTTGCTTCGCCGGACGAGCTCGAAGTGCTGGGAGTGACCGCCGTTGCGGGCAATGTCCCCCTCGCACTCACGCAAAGAAACGCCCGGATCGTCTGCGAACTCGGCGGTCGCGCCGACATTCCCGTCATTGCAGGTTCGGACAGACCGCTTTTTAGGCCCCTGGTCACGGCGGAACACGTCCATGGAAAGACCGGACTTGACGGACCAACGCTTCCGGATCCCGAAATGCCGCTCCAGGACGGCCATGCCGTCGACTTCATCGTCGACACGCTGCGCCGCGAACCGGCCGGAACGGTTACGCTCGTTCCCATCGGCCCGCTGACCAACATTGCCCGTGCGTTTCAGGACGCGCCTGACATCATGCCGCGCGTTCAGGACATCGTCTTGATGGGCGGCGCCTATTTCGAGGTCGGCAACATCACGCCCGCAGCCGAGTTCAACATCTATGTAGATCCGGACGCCGCAGAAATCGTGTTCAAGTCGGGCGTGCCGCTGACCGTCATGCCACTGGATGTGACCCACAAGGCGCTGGTCACGTCGGAACGGATCGAGACGTTTCGTCAAATGGGCACGAAAGCAGGCCAATTGGTCGCGGCGTGGACAGACTTCTTCGAGCGTTTCGACAAGGAAAAATACGGCTCCGAGGGTGCGCCGCTTCATGATCCGTGCACGATTGCCTATCTTCTGCAGCCCGGGCTCTTTTCCGGCCGTTACGTCAATGTCGAGATTGAAACCGAATCCGAACTTACGCGCGGCATGACTGTCGCCGACTGGTGGCGCGTGACCGACCGACCTGCCAACGCCACCTTCATGGGAGACCTGGATGCAAAGGGCTACTTCGATCTCTTGTCGGAACGCATCGCCCGCCTCTGACGGGGCCCCCACCTCCTGGCCCCGGGCGGAAGACCGATTCGCTCGCCTGACTCGTCCAGCAGGCCCGGACCCATGAGCCTCGCGCTGCCCTTCGACAACTCGTACGGACGGTTGCCGAACCGCTTCTACACCAGAATGGCGCCGTCACCGGTGGCCGCTCCGGCAATGCTGGCCCTGAACGTGCCACTTGCAGGACGCCTGGGAATTGACGCGGACGCACTGACAGCACCCGAAGGCGTCTCTGTCCTGGCCGGAAATGCGGTTCCCGAAGGGGCCGACCCATTGGCCCAGGTCTATGCCGGCCATCAGTTTGGCGGCTGGTCCCCGCAACTCGGTGACGGGCGTGCCATCCTGCTCGGCGAGATTGTCGCACCCGACGGGGCCCGCTTCGACATACAGCTCAAGGGATCGGGCCGAACGCCGTATTCGCGAATGGGGGATGGCCGCGCGTGGCTCGGACCGGTTCTGCGCGAATACATCGTGTCCGAAGCCATGGCAGCCCTCGGCGTGCCGACGACGCGGGCGCTTGCTGCCGTGACGACCGGAGAGACGGTCTTTCGAGAGGCGCCGTTGCCTGGCGCAGTTCTGACCCGTGTTGCTGCCAGCCATATCCGGGTCGGCACCTTCCAGTACTTTCGCGCACGAGACGACCGCGAGGCGCTGGAGGCGCTCGCCAGCCATGCCATCGAACGTCATGCCCACGAGGCTGATGGCCCGCTGGGTCTTCTGAACCATGTCGTGGAACGGCAGGCGATTCTGGTGGCGGCCTGGCTCGGAATCGGATTCATCCATGGCGTCATGAACACGGACAACATGACCGTATCGGGCGAAACCATCGACTACGGCCCCTGTGCATTCATCGATGACTTCAGCCCGATGCGCGTGTTTTCGTCGATCGACCACCAAGGCAGGTATGCATATTCGCGCCAGCCGGACATCGCGATGTGGAACCTGGCACAACTGGCAACTGCGCTCCTCCCGCTCATTGAAGACATGAAGGACGCGCAGGCTGCCGTCGACCGCTTCCCCGGGCTCTTCCGAGACGCTTGGCTGGCGGTCTTCCGTGCGAAGCTCGGCCTGCAAGCGGCCGACGAGGGGGATGACAAGCTGATTCTCGCGCTTCTTGACGCGATGGCAAAGGGAAAGGCCGACTTCACAAATTCGTTCCGGTCCCTCGGCAGTCCCAAGGCAAGAGACGGGTTCTCTGACCCAGAACTCTACGATGCCTGGGAGACGTCCTGGAAGGAGCGACTGGGCAGGGAAAGTGCGGTGCCGGACGACCGGGCCGAATCCATGCATGCCGCGAATCCTGCGCTCATCCCCCGCAACCATCGGATCGAGCAAGCGATACAGGCTGCGATTGCAGGCAACCTGGGCCCCTTCGAGCGTCTGAATGCCGCCCTTCTGGCGCCGTTTTCCGATGCGGAAAGGTTCGTGGATCTTGCAAAGCCACCGAACGAAAGCGAAGTTGTCTGTCAGACCTTCTGCGGCACCTGAGAAGGGCGATTGATCAGCACCAGGCCCATGCAGACAAGCGCGAGGGCCACAAGAATAGGCAGCCCCAGCGCCTCGTCCAGCAGCCACCATCCAAGGAACACGCCGAAAACAGGCACGAGGAAGCTGAATGCGGCCACGCTGGCCGCCGGATAGATTCCCAGCAGCCAGAGCCAGAAGGAAAACCCGAACGTCACCACGACCACGATCTGGAACGCCAGTCCCCAGAGGTGGATGGGTTCAAGCTCGCGCACGAAAGGACCGAAGAAGACTGCGGCAACTAGGAGAATCGGAGCCGAAACAAGCACTTGCCAGAACAGCTGCCGGTCGGGCGAGACATCCTTGAGCCCCGTGCGTGCGATCAGTGCCAGCGTGGCCCACCCAATGGCTCCGAGCAAGGCCAGGAGGTCACCAAGCAACGCCCCCTCTCCGCTGTCGCCACGCCAGAAAATCGCGACGGCAGCGCCAAGAAACGCCAGCAACTGACCGACAGCCTTGACGCGGGTAATTCGCTCGCCGGGAATGAACACGTGAGCAAGGAGCGCCATCCAGAGTGGCATCGTGTTGAACAGAACCGATGTCCGAGAAACCGTCGTCAGATCAAGTGCAACGAACAGGAAGACGAACTCGAGCGCGAAGAGCGTCCCCATGAGGCAGCCAAAGAACAGGTTCTTGCGCTTGAGCCCCAGCGGCCGTCGCCGCACGGCAAACCAGAGCCAGAGACAAAGGACGACGCCCACCGACCGCATGCCGGCAAAGAAGACCGGTTGCAGCCCCTCGTTCACGACCCTGATGACAACCTGGTTGAACGCCAGCAACAGCGAGAAGCCGACAAGCGCGAACGCTCCCGCCGCATCGATTCGGTCCTTTCGCGTCATCCCGCCATCCATCTTGTCGCGCAACAGTGTTGAATGAATCTCTCATGCGAGGCGTCTTGCCGGACCAAGCCCCCGAAGTCATCTTCCCCAGTACGCTGGCGCGCATTGCGATTTGACGGATGAACCGGTCTGCCGGAAACGCTTCGTGTCTCGGTCGATGCCCCACGTATTGCCATGCGGACACGGAGGCAAGACAGTGTCGTGCGGCTGGTCCCATGCACCTTGGAAGAAGGCTCGGTACAAGAACTCGCGACCTGACCGTGCTTGCCGCCACCAATCGCACAAGTTCATTCAATCGCACATTTCAAAGCGCGCGCGAAACTCGGGCCCAGGCGCGATGCCTGCGCCACTCTCATTGCGGACGATGATCAGAACCAACGGAAATCCCATGGCAAATTGACATTCATGATTCATGTCGCCGAGCTTGACAAGCGCATCGGGCCTGCGGCACTTTACGCCGATGTTGTCCCGGCGACTGATCCTGATGGGCCTCTGCACCTTGCCCGTTCCTGCACACGCATTGCTCAAACGCTACGAACTGGACCCTCATGCCTCGCGCGCCGGGTTCACGTACTGGATGAAGGGTGTCAGACGGAAAGGCGAGATGCCGGTCGGTCGCGCCGACTTCCAGATCGACCCGTCCAATCTGGCCGCCAGTTCGACCGATGTGACACTACGTGCAGACCAAGTGCGTACCGGGTTTTTCCTTGTCACCAGAATCCTGAAGAGCGCGGCAATGCTGGACACTGATCGCTTCCCCAACATTCGCTTCGTGTCTACCGCCGTCAGACCGGCCCCGTCTGGCCGATTCTCGGACGGCGCGAAACTGGCCGGAGAACTGACGATACGCGACGTGACGCAGGCAGTAACCTTCGACACCCTCTTCATGCGCCAGGCGGGCAGCGCACCGGATGACCTGGGCCGCCTGACGGTTCGCCTGAACGGACTGATCAGTCGGTCAAGTTTCGGCGCTTCCGGGTACAAATCCCTGGTCGGGGATGAAGTGGGCCTGAACGTGGTGATGGCCATGCGTGCCATCAACTGAACGACTCCCAAGCAGGGCACCGCGGGTTCTGCCGCACCACCAGCTCGGGATGCAGCCGTGCGTCGTCTCAAGCCAGGAACGCTTCACTGCGGGCGGCACGGCTCTCGAAAATGGAGTTCAACGAGCCCGAATTCACGGATCACGGTCAAGATGTCCGTCCTTGACCGCAGGTCATGACGGAAGCCTGGGACGCATGCGGCGTGTCAGCCTGTGGTCAATAATGAACCGCTCAGCGGCGAGGCCTGATGCGGGATTGCGATCAACGGTGACCAGGTTGCGTTGCGCACGGTCCCGACGCGCCATTCTCTTTCCCTTTGGGATCGCTTCGCATAAAAATGGGTTCCGCAACGGAAAGACGGACATGGCGGACACGATACTCCAAAGATGCGAGGCGCTGGGACTGCGCCTTACGGAGCAGCGCCGTATCGTTGCAGCCGTTCTTGAAGGGGCGGACGACCATCCTGATGTCGAGAAGCTCTATGCCCGAGCTTGCGCCGTCGACCCTGGAATCTCGCTGGCCACGGTCTACCGTACCGTCAAGCTTTTCGAGGAGGCGGGAATCCTGGAAAAGCACGAATTCCGGGACGGGCGCGCGCGCTACGAGGATGCCGAACGCGACCATCACGACCATCTGATCGACCTTAACTCCGGAGAAGTCTTCGAGTTCGTTGACGCCGAAATCGAAGCGCTCCAGGAGAGGATCGCCGCCAGGCTGGGCTACCAGTTGAAAGGGCACAGGCTGGAACTATACGGTGTCCGGCGCAAGGACGGATAGTCCGTCCAACATCGAAGCGTGGCGCTCACCAGCACGCTCATGCCCTCATGTTTCCGAAGGGACTCGCGGCATGCGCGTCCTCACGCGCACCTACATGGACTTCAATGCCAGCACCGCGTTCTGCCCTCCAAAGGCGAACGCGTTTGACAGGACATGGGAGACCTGGGCCTCGCGAGCTTCATTGGGAACCACGTCCAAGGAGCACTCAGGATCCGGCTCCTCGTAGCCGATCGTCGGCGCGATTATCCCGTCATTGAGAGCCATAAGGCAGGCAAGAAGTTCCACGGCGCCTGTGCCTCCGATCAGGTGGCCGTGCATCGACTTGGTCGACGAAATCATGACTTCGTCTGCGTGATGGCCAAAGACTTTGGACACCGCGGCACACTCGGTCTTGTCGTTTGCCGCCGTGCCCGTTCCGTGCGCATTGATGTATCCCACCTCCTCGGCACCTATGCGCGCATCCTTCAGCGCGCCCGAGATGGCACGCGTTGCCCCCTGCTGCGAGGGCATGACGATGTCGGCTGCGTCGGATGTCATCGAAAATCCCACGACTTCGGCCAAAATGCCTGCGCCCCGCGCCTTCGCATGCTCGAATTCCTCGAACACGAATATGCCGGCCCCCTCACCCTGCACCATCCCGTTCCGGTTGGCGGAAAACGGGCGGCAAGCATCCCTTGACATCACGCGGAGACCTTCCCAGGCCTTCACGCCGCCGAAGCAGAGCATGCTTTCCGATCCGCCGGTAACGATCGCGGTGGCCGCGCCCGACCGGATCAACCAGAAGGCCTGGCCCATGGCATGGTTCGACGAGGCGCATGCCGTCGCGACAGTGAAGGACGGACCCTTGAGATTGTAATTCATCGACAAATGGCTCGCCGCCGAGTTGTTCATGAGCTTTGGCACGATGAAGGGATGAACCCGGTTCTTGCCCTCCTCGTATACGGCCCGGTAGTTCTCGTCCTGGGTGTTAAGACCGCCGCCGGACGTGCCAAGCACGACTCCCGATTGAGCGGCGAGATGGCCGGAGAATTCAAGCGCGGACTGTGCAATCGCCTCCTCTGCGGCGATCAGGGTGAACTGGGTGAACCTGTCATACAGGGCCTGCTGCTGACGATTGAACCGCCGATCCGGATTGTACCCCTTGACCTGCCCTCCGATCCGGATCGAAAGGCGCTCGACGTCACGAATATCCAGTTCATCAATTCCGCACCGCCCCTCGCGCATGGCTTCATAGGTTTCGGGCACTGAATGGCCGAGAGGATTGATCGTCCCGGATCCGGTGATGACAACCCGTCGCACTGCTAGTCGGCTTGCTCCGCGACAAGTTTCTCGACGGTGGCGACGACCGTCGCCACCGAGGAAATGTCGAAGTCGCTTTTTTCGGGCTCGTTCGCGTTGAAGGGAACCTGGATGTCAAAGCTCTCCTCGATCGAGAAGATCGCCTCGACGAGACCCATGGAATCGACCCCAAGTTCCTCGAGAGACTGATCGAGTGAAACGTCCGACGGCTCGAGAACCGCCTGCTCGGCGATGATTTCGATCACCCGTTCCTTGACGCCGCTCATTGTGTCTTATTCGCCAAATTGAAACCGATGGCAGGTGTTTAGTCGCCCTTGCCACCTAATGAAACCGCTTTCTTGAGCGCTTCGACGTCCTTGAGGATCCTCGGCAATCTGCGCCAGTTCCGCGACGCGGCTATGTACTGGTCCATCTTCATCGCCGGATAGCCGAGAAGAACCCGTCCAGCCGGAACCCGCGACAGCACAATCGCGCCGCCACCTACCACGACATCGTCGCCCACCGCGACATTGTCGGTGATCCCCGACTTCCCGCCCATGATGACGCGATTGCCCACCGAGGACGATCCCGCAACGCCCGCGTGCCCGCATATCAGAACGTCCTCGCCAATCTGTGCATTGTGAGCAATCTGTACGAGATTGTCGATCTTCGTGCGATTGCCGATCCGTGTTGAGCGGATCGTGCCGGCATCCACGGCAGTGTTGGCGCCGATCTCCACGTCGTCCCCGATTTCGACCGAACCCAGCGAATGGATGCGACTCCAGCCGGACGCCATTGCACCACCCTCGGTTCCGAGCGAACGGCGCACCTGCTCGACCCGGTCCGATTCCCCGGCCACGAAGCTGAACCCGTCACCTCCGACAACCGCGCCAGGCTGGCAAATGAAGCGACGTCCGATCTTGGTCCTGGCTCCGATCCGGACGCCCGCGTGAATCAGCGCGTCCGGCCCCAGCGCCACATCCTCGGCGATGCTGACATGCGCCGCGATGCGGGCATTTTCGCCAATGCGGACCCGGGGTCCAATCACGACCAAGGGACCGATCGCTGCGCCCTTGCCGACTTCAGCGCTCGGGTCAACCACGGCAGATGGATGGATGCCGAGGGCAATCTCCGGGCCTTCGTCCAGCAGCGACGTCAGGCCCGCCATCGCCATTCTCGGATGCTTCACCTTGATCGCGGCCTCCAGACCAAGTGCGTGCCAATCGGCATCACTCCAGACGATCGCGGCACGTGCGCAGCCTTCGGCAAGGGCCGACGCGTACTTGGGATTCATGGCCAATGCGAGATCGTCCGGCGCGGCCTCGCTCGGCTCGGCGGCGCCCTTGACCGAAATCTCCACGTCACCGAAGGCATCCGCCTCCAGCGCTACCGCAATTTCCTCGACTGTCTGAATCATGTTGAACCCGCGGGCCTGCGGTCCGGAATTCGCCCCGCCCGTCTGCAAGTTGCAGGCATCATTCCAACCTGAGCCTTAGCTCCTGATGTCCCTGAGCGAAACCCCGGCACCTTTCAGCGCTGCCCAGATGCGCGCATCGCGACCATAAATGTCGGGCCGATACTGAGTCTTTCCGCCCGCCTGCGTGAACGCGGTACGATACACGAGATGAACCGGCACATGCTCTTCGAGTCCAACCACGCGTTCCTCACCCGCCTCCAGGCGCTCATGGATGAAGACATCCGGGTCCGCGACCTGCCTCGTCAAGAGCGCGTAGGCAAAATTGATGGGATCATGAAGGCGGATGCAGCCGTGACTGAAGCTCCGGACGTCCTCTCGGAACAGCTGTTTATGCGGGGTGTCGTGGAGGTAGATGTTGTACCGGTTCGGAAACATGAACTTGACGACGCCCAGCGCGTTGCTCTCGCCCGGAAGTTGTTTCAAATCGAAGGGAAAGGTCTTCGCGTCGAACATGGAAAATTCCACGCTGTCCCGTTCCACGACCTCGCCAACGCTGTCGAACAATGTCAGGTGCGCAACTGAATTTGGATCAACCTTCAGCCTCGGGAAATACTCCTTGACCGTGATCGAGCGCGGCACGTACCAGGTCGGGTTGACCACCATGTGTTCCATCACGTCCGAAAACTCGGGCGTCCGGCGATCATCCCCTCTGGCACCCACAACGGAGCGAGTCACGAAAGTGACCTTGCCGTCATCCACGAGCCGCACGTGAAAGTCCGGGATGTTCACCCAGACATGCCGATCACCGAGCGGCATGTTGATCCAGCGCTCGCGCTCCATTGCAACAATGATCTGCGAGAGTCGTTTGGTCGGCTCGACATTGACCTCGCGCAGCGTGACCGGACCTGCCACCCCGTCGACAGGCAGTCCGTGATCGAACTGGAAGACGGCCACGGCCTGCTGCATCCTCAGATCATAGACCTTGCCGGCGTTCCGCCCGAGATACCCCATTGCGACAAGGCGGTTGCGAAGCGCCACGACTTCGGAGCCTTCCGCGCCGGGCTTCAGCAAACTGGCCTGCACCTTGGGTCCCCAGCCACGTCTGGCGATCAGTCTCTCCAGGCGCTCCTTCTCCTTTCTGAGCCGCGCATATTCCTGGCTCGACGGCGGCAGCGTGCGGATGAATGCGTGGGGAGATGATCTTGAGAAGTCCGCCAAGATCGCTGCACGCTCCCTGTAAGGCACCGTTCGCGCGATTTCCTCATCGACCTGGCCTGGCACCAGGATGCCCGTCTGCACATCGCGCGCATACCGAAGGAAAAGGCGGGTCAACTCGACTTCAAGCCGCCCTAGATCATGTTCGGAACGCACTCGACGGGGATTGATGCCCAGAATCTCGGGCCTGTAGCGATCCGCCGGAAGTCCATGGGACGGCGCGTCATTTGCCGCCTTCAGGAACGCGGCCCGTCGCTGCGTCGCCCTGCTGCTTCTGTCCGTCCAGATCGGCTTGTAGCCCGTGGCCTCGTAGAATTCGGCGATGACACGGTCCCCGGCCGCAGCCTTGGCCACCGCCGCCTCGAATTCCGAAGATCCGTTCTGGGCATGAACCGGATGCGCCCCGCCCAGCATAATGAGCAGCGCACAAACCACGCCGTAAGCGGCATGCTTCAATTGGAACGGTCCCGTCGCCTTCATTCGCAGTGCGCCCGCATCTCGCAGCTCCATTGCCTCAACATCCCACATCTTTCCAAATCCGCCAACGCTGTCCATTCACATCTGTGTAATTCAATTTCAATCGACCGATTCGCCACAGTCGGCATCCTGCGCTGGCAATGGCTTAGGTGACTGAATCCTAATGTAAAACTTGGTCGACAGTACCAAATTGGCAATTTCATGCAACAATCGGGTCAGGTTCGGTCAGCCGGCCTTCCGCCACCTGCGCTCCAGCCGCCGCAATGCAAGTGAAAGGCTGATCGTGACCGCCAGGTAGATCAGCGCGACAACATTGTAGGTCTCGAAATAGCGAAAATTGCTCGCGGCGGTGACCTTGCCGAGTTGCGTCACGTCCAGCACGCCCAACACGGAGACCAGGGAACTGTCCTTTACAAGCGCGACAAAGTCATTTCCCAAAGGCGGCAGCACGGTCTTGATCGCCTGTGGAAAGATGACGAACCGAAATCGACGCCAGCCCGAGAGCCCCAGTGCCTTGGCGGCCTCGACCTGCCCGGCAGGGACGGATGCGAATCCCGCGCGGAACACTTCGGAAATGAACGCCGAGTAGGCGACTACGAGCGCAAGCACCGCGCGCCACAGCAACGGAAAGTCGCGTGACCGAACGGGGTCGAATCCAAGTCTGCCGCCGATCCAGTTGGCCAATTCCACCAACGCCGGTGCAAGCACGAAGGCAACATAGAGCAGCAGCACCAGAATCGGCACGCCGCGCACGATTTCGACGTAGAAGCGCGCGAACTGGCGCACCAAGCGCCACTTGGACGAACTGCCCAATGCCAGAAGCAACCCGACGCCGGATGCCAGCGCAAAGCTGACCAGAGTGACGAACACCGTGATCCTGACGCCCTTCATGAGCGTGAGAAGTATCTGCCGGTGCAGGCTGTCCGACAGCACCTGCCAAAACGCGTAGCCCCCCAGCGCCAGCACGGCAACGAGCCACCAGGGAAACTCTTCATCCTGAGGCGTTGGAGTGTCCATCCGTGATCCCGGGCGGCGCCGCCACGTCATGCGTGGCGGCGCGACACGCCTACTGGCCCAGCTTGTATTCGAGGAACCACTTGGTGTTCAGTGCATCGAGTGTTCCGTCCGCCTTCATTTCGGAGATCGCAGCGTTCATCGGACCGACCAGATCGCTGCCCTTGGGAAAAATGAACCCGAACTCTTCGGTGCCCAGAGGTTCTCCGACGATCTTCAGCTTGCCTTCCGACGCGGACACATACCCGTTTGCCGCAGTGCTGTCGGACAGCACCAGATCGACGTCGCCCGTCCGCAGGGCCTGAAGGGCGGCTCCGAATGTCTCGAATTGAATGACCCGAGGATTTGCCTCGTCACCGTCAAGTATGTCGTAGATCGTGACATAGAACGGCGTCGTTCCAGGCTGCGCACCTGCGAGCAGATCAGGGTTGGCGGCAAAGCTCTCGCCATCGTCGAAGCGGGACTCGTCTCCGGCGACGATCATCATCATCTGGGACACCATGTAGGAATCTGAAAAATCGACCTTTTCCATGCGATCCTCTCGGATCGTGATGCCCGTCATTCCCATGTCATACTGGCCCTCGCTCACCGCAGCGATCATGGCGTCCCAACTGATGTTCTCGTACACGACCTCGATGTTCAGGCGGTCTCCAATCTCCGCCATGGCGTCATATTCCCATCCGATCGCGTCACCGGACTTGGGGTCCACGAACTGCAGCGGCGGATAGGCGTTTTCCGTCACCACCACCACTTCGCGCCCTCCAAGATCCGGCACTTCGGCCAGCACGGCTTCCGCGGAAATGATCCCGGCCAGGACCAGGGCCGTCAGCGTTGGTTTCATTTTGCATTCTCCTCTGTCATGGGCTTGATTTCAAACTGCGCCCGGGGATCCAAGGCGGCCAAGCAGCCCCGCGTGTGCCTACCAGATTCGCTTTTGCGGCCGGCAAGTGCCTCGTTGCGCCGAGCAGCCGCTCATCTTGTGACTTGCGTTGCCGCATTGCGCAAGCAGATGTAGCCATTGGCGGTTTCTTGCCGATTTTGTCGCCTTGACCGCAATGCATGAGACAAAAAGGTTCCCAATGGCGTTCATTTGAGCTATACGAGCGCTGCGCCCGGGGGACAACAATGGTGCATCTGTCAGTGCGGCGAATGTGTGACAGGGCGCAAATTACGGGACGTAAGCTTGAGCATGGAAACTCTCCATCCGAATGGCTTGACACGACGTGGATTGCTCGGAGCGTTCTGCGCAGCGACACTGGTAGCGGCGCCGAACTACACGAACGCATTTGGCTTTCTGCGCGGCGCAGGTGATATTCGCAAGATCAAGATGTACTCCGGGCGAACCGGCGAGAGCATCGACACGATATACTGGATCGAAGGCGAGTACATTCCTGAGGCCCTGAAGGAAATCAACACGTTCATGCGCGATGTTCGCACCAATCAGGTGAAGAGAATCGACAAGCGCGCAATTGACATCCTTGCGGCATCCCATCGGATGCTGGACGCGGATGCGCCCTTCCTTCTGCTTTCCGGCTATCGCTCACCCAAGACCAACGCGATGCTGAGACGGCGCTCCCGGGCCGTCGCCCGGAACTCGCTGCACATGAAGGGCCAGGCGGCAGACGTCCGTCTGCACGGGCGCAGCGTCGCCCAGGTCGCCAAGGCAGCAATGTCTTGCTCCGCTGGCGGCGTTGGCAGATACTCGCGCTCCGGCTTTGTGCACATGGATTGCGGCCCGGTCCGGACATGGGGGCGCTAGGCCCTTTTGACATCATTCGCGGCTGACGGTGATCAGGCGGCCTTGCACGCCTCGTCAAAGAAGTGGAGCCGATCCTCCGACCCGACGACCCCGATCCGGTCGCCGATGCCCACTTCGGTTTCCCTGCCCGACGAGATCGTGATCCGCCCGGCCGGGCCGCCGTCCCCTATCAGGGATGTATCGACCCCATGACGTGCCAGCGCGTTCATCTTCTTTGGGCAGATTAACTTTGTCACGAACAGGTTGACCGTTTGCCGACAGAACTCACGCAGCGTTCCCACATGTACGATCTTGCCGAACTCAAGAACCAGGATTCGGTCGGCAAGCGCCATCGCCTCGACCTGTTCTTTGGTGATGCAAGTCATTTTGCACCCGAGCGACCGGAAACGCCTGGCTCGGTCCGCGCCGCCCGGCGGCAGGAAACCGCTGCTGCACCGAAAGGACTTCAGATACCGAAATCAAGCCGAACCGGGCCAGCTAGGCGGGGTCTTTCGGTACACCCGTCGTGGCCCTGATCACCAGTTCCGCAGAAATCTCGGACACGGTCGCGGGCATGCTGGGATCTTCGACACGATCCAGCAACACCCGTGCCAGCTTGCGACCCAATTTCTGGGGTTGCACGGCCATCGTGGTCAAAGGAGGCGTGGCAGCGGCTGCGTCCTGAATGTCATCGAAGCCGATGATCGAAACGTCGTGGCCCGGCCTTTGGCCCGAGCGCATGAGCGCGAGGCTGGCGCCGAGCGCGACCACGTCACCATTGCAGACCACGGCGGTGATTTCTGGATGCGCTCGACGCAAGTCCAACAGGGCATTGAGCCCAGCCAGTTTGTGGTCCTCACAGTCCCAGACCACGCTCGGGGCCAGATTGCGCCGCGCCCTCTCCCGTTCGTACCCCTCGATTCTCTCCTTGCGCACATGGATCATATCGGTCCCGCCGAGATAGGCGATGTGCCTGTGACCCAGGTCTGCCAGGTAGCCGGTTGCCGTTGCGGTCGCCTCGGCATTGCGGATGCCGACATGATCTAGGTCGCGGTGCACAGGTCTCAAAAAGGTAACGGTGGGTATTCTCTGCGCGCTCAACAGTTCCAGAGCCTCGGGTCGTGTATCCGCCGCCGGAACCCAAAGCAGCCCTCCGCGACCGTGCCGAATGAAGGCTTCGAGTTGCCTTTTCTGCCTGTCTGAATCGTCGCGCGTGTCAACGACGGAGACCAGGTATCCCTCTGCTTCCAGCAGGTCTACTGCACCGCTGATGACCTCTGCATTGAAAGGGTTCTGCAGCTGGTTGATGACGAAGCCGATCTCGTGGTTTTCACCCGACCGCATGGAAGCGGCGCGGGAGTCTTTCACGTAGTGCAGCTTGCTCGCCGCCTCCAGCACCTTCTTGCGGGTTTCGGCCGAGATCCGCCCTGTGCCACGCAAGGCTTGACTCACGGTCGGAACCGAAACGCCCGCCTTCTTGGCGACGGTTTCCAGTGTTGGCTTGCCGGACACGTCTGAACCTTCCAATTAGATATAACGTTTAGGCTTATTTTTGTGCCCAGAGACTCAAATTTGCAAGAGAAATCACCGCGGCGCCACGATTTAAGCCAAATTAGTCCCAAAAATCTACTTGACAGGAGATATAACGATATATCACACTGCGGTCAAGGGAGGCGATTCGCAACGGTCGTGCTTACGGACCAATGCTCGCCACCCGACAGGGCCAACCATTCGACTGCTGGTCGAGGCGAGGCTGTTTTCAAATTGGCGTCGGCACAAATGCCGACCCCGACTGACACTCAAGGGAGGAAGCATGACCCTAAATTCAAGAATTCTAGGCGCAGCGTCTGGCGTTGCCATTGCCTGCACCGCGTTTGCGGCACAGGCCGAAGTGCTGTTCTGGTCCACGCAGGCAAAACCCGTCGAGGAGGCGCAAGCCATGCGCGAGCAGGTCCTCGCCGGTGCCGGCGCTGTCGACTACCAGCCCAATGACGGCGGCCCGTGGCTGACCCGGCTTCAGGCTGAACTTCAGTCCGGCTCCGGTTCGATCGGTGTTCTGGGTGCGCTGCATGGCGATTTCTCCGCCATGAATCCCGATGACCTTGTCGACCTCGGTGACCTGGGTGTGATGAGCGCCTCCGAGACGTTCAACGATCTCGCCAAGCTCGGCACCGACAGCATGCAGTACGTGCCATGGATGCAGGCCAGCTACATCATGGCGGCCAGCAAGGACGCGTTGCAGTACCTGCCTGAAGGCGCAGACGTCGACGCGTTAACCTACGACCAGTTGATCCAGTGGGCGGCAAACGCGCACGAGGCGGCAGGAGAGCCAAAGTTCGGCTTCCCGGCTGGCCCGAAAGGTCTGAAGCACCGCTTCTTCCAAGGCTATCTCTACCCGTCGTTCACCAATGGCGTGGTCCGCACCTTCGCCTCCGACGAAGCCGTGACCGCTTGGGAAAAGATGCGCGAGCTGTGGGCGCACACCAACCCTGCTTCAACCAACTTCTCGTTCATGCAGGAGCAGCTGCTGTCGGGTGACGCGTGGATCGTGTTCGACCACACCTCGCGTCTGGCGCAGGCGTTCAACGAACGGCCCGACGACTTCGTCGCCTTCCCGGCGCCAGCAGGCCCGACCGGGCGCGGCTTCATGCCGGTTCTGGCCGGTGTCGCCATCCCGCGCACCGCGCCTGACATGGACGCGGCACGGGCATTGGTCGAGTACATGCTGAAGCCGGAAACCCAGATCGCAACGCTGCGTGCCACCAACTTCTTCCCGGTTGTTGGCGTGGCCCTTCCCGACGATCTGCCGCCGTCGGTGCAAGCCGCGGGTGACGCTGTAGCGAAAATGAGCGCTTCGGCCGATGCCAACCCGGGCCTGCTGCCTGCGGGTCTGGGCGACAAGGGCGGCGACTTCAACCGCGTTTTCGTCGACAGCTTCGAGCGCATCGTGCTGGCCGGCCAGGACATCCGCGCCGTCCTGGACGACCAGAAAGACCGGCTCGCCGCAATCATGGAAGAGACCGGGGCGCCTTGCTGGGCTCCCGACGCACCTTCCGACGGGGCCTGCCCGGTCGAATAAGCCCGGTTGGACCTTCCTCCCGGAGCCCGGACCTGCGAATTGGGTCCGGGCACACCCTCCGAAGACAATCTGACAACGGCGCATTCCTGCGCCAAGAAAGGAGCGGTCCGATGAACGCCCGGTTGCTGCCCTATGTCCTGATCCTTCCGGTGACACTGTTTCTGTGCCTGTTCTTCCTCTACCCGTTCCTGTTGGTCTCGAAGCAAGCATTCAGCACAGGGGCCGGCTTCACGCTCGACAACTTCCGCGAGGTGACAGGCTACTGGAAGTTCCCGATCACGATGCGCAACACGCTTCTCTTGGCGGCTGCGGTGGTACCGATCCAACTGGCGCTCGCGTTGTTGATGGCCACCATGGTCAACAAGATGAAGAAGGGCCGCGACCTCGTGCTGTACGTCTGGACCATCCCGCTTGGCATCTCGGACCTTGCCGCGGGCATCATCTGGCTGGCCATCTTCGATCAATCCGGGTTCCTGAACTCGATGATGAACGGTCTCGGGCTCGTCGACAAGCCGGTGAACCTGCTCACTTTCCAGAACCCCGGCATCGTGTTCCTGGCGATCATGCTGGCCGAAATCTGGCGCGCGACCGCGATCATGCTGGTGATCCTGGTGGCGGGCATCGGGCTGATCCCCAAGGAGTACTACGAAGCGGCCGAGGTCTTCGGCGCATCGCCCTGGAAACGGTTCCTGCGCATCACCTTGCCGCTCCTGCGCCCCAGCCTGCAGACTGCGCTTGTTTTGCGGGTCATCCTGGCCTTCGAGATCTTCGCGGTGGTCGCGGCCCTAGGCGGCACGCTCTTCCCCGTCCTCATGGGCGAGACCTACGCCTACCAGTTCGACCTCCTGAACAGCGGGGCGGCGGCGGCGCTGGCACTGATCATCCTGGCCATCTCCATCGCCTTTACCCTGATCATCCTGCGCGTTCTGCGCGTGCCTAAAGGAGCCACGATATGACCGCCGTCACCACCGATGCAGTCACGACAGACACGCGGCGAGCGGGCCGCTGGGTATATGGCAGCGCAGTTGTCCTGCTCTGCGCATGGGTCATCGTTCCGCTGTATTTTCTGCTGATCAACACGCTCAGCGCCCCTGAAACGGTGAACAGCTTCCCCAAGCCATTCATTCCCGAGTTCGACCTCGGCAGCCTGACCTTCTTTGCCAATTTCGCGGGGATGCTGACGGCTCTGAAGAACTCGATCCTCGTGGCAGGGCTGACCATGATCATGTCCATCGTGATCGGGGCGCCGGCGGGCTATGCCCTCTCGCGGTTCGACTTCTACGGCAAGGAACTGTTCCGGCTCCTGATCCTGCTGACCCGGGCCTTTCCGCTGCCGCTTCTGGCGCTTCCGCTCGCGGTGATGTTCATCCAGACCGGGCTCGACGATACCGTGTTCGGACTCGCACTCGTGCATACGACGCTGGCGATCCCTTTCGCGGTGCTCATCACCTTCGCGCTCTTCTCTGGCATTCCGCTGGAACTGGAGGAGGCGGCCTGGACGCTCGGCTGCACGCGGCTCACCGCATTTTCCAAGGTCGTGCTGCCGCTGATCCTGCCTGGGATCACCGCATCCGCAATCTTTGCCTTCGTGATCTCGTGGAACGAGGTCTTCGCGGCCGCGGTGCTGACCATCGAGAACCGGACTCTGACGGCGTTCCTGCTGCAGAACCTCGACACCTCGCCCCTGCACCTGAAATTCGCAGGCGGGTTCATCCTCGTCGTGCCGGCGCTGATCTTCATCTTCGCCGTGCGCAAGTACCTCTTCGCCATGTGGGGCATCGCCAACCGCTGAGGCGGGGCGCATCTGAAAGGAAACGAAAATGGCTCAGATCGAGATCAAGAACGTCGCCAAGCGTTTCGGGTCGTACCAGGCGCTGCATGACATCAACCTGACCATCCAGGACCAGGAGTTCATGGTCCTGCTCGGCGCCTCGGGCTGCGGCAAGACCACGCTTCTGCGAATCATCGCCGGGCTGGAAACCGCGACGGTCGGCGAGGTCTCGATCGGCGGGCGCCGGGTGGACCATCTGGCACCCAAGGATCGCGGCATCGCGATGGTGTTTCAGAACTACGCCGTCTTTCCACACTTGACAGTGTTCGAGAACATTGGCTTTGGCCTTCGGATGAAGAAGCTGCCCAACGACGAGGTGAAAGGCCGCGTCGAACGCACCGCGGAACTGATGCACATCGAGCAGCTGCTGAAACGGTATTCCGGCGAATTGTCGGGCGGACAGAGACAGCGCGTTGCCGTGGCCCGTGCCCTGGCGATGGAGCCGGACGTAATCCTGATGGACGAGCCGCTGTCGAATCTTGACGCGCTCCTGCGGATGGAGATGCGTGCCGAACTCAAGGGCGTGCTTGCGGAAAGCAACACGACCGCGATCTACGTCACCCACGATCAGGTCGAAGCCATGTCCATGGCCGACCGGATCAGCGTGATGCATCAGGGCGAAATCGTGCAGGCCGCCTCCCCGATCGAGGTCTACCGCAATCCGGCGGCGGAGTTCGTCGCCGGGTTCATCGGCAACCCGCCGATGAATTTCTTGCCGGCGGCGCCGGCAGGGGAGGGAAAGTGGTCCGTCGCAGGCCAGGTCATGGATGGGCCGAGCAGCGGCAAGCCGCTGAAATTCGCGATTCGTCCTGAAGACATGCGCCCCGCCGACGAGGGCCTGACCGCGACGGCGAAGGTGGTCGAGCCGCTGGGTGCGCATCTGCTGATCACGTGCGAGGTCCAGGGGTCGATGTTCCGTGCAGTGCTTGACAGCGACATGAGCGTCAAGCCGGGCGATCAACTGACCCTTGCTCCGCAGCCCGACCGGATGCGCTGGTTCGATCCCGATACAACGCTTGCCGTCGCTTGAGAACTGCCCGTGAAACAGGATCTGATCGAGAAGGCCCGCGCCGTAATCGCGCGCAACGATCGCGGCCACTATACCGTGCCGACTCACGGGCTCTATCCCTTCCAGTGGAACTGGGACTCTGCCCTGAGCGCACTGGGCATTGCCCATTTCGACGAGGCCCGTGCATGGACCGAGATCGAGACACTGTTCGCCCATCAGTGGGAAGACGGGAAAGTCCCGCACATCATCTTTCACGAGTCCGATGACGGCTACTTCCCAGGTCCGGATGTTTGGGGCACGGCACGAAACGTCCCGACCTCGGGAATTACCCAGCCGCCTGTCACCGGATTTGCGGTACGGCGCATCTTCGATCGTGCACGTGACAAGGCAATGGCCGAGAGGCGCGCCCGCGCCTTGCTGCAGCGCATTCATGGCTGGCACAAGTGGTTTTACCGCAATCGGGATCCGCAGGACACCGGGCTGGTGGCAGTCATTCACCCGTGGGAATCTGGCCGCGACAATTCGGTCGACTGGGACGATGCCCTTGCTCGCGTGCCGACCGAGGCTGTCGGCGACTTTCAGCGCCGTGACACAAGTCACGCGAACCCCGCGCATCGACCGACGGATGAGCAGTACAAGCGCTATATCTGGTTGGTCCAGCACTTCCGCGACCTCGGCTGGGACAACTCGAAGCTGCACGATGCGTCGCCCTTCCGCATGGTCGATCCGGACTTTAACGCGATCCTGATCCGGTCGTGCAGCGACCTGGCCGATCTGGCCGAGCGGTTGGGAGAGTCCGAAATCGCCGCGGAGTCCCGTGCCTTCGCTGAACGGGGCATCAAGGCGATAGACAGCCTCTGGCACGAACGGCTTGGCCAATACACGTGTTATGACCGCGTGGCAGCCAAGCTGATTGACAGCCCTTCGATCGGCGGGATTCTGGCCGCCTTCTGCGCCATCCCGAAGCCCCGTGCCGAAGCCTTGGCCGCACGCATAGCCAAGCTTGGAGGAAGCGCGCGGTTCCTGGTGCCCAGCCACGATCCGGCCGCGCCGGAATATGACGGCCTTCGCTACTGGCGCGGTCCCGTCTGGCTGATCGTGAACTACATGATATCGGACGGGCTGAAAGCCGCGGGTCAAGACGCCATGGCGCGTCGCATCGACGCAGACAGCATCCGACTGATCGAGAAAGGCGGATTTGCCGAATATTATGATCCAATCACGGCCGAACCCTGCGGCGGCAGCAATTTCACCTGGACCGCCGCAATGGTGATCGAAATCCTCAACTCCGAGAAGACACCCGCCTAATTCGAGCCCGCAGCAGCGACTTCATGGCTGAAACGGACAACATGGTCCGCAGCCAAGGCTTCACGCGCCCATTCGATGCCGAACGAGCTCAAGGCGCGCAATGTCGCCGCAGCACTCCGGACCGTGGACTTGGGCTTCAGCGAATGCGAACCGTGAGAACATGTCCGCGCTATCGCAAACGGGCACCGTCCTTTTCGAAGAAATACACCCGTCTCTGTTCGAACCGAAGGCCGACCCGATCGCCCGGGCTGCTTCGGGTGTCGCCACGCTCCTCGATGATCATCTTCTCGCCAGAGTCGCAGGTCAGGTAGGCGTAGGACACGCCGCCTAGAGCCTCGGTAAGCTCGACCTGGTGGGTGTCGCCGTCGAGATCGATCTCGACATGTTCAGGCCTGAGGCCGACAGTCACGGCCTCCCCCGCCTGTGGCAGGGCAACGTCGGTCGCAAGGGTCTGCTTCAGGCCCGGCACCGCGACCCCGCCGGATTCGGCGTTTCCGCCGAGAAAGTTCATCGAGGGTGATCCGATGAATCCGGCTACAAAGCGGTTGTCCGGATCGCGGTAAAGCTCCAAGGGGGCGCCGACCTGCTCGACGATGCCGTCCCGCAGCACCACGATCTTGTCCGCCATGGTCATGGCCTCGACCTGATCGTGGGTCACGTAGATCATCGTCGCGCCGATCTCCTTGTGAAGCCGCGCGATCTCGACCCGCATCTCGACCCTCAATTCGGCGTCGAGGTTCGAGAGGGGCTCGTCGAACAGAAAAACCTCGGGGCCGCGCACGATGGCGCGCCCGATTGCAACGCGCTGGCGCTGGCCCCCAGAAAGAGCCGCCGGCTTGCGTTTCAGGTACTCGTCCAACCGCAGGATCTGGCTGGCCGTGGAGACCTTGTCCTTGATCTCGGCCGCCGGGTGCCCGTTCATCTTCAGGCCGAAACCCATGTTCTGCTCGACCGTCATGTGCGGATAGAGGGCATATGTCTGGAACACCATCGCGACGCCGCGCTCGGCCGGATCCATTCGCGTCACGTCCCGCGAACCGATCCTGATCGTGCCCTCCGTGGTTTCCTCGAGACCCGCGACCATTCGCAGCAGCGTGGACTTGCCGCAGCCTGATGGGCCTACAAAGACACAGAACTCGCCGTCCTCGATGTTCAGGTCGACGCCGTGAATGACCTGAACTTCGTCGTATCGCTTTATCACCTTGGACAGGGAAACGCCGGACATTTGGTGCTCCTTCTAGTTGGGGAATTGCCAGGGCTGAACTTCGGCCGCGATTCGCGACGCCGTCTCGCGCAGGGTGGGACTTAACGACTTCAACTCGTCCAGCGACCGCCGGGAGGTCGAGGTCGCAATCGAAATCGCTCCGACGACCCGCTTCTGGTCGGGGATGATGGGCGCGGCCACCGAGATGATGCCCTGTTCATGCTCTTCCCGGTCAAATGCTATGCCCTCGTCCCGTATCTGGTCAAGCTCGGGCCACAGACTCCTTGGAGACCTGTGCGTGTGTGGAGTGTAGGGCACGAAGGCCTGCATCTTCAAAGCCTCGCTGCGGGTTTCCTCGGGCAGGAATGCCAGGATGGCCTTTCCGACACCGGTGCAATAGCTGGGCGCGACCAGTCCCGTCTGCGCCAACGTATCGAACATGTTCGTCTTCTTGCGCTTGTCGACGAAGATGACATGCCCGTGATCGATCTGCGCCAAGTGGACCGCCTCCCGCACCATTTCAGCCAAGGCATCGACATGGGGTCGTGCGATCGGAGCCAGCGACGAATGCTGCCACGCCGCATGGGCGAGCCGCACCAGCCTCAGGCCCGGCATATAGGTCTGCCGCTCGGCATCATAGGCCAGCATGCCTTGACCTGTCAGCGATTGGAGGAACCTGTACAGCGTCGCCTTTGGAAACCGCGACTCTTCCAACAGTTCGGAAAACCGGACCGGGCGACCGTGGTCAGCCACCTGGTCAAGCACTTCGATCGCCTTGCCTACGGTGCCGTTTCGCCCCAACACTCGAATCCATCCTCCGCCCGGCATGCAAGGAAATCGCAATGCCATGTTGACAAGGGTAACCTGACTCGTGTTATGATTTCAATATGCAAAACTAGGTTTCAATATGTGGAACCAAAACATGGGACAAACTGGGAGAAAAAGCATGCGTTCCATCCTAAAGGCGTCAATCGCGGCGCTTGGCCTTGCGGCCATGACGGTCGGCGGGACATCTGCCAGCGGCCAGTCGCTGTCAGGAGACCTGAAGATCTTCCTTGACACTTCGAACCCTGCGCCGCGCGCAACCATGGAAGCCGTGATCGCCCGATTCCAGGCGAATCATCCGGACCTCAACATCGAGACCACGGTGATCGATCGAGAGGAATACAAGACCCAGATCAGGAACTTCCTGACCGCCAACCCGCCAGACGTGGCAACCTGGTATGCAGCGAACCGGATGCGCCCCTACGTGGAGGCGGGCCTGTTCGAGGACGTCTCGGATCTCTGGGACGAGCCGGAAATCGCCGAGAACCTCGCCTCGACGAAGGGCGCAATGACCATCGACGGCAAACAGTGGGGCGTACCGTATTCCTACTACCAGTGGGGCGTCTATTACCGGAAGGACATCTACGAGGAACTCGGCCTGAACGAACCGTCCAACTGGGACGAGTTCAAGGCGAACTGCGAGGCCATCCTCGCCTCGGGCCGCAAGTGCTACACCATAGGCACCAAGTTCCTTTGGACCGCCGGCGGCTGGTTCGACTACCTGAACATGCGCACCAACGGATTCGACTTTCACATGCAGCTCGCTGGCGGCGAGGTCAGCTGGGAAGACGACCGTGTCAGGCAGACCTTCGCCAACTGGCGTGAACTGATCGACATGGGCGGATTCATCGACAACCACCAGACCTACAGCTGGCAGGAAGCGCTTCCGTTCATGGTCAACGGAGACGCGGTGCACTACCTGATGGGCAACTTTGCCGTGGCTCCGCTGCGTGATGCCGGCCTCACCGATGATCAACTGGACTTCTACCAGTTTCCGGTCATCACCCCGGGAGTCGCTCTTTCCGAGGACGCGCCGACCGACACCTTCCACATTCCGGCGAATGCCGCGAACAAGGAGGCAGGACGCGAGTTCCTGCGTTTTGTCGTCTCGGCTGACGAACAGACCGAGATCAACAACGGCAACAACCTGGGTCAGCTTCCGGTCAACGCAATGTCGTCGGTCGACGACGACAAGTTCCTGAACGAAGGCTTTGCCATGCTGTCATCGAACAGCCCCGGCGGCGTCGCCCAGTTCTGGGACCGCGATGCGCCGGCCGAAATGGCCAAGGTCTCGATGGAAGGCTTCCAGGAGTTCATGGTCAAGCCTGACAACCTGGATCGCATTCTTGGCAAGCTCGAGCGTGCGCGCAAGCGGATCTACAAGTAATTCAGACTTGTGCGGGCACCCCTCGCGGGGTGCCCCTTGACAACGACAATTCGATTCCAGATTTTTTGAGTGCTGTTTCCAGGACGGGTTTCCTGTGGGAGCGAGGCAATGAGCGAGTCCAGCCTTCAAGATGTCCGCGCGGTCAATGGCGGCGGCTCATGGTTTCACCGGAACCAGATCGCGGTCACGCCGTGGCTCTTCCTTGCACCCGGCGTTCTCTTCTTCATCTTCTACGTCATTTCCCCGATCTTCCAGTCCTTCAACGTCTCGCTCTACGATTGGGACGGGCTCGGAGAGGCCGAATACATCGGATTGCAGAACTACCAAGACCTATACTGGGAATTCGTCGACCGGGACGCCTTCTTCGTCTCGCTCAAGAACAACGTGATCTGGCTGTTTCTCTACCTCCTTGCAATTCCTGTGGGGCTGATGATCGCTCTCTTTCTCAACCAGAACGTCTGGGGCATCAGGCTTTACAAGTCGCTCTTCTTCTTTCCCTTCGTCATCAGCCAAGTGGTCGTCGGGCTGGTCTTCACCTGGTTTTACGATCCAACCTTTGGACTCCTGAACACGATCATCGGCTGGGTCGGCCTCGGGCCGATCAACGTTCTCGGCGACGAGCGATTCGTGACCTACGGGATCATCGCCGCCGGCCTGTGGCCTCAGACCGCCTATTGCATGATCCTCTATCTCACGGGCCTGAATGCGGTGGATCCCGAACAGGTCGAGGCGGGCCGTCTCGACGGAGCCAAGGGTTGGAAGATGCTCTGGCACGTGATCATCCCCCAACTGAAACCCGCGACCTTCATCGCCTTCGTTGTGACAATCATCGGTGCGCTTCGCTCGTTCGACCTGATCTCGATCATGACCCAGGGCGGGCCCTTCGGATCATCGCGCGTTCTCGCCTTCTACATGTTCGAGGTGGCGCTTTCGGAATATGGCTTCAGGATGGGATACGGCGCAGCCATCGCCGTGGTTCTCTTCCTGATCATGCTCTGCTTCATCGCCTACTTCCTCTGGTCGATGTGGAAGGAAGAGAAGGGAGCGCGCTGACATGTTTCCGAGACCGATCGAATCCACCGCCCGGACCACGCAAGTTGCCTACAAGACGCTTCTGCCGATCGCGCTCCTGATGTGGCTGGCGCCATTGCTCGCGGTCGCGGTCTTCTCGGTCAAGCCGGATGCCGATTTCACGACCGGAAACTACTGGGGAGTTCCCTCCACCTTCGAGGGCCTGACCAACTATGGCAAGGTCTTCCTTGAAAGCGACATGCCGCGCTATCTCTTGAACTCCGTCTTCATCACGGTGCCAACGGTGATCGGGGCGGTCGCACTGTCGTCGATGACGGGATTCGCCCTTGGCATCTACAAGTTCCGCGCCAATCTCTGGATCTTCTTCATGTTCGTCGCGGGCAATTTCGTGCCGTTCCAGATTCTCATGGTTCCGGTTCGGGACCTTACGCTGGACATGGGCCTCTACAACACCAAGACGGGCCTCGTCCTCTTTCATATCGCGTTCCAGACGGGATTCTGCACCCTGTTCATGCGCAACTTCATCCGCGCACTGCCCTTTCCGCTGATCGAGGCGGCCCGGGTCGAGGGCGTTGCGGAATGGCGCATATTCTGGTTCGTCGTCCTGCCGCTGATGAAGCCGGCTCTGGCCGCTCTTTCGGTGCTGATCTTCACCTTCATCTGGAACGACTATTTCTGGGCGGTCGTGCTGACGCAAGGACCGGAAAGCCAGCCTGTCACCGCCGGCATCACGTCCTTCAATGCCCAGTTCCGCGCCGCCTATCACCTGATGAGCGCGGGCTCGATCGTCGCGGCGCTGCCGCCGGTCCTGATGTTCTTCCTGATGCAAAGGCACTTCATTGCCGGTCTCACGCTTGGCGCCGTCAAGTAATGCACGCATGGAGACTTGACGACGGCCACCAAACCGTGGTCCTGGCCGCACGCGGGAATCACCTGCCTGAAGTCGTCTACTGGGGCGCCGACCTGCCCGCATCAGAAGACCTGGATGCACTCGTTGACGCGAACGGTCTCGACGTCACGGGCGGCATGCTGGACGAAAATCCCGATCTCTCGATCTGCCCGGAAACGGCCCGCACGTTTCCTGGGCAGCCCGGCCTGATTGCGCATGCCATCGACGGCACGCCGATCCATGGAACCTTGCTACTGGCTTCTGCCGACGCCGACGACCGCAGATTAGGAATGACCTACCGCGACGAGACGAACGGAATCACCTACTTCGCAAGTCTCGCCATGGACTCCGAGACCCGTGTCATCACGGCGTCCGCCACGATCACGTCGGACAAACCGATCCGCGTGCTTTGGCTGGCGGCTCCAGTCATGCCGGCCGCACAGCATTCGAATGAAATGATCGACGTCTCAGGCCGTTGGTGCGGCGAATTCCAATTGACCCGCACGCCATGGAACCCCGGCATCCGCCTCCGCGAGAACCGCACGGGACGATCCGGCCACGAGCACTTTCCGGGGCTGTTCGTGCCCGCACGTGGCACAACAAACACCCAAGGCGAGGCATGGGCGTTTCATTACGGCTGGTCTGGTGGCCACCGCATGGTGGCCGAGGAACTCCCGGACGGGCGGCGGCAGGTTCAGTTCGGACACGCTACTGGAGTAGATTCGAGGCCTGGCCTGAAGTTTGCAACGGCACCCCTCTATCTCGCCTATTCCCGGACCGGACTGAACGGATGTGCGGTGTCATTCCAGCGCCACGTCCGAGACCACGTCGTAACCTGGCCAAGGCCGGAGCGCCCACGTCCCTTGCACTACAATTGCTGGGAGGCCGTCTATTTCGACCACGAGCCCGAAGTGCTCAAGGACATAGCGGGTCACGCCGCTCGTCTTGGCGCAGAACGTTTCGTGCTCGATGACGGTTGGTTCGACGCGCGCAATGACGACACCAGCTCGATTCCTGATTGGGATGTCGACCGACGCAAGTTCCCGGATGGCCTGGATCCTCTCATCGAACACGTTCACAACCTCGGCATGACGTTCGGCATCTGGTTCGAACCAGAAATGATCAATCCCGACAGCGGCGTCTATCGGAAGCATCCGGACTGGGCATTCGGACCAAGCGACCAGATTCTCGGGCGCCAGCAAATGGCGCTCGACATGTCGAACGTGGCGGTACGCGAGCACGCGTTCGCAAAAATCTCCGCAATCCTCCGCGCCCACGACATCGACTACATCAAGTGGGACCACAATCGCGTCCTCCCGGTCCCCGATCATGCACAGGCCGAGGGAACGCATGTCTTGATGGGCTGTCTTCGCGAGGCATTTCCCGACGTCGAGATCGAGACCTGCGCCTCGGGCGGCGGACGACTTGACTTGGGCATCCTCTCGCACACCCAACGGGCTTGGCTTTCGGATTCGAATGATGCCCTGGAGCGCCTTGCCATGCAGCACAACGCTGCGCTCTTCCTCCCGGCTGCCGTGACCGGCAGCCATGTCGGGCCTCGTGTCAGCCACACGAGCGGACGGAGCCTGGACATCCGGTTCCGGGCCTGGATTGCCGCGAGCCGTCACATGGGCATCGAGATGGATCCACGCGAATTGACCGAAGGCGAAGCGGAAGCTCTCGCAAAGGTCATAGCATGGTGGAAGGCCAATCGCGACTGGATGATGCAGGCAGACATCCTGCGCCTAGACAGCGCGGATCCGGCGGTCATTGCAGAGATGCACATATCGGCAAACCGCTCCCGCTTCGTTGCCTTTGTCGGCAAGTCAGCGACTTCGGCCCAGATCCTGCCGCGCCCGATCCGCCTCACGGACCTCGACCCGAATGCGTCCTATCGAGTCGAGCTTGCCAACCGCGACGACGCGGTACGGCTCTCACGCGGCAAAATGGCGCTGAAGAGCGGGCCCCTGGCGCTCTCGGGGCGCTTCCTTGTCTCCAAGGGCCTCTCGCTGCCTTGGAGCTATCCGGCATCCCTCTGGGTCATCGCGGGCTCACGCCTCTGAGGCGCAGCGGGCCTCCGGCCCGAAACGCCCTGAACGTCAATTTCGTGCATTGTCTCGGGGCAGTCTCGGATGGCGTGAATACGCCGCACGCTTCACGCCGAATGGGCGCCGTCAGCAAGCTTGCTAATGAACTCGAGCACCTCAGCAGGCGGTTTCCCCTTTCCGACGAGATCGACGATTGCGGATCCCACGACGGCACCGTCCGCGACCCTGGCGATTTCGCGGCCGGCCTCCGGAGTCTTGATCCCGAACCCAACCACGACAGGCAGTTCCGTCGCGGCCCTTATCCTGTCCACCTCGGGCCCGACGTCACCGGCAACCGCGTCAGCCGCGCCGGTGATTCCGGTGATCGAGACATAGTAAACGAACCCGGACGTGTTCTGCATGACCTTTGGCAAGCGCCTCTCGTCGGTGGTCGGCGTGGCAAGCCGGATGAAGTTCAGCCCTGCCTCCTGCGCCGGGATGCAGAGCTCGTCGTCCTCTTCGGGAGGCAGGTCGACAATGATCAGGCCATCCACGCCGGCAGCCTTTGCATCACGCAGAAAGGTCTCGACACCATGGTTCAGGATCGGGTTGTAGTACCCCATCAGCACGATCGGCGCCTCGTCGTCATCCTCGCGGAACGCCTGCACCAAGGCCAGTGTCTTCTTGAGCGTTTGCCCTGCAGCCAGGGCGCGCTGTCCCGCGAGTTGAATCACCGGCCCGTCCGCCATCGGATCGGTAAACGGCAAGCCCAGCTCAATCACGTCGACTCCAGCGCCGGGCAGACCCTTCAGTATCTCAAGCGAGGAGTCATAGTCGGGGTCCCCTGCCATCACGTAGGCGACGAAGGCCTTTCGGCCCTCCGCCCTCAGGGCCGCGAAACGGGCATCAATCCGGGTCATGAAATACCTCCCTTGGTCCCGATCTCTGTGCACAATCGGCCAGGGAAGATCAACGCCTCAGGGCGCTTCGTCGCAGCCGATCATCCAGCACACGCCGTATCTGTCGGTCAACATGCCGAAACCCGCGCTCCAGAAGGTTGGGGCGAAGGGCATGGTGGTCTCCCCACCCGGCGCAAGCCGATTGAAGGCGCCTTCCGCAGCATCCCTCGTTTCAAAGTTCACCATCACGTTCGCTCCGGCCATCGGCTCCGATGGTCCCATGAGGGAATCCGATCCCATCAGCTTGCCCTCGGGAAAGTTCACTTCGCAATGGGCCAGCCAACTCTTCTTGTCCTCGTCAATGGGAAATTCGGGCGGCATGTCGGCCGCCGCAACAACCATGCCCAACTCGCCACCCAAGATGTCCGCGTATGTCGTCATTGCCTCCCGGCAGAGACCATCATTGAAAAACAGGTACGGTGTAACTTGCATCATGCATCCTCCCTTGATTTGGGTCCACCATAGCACATCTTGCGCGGAATGCAGGTGCCCGATATTGCCCCGTGGCGACACGCGAGGGGAATGCATCGTGGGCTTCAGGACCGGGATTGTTGGATTGCCGAACGTGGGCAAGTCCACCCTCTTCAACGCTCTCACCAGAACCGCTGCGGCGCAGGCCGCGAATTTCCCGTTCTGCACGATTGAGCCCAATGTCGGGGAAGTCGCCGTGCCGGATGATCGCCTTCCCAGATTGGCGGAAATCGCGGGAAGCCAGGGCGTGGTTCCGGCACGGATGACCTTCGTTGACATCGCCGGCCTCGTGAAAGGCGCATCACGGGGCGAAGGTCTCGGCAACCAGTTTCTGGCCAGTATCCGGGAGGTCGATGCAATCGCGCACGTGCTGCGCTGCTTTGACGACACCGACGTGACCCATGTCGAGGGTCGCATCGACCCCTTGGCGGACGCAGGGACGGTAGACACGGAACTCATGCTCGCCGATCTCGAATCAGTCGAAAGGCGCCTGCAGAACATTGCCCGCAAGGTGAGAGGCGGAGACAAGGAGGCCATTACGCAGGAAGGTCTCCTGACGGCGGCCAGGGAGGCTCTCGAATCCGGCCAGCCGGCACGAACGGTCGAGATCCCGGACGACAGGGCGAACGCGTGGAAAATGCTGCAGCTGCTGACCGCAAAGCCCGTGCTATATGTTTGCAACGTGTCTGAGAACGAGGCTGCAACCGGCAACGAATTCTCCGCCGCCGTGGAGCGAATGGCAGCGGGCCAGCATGCGGCGTCGGTCGTGATTTCAGCCAAGATCGAAGAAGACCTCAGCCAGCTTGAGCCTGAAGAGGCAGCGATGTTCCTCGCGGAAATGCGCCTTGAGGAGCCAGGCCTGGACCGCTTGGTGCATGCGGGCTACGAGCTTCTGGATCTGCAGACCTTCTTCACGGCCAACCACAAGGAGGCACGCGCCTGGACCGTGCGGAAAGGCGCGTGTGCCCATCAGGCGGCGGGAGTCGTCCACAGCGACTTCAAGAAAGGATTCATCCGGGCCGAGACGGTTGGCTTCGCGGACTACGTTGAACTTGGAGGACAGAGTGGCGCACGCGATGCAGGAATGCTTCGCGCCGAAGGCAGGAACTATGTTGTCAGGGAGGGCGATGTGTTGCATTTCCTGCATTCGGCGTAGGCGGGCCTGAATTCCGACGGTCCGATCCGGCCAGACCTGACGACGCAGACATCCGAGGAGAACCCATGTTCGCATCCCGCCCTGAAGTGCTGAAATTTCTCGAGACGCGTCGGTCGCGTCCTGCCAAGACGCTTTCGGCTCCGGCGCCTGACCGCGACGCGCTGCGAAAACTGCTCACCGTCGCCGCCCGATCTCCTGATCATGGCAAGCTGGAGCCGTGGCGCTTCGTTGTCCTGGAGAAAGAGGCGCTCGAGCGACTCGCCTCGACGCTGCCCGCCAGGGGAGAAGAGCTTGGAATCGAGCCAGAAAAGATCGCCAAGTCGGTGGACGAGTATTCACGCTCGCTCCTCGCAGTGGCCGTGGTGGCATGCCCAAAACCATCCGAAAAGATCCCTGAAATCGAGCAGACCCTGTCTGCCGGCGCCGTCTGCATGCAGCTCCTGAATGCCTGTCTCGCTGCCGGGTGGGGAGCCAATTGGCTTACCGGCTGGGCCTGCCATGATCGCGACTGGCGGGAACGGCATCTTGGCCTCGGACCCAGCGAGTGGATTGCCGGCATCATTCATGTCGGCAGCGAGACAAGTGCACCGCCGGACCGCCCGCGTCCCGATCTCGATGCGATCACCGAATGGGTGTCATCCTGATCCCAAGGGCATTTCTGGCTGCCCTTGGCCAGATTCGGGACCCCCAGTTTCGCACGGTGCTTGCGAAGGGTCTTCTGCTGACGATCCTGTTTCTGTCCGCGCTCTATGTCGCAGTCCTGTATGTCCTGCTCTGGATTCTTCCAGATGTGATCGCGTTGCCCTGGCTGGGCGAGATTTCCGTTCCCCGCCAATTCGTTTCCCTGGGGTCATTCCTTGTGATGGCGGTGCTCTCGACATTCTTGATGCTACCCGTCGCCGCCGCATTCACCGGCATTTTCCTGGACGATGTGGCCGACGCGGTCGAAGCCAGGCACTACCCCATGCTCTCCCCCGCTCCGCGCATCGGATTGATGGACGGCCTGCGGGAATCGATCGGCTTTCTGGGCATCGTGCTCGTCGCCAATCTCGTGGCGCTCGTACTGTATTTCACGCCGCTTTCACCGTTTGTCTTTTTCGGGCTGAACGGCTTCCTGCTCGGGCGCGAGTACTTCCGGGTGATTGCCGTACGGCGCTTGGGACGGAGGGATGCCGGGCGCTTGTTCCGTCAGCATCTCCCTGTGATCTGGATCACGGGAGCGCTGATGGCCATGCTGCTGACGGTACCGCTGTTCAATCTCCTAATCCCGGTTCTGGGTGCCGCGACCTTCACGCACATCTACCACGAACTCACCTCCACCTGAACGCGGGAAGCCATGTGCTTTCCACGCCCGTTTCCATTCGAAGCAGAGGTGAACAATGCGGACGAAGGTCAGGCCCGGAATGGTAGAGGCGCCAAAGCTACCCGGAATTTTCGGCAGGTCCCATCCGGTCAAAAATATCGATGTCCCTGACCGTGATTCCTCCCCACAGTATGACGGAGGCAATCAGGGCCCAGATCAGCACCGCCCATAGCGTGGTGATCTTCAGTTTGCGACGCATGGAGAATGACGATGCCGGAGAGCCGGCATGCGTGCCCTTGAGACGCTCGCCCACGTCGCCCTGCGTCTTCAGGCGAATTGGCAGCACGACAAACAGGACCATGAACCAGACGACCGCAAGCAGAACCATGGCCGAAAGGACACTCATCAAGCTTCTTCCAACTCGATCAAGGTACCGTTGAAGTCCTTGGGGTGAAGAAACAGCACTGGCTTGCCGTGTGCCCCGATCTTCGGCTCCCCGTCGCCCAGAACGCGTGCTCCTGCAGACCTCATTGCATCGGCCGCGACCTGGATGTCTTCGACCTCGTAGCACAAGTGATGGATGCCGCCGGACGGATTCCTTTCAAGGAAGCTCGCGATGGGCGAGTCATCCCCCAATGGGTAGAGAAGTTCTATCCTGGTATTTGGCAGTGTGATGAACACGACCGTGACACCGTGTTCCGGCTCGTCCTGCGGCGCGCCGACATCCACACCAAGCACGTCCCTGTACTGCCGCGCTGCGGCGTCGAGATCAGGTACCGCGATTGCGACATGGTTGAGCTGTCCGATCATGGGAGTTCCCTTCTGGTATGAGCCTCATGTCAAGCGGCACGGCGCCGCAGGGCACAGGTGGCATGTCGCCACAGGGCGGCGGCGCCTGCAACATCAGCCTGCACCCAGGCGCCTGCCGCATGCAAGGCCACGCGCGTCTGAGATCCAGGTCGAGTGTCAAGCGCTGCAAACGCGCGGTCTCAAGATCTGGATCGTGAGATCATTGCCGCGAAGTCCGCTCGGAAATCGCGATCTGCGCGGCTGCAAGCCGTGCCACGGGAACACGGAAGGGCGAGCAGCTCACGTAGTCGAATCCCGCTGACCGGCAAAAGGCGATCGAGTCTTGATCTCCGCCATGCTCGCCACAGATCGAAAGGACCAGGTCGGGATTGGAGCCCCTTGCACGTTCCGCCCCCAATGACAGGAGCTCCCCAACGCCGTCCATGTCCAGCCGATGAAAGGGATCTTCTGGAAACACCCCAAGGCGCACGTAGTCCGCCATGAACCGGCCCGCGTCGTCCCGGGAAAGACCATAAGTCATCTGCGTCAGGTCATTGGTGCCGAAACTCAGGAACGCGACTTGTGGCGCGATTTCATCGGCTCGGAGAGCGGCCCGCGGCGTTTCGACCATGACACCCAGCTTGTAGTCGAACTGAACGCCCATTCTTGTCCGCACCGCGGCTGCCACCGCCTCGATCCGGCTGCGCACCAGTTCTACCTCGCGGCTAGCAGAAACCAGCGGGATCATGATCTCGGGCACGACCGGACGCTCGGGCCTGCTCGCGTGGATCGTCGCAAGGAAAATGGCTTCGGCCTGCGCCTCGTAAATCTCGGGAATCGTGACACCGAGACGCACGCCCCTCAACCCGAGCATCGGGTTGAATTCCTCGAGCGCCTCGACATGTCGTGTCACCTTGGACAGTGGAAGGTTCATCGCGTCCGCCAGATCGCGCAACCCGTCGCGGCTCTTCGGCAGGAATTCATGAAGCGGCGGGTCAAACAGCCGGATGCAGACAGGCTTGCATTCCAACAGGTCGAAGAGATGCGTGAAATCCTCAACCTGCAATGACACGAGACGCTCGAGCGAGGCGGCCCGCCCCTCCGCGTTCTCCGCAAAGATCATCTCGCGCATCAGCGTAAGACGATCCTCTTCAAAGAACATGTGCTCAGTTCGGCAAAGCCCGATACCCTCTGCTTCGAACGCAAGGGCTACCTTGGCCTCGGAATAGGTGTCTGCATTCGCCCTGACTCGAATGTCCCTTGCCTCATCCGCCCAGTCCAAAAGCGTTCGGAATGCATCGCCCTGGGAAGGTTCAAGCAACGGCACCTCGCCGGCCAAGGCAGTTCCCGAGGTTCCGTCTATGGTCACGCAATCTCCCGCCTTGAAGACACGCCCGTCCTCGGCAGTCAGACTCCTGTCCCGACGGTTGAGGACGATTCCCGAAGCCCCGACAACGCCTGGAAGGCCAAGGCCTCTTGCGACCATCGCGGCGTGACTTGTCATGCCACCCCTTTCGGTCAGTACGCCGACTGCCGCGTGCATTCCGCGAATGTCCTCAGGAGAGGTTTCGCGCCGCACGAGAATCGCGGGCTCGCCCCTTGCGTGGGCCGCCTGCGCTGCCGCCGACGTGAATACGAGCATGCCCGTTGCCGCGCCCGGACTTGCAGCTACGCCCGTGGCCAGCACGTCCCTTTGCGCAGAAGGATCAACTTGGCGATGCATCAGTTGCGGGAGAAGCCCGGGATCAATCCTCGATACAGCCTCGTCCTTCGAAATCACCTCGTCGTTCGCGAGCGTGACGGCAATGCGGACCTCCGCCTGCGGCTGGCGTTGGACGCGGAGTGCATCAAGAACGCTCAACTCTCCTCCAACCAAAGCGAATTCGATCTGCATTTCCTCGTGCAGCCCTTCACGACAGACTGCTCCAAAGCCGACCAATTCGGCGAACGCTTCCGGACAGAGATCTTCCAGAGATTCTCCACTTGAATTGCGCGCAAGACTGATCGCGTCCTTGCTCCGCAACGCATCGCGGCCCTGGCTCTGGCTCAGGTATCGTCCGATGATTTGCGCCTCGCCGGTATCACCGGACACGAACTGAATTGCACCGGAACCTGATTCCGGCGGCCCGAGGCCCGCAGCCATGGCTTGCACGACAAGTCCGAGTCCCGCATCGGGCGGCGCGCCACGCGCCTGGCGCAAAAGCCGGGCCGAAGTGCCTTCCCATGCCCGGGCCATGAACTTGAGAACATCCGTGAGCTGCCGCTCTGGATCCTGCGGAAAGGGCTCGTCCATCTCGGCCTCATAGGCGTCGAGCATGGATCTCAGCGCGTGGGCGTCCGCTTCCCTGGCGGACTCGAATGCATCCGGATCAAGATGTGCGACCTGCACAGAGTAGGTCTGCACGAAGCGGCTGTAGAGGCGGTCGGCCGCCTCCGGTCCGAGGAGGCTGGCATATTCCGCATGGCGGGCGTCATTCATGCCGATATTCAGGATCGCCTCGGGACCGCCCCACTCCGGATTGCCGGAGGACGGGCGCACCGAAACAAGCGGGGCTTCGCCGAAATGCGCCAGCACCTTTGCCGCGTCTACGGTGCCGCCGGACGCCAGAGACCGCACCGTTGCAAAGGACAGCGCCATCGATGCGGGAACCGGCAAGTCCAACCGAATGAGCCGTTGCAGGCACTTCGCCCGCTCGCCATGCGTCTCGGTCGCGACCGGGGCTGTCGCGTCCACGGCAACAAAATCTTCCAATTCAACGCGTTTCTGCACTGCGGCGATTCCTTTGCTCCGCAGCATACGCAGTAAACCTCAACGTTCAAGAATCGATGCGACCAAAGGTTGGACGTCTTTCGCGTGAGGTACCGAACATCCAGGCACGGCATTCCTCCCGGGATTCGAGACGCGAAAGACGGCGGCGCCTCCAACCAACGAAACGCAGCTCCAGTGCCTGCAAGAAATCGAAAGCACGGTCACCTTAAGCGGTGTCATACGGGCACTTGCCGTCTGAACGCGTGTCCTGGCAGGAATCCTACCCCTCGATTCTGTTCAGGTCCGCCACGGCAAGGCATGTTTCGCTGATGCGATGCAGTAGGTTGAGACGGTTTCGCCTCAGGCTTTCGTCCGCAGCGTTCACCTGCACCGCGTCGAAGAACTCGTCAATCGGATCTCTGAGATTGGCCATCGCGGACATGACGGCCTCGAAGTCTTCGGCTTGCATTGCAGGACGGATCGCGGCCTCCGCACTTTCCAACGCATCAAACAGTGCACGCTCTTCGTCTGTCTCCGCCAGCTTCGGGTCCGGGTCGAGTGCGTATTCGACACCGTCCTTATTCTCGGCCTGCTTCAGGATGTTGTGCGCACGCTTGAAACCCTGCGTGAGATTTTCGCCATCTTCGGTGTCCAGAAACGCAGAGAGGGCAGTCGAACGCTTCACAAGCAGCGTCAGGTCATCCGAGCCCGGCATCGCAAGACAGGCGTCGATGACATCATGGCGAAGGCCCTTGCCGCGCAGAAAGACCTTCATGCGATCATGAAGGAACTCAAGGATCCCGCGCGGTAGCGGACCATTCGGGCCTTGAAGATAGTCCTCTTCAAAGACCATTTGCTTTGCAGCCTTGCCCACAGCGTCATAGGAACCATGCTCCAATGCGTCCTTGCCGACCCGCCGGCCTGGCTCCACCGCAATCTCGAGCAGGGAAAGACGGAGGTCGTTCTCGAGAATCAGCCTTATGGCCCCGAGCGCCGCACGCCTGAGCGCAAACGGATCCTTCGAGCCGGTCGGCTTCTCATCTATCGCCCAGAACCCCGCCAGCGTGTCAATCTTGTCCGCAAGCGCGACCGCGATCGACAGAGGCCCGTTCGGCACATCGTCGGACGGGCCAAGTGGCTGGTAGTGCTCTCGTGCAACGCGTGCGACATCGTCGGAGTTGCCCGCGGCACGAGCGTAGTGTTCGCCCATGATCCCCTGGAGTTCGGCGAACTCGTAGACCATCTCGGACGACAGGTCGGCCTTAGCGACCCGCGCCGCCTCGACCGCCCGATCAGGATCGGCTCCCAGTGCCGAGGCAATCTCCTTCGCCAATTCAGAAATTCGGTCGATTCGCTCCGCCTGGCTTCCAAGCCTGTTATGGAACGTGACCTTGCCGAGCATGTCGGTCCACGCCTTCATGCCATCCCTTGCCACGCGCAGATCGTTTTCCCAGAAGAACTTGGCATCCGCAAGGCGAGCTCGAAGCACCTTTTGGTTCCCAGCCATGATCGTTGCGCCCTCGTCCGCCGTCTCCCGGTCCGCCACCGCGATGAAATGCGTGATCCGGCCTGAACTGTCCCTTACGCTGAAGAACTTCTGATGCACCCTCATCGAGGTCTGAAGCACCTCGTGCGGCAGATCCAGAAACTCCTCCCCGATCTCGCCCAGCAGAACAACCGGCCATTCGACGAGGCCCGCGACCTCTGCCAGAAGGTCCTTGTCCTCCACTACCACTAGGCCCCGTTCCTCCGCCAGCCGGGTTGCTTCGCGCATGACGATCTCTTCACGCTCCTTGGCGGAAAGAACGACCTTGGCCTCGTTCATCTTCGCCAGGTAGTCGGCAGAGGACGTGACACTGATCGGTTCGGGTGCCATGAAACGATGGCCCACTGTCCGGTTCCCGGCACGCAGGCCATCGACATCAAGGTCAACGACCTGCGTCTCGTCGGCGTCGCTCAACAGGCAGATGATCGCGTGCAGCGGCCGTACCCATCTGAGGCTTCCAGATCCCCAACGCATGGACTTGGGCCATGGGAAATCGCGGATGACCGCGTCCAGAACCTCGGCCACGATCTGGCCGGCCGGGCGTCCTTCACGCTCGATGACCGCGAACCACACCTGCCCTTTCCTGCCGTCGCGCGCCTCAAGGTCCTCCTTCGCGAGTCCGGTCGAGCGCAGAAATCCATCCAGCGCCTTTTCCGGGGCGTTGACGCTCGGACCCTTGCGCTCCTCTCGCGTCGCCGGGCTCATCTTCGGCAAGTCCGACACCGTCAGAATCAATCGTCGCGGCGTAACAAGGGACACGACGTCGTCATGGGACAATCCGGCCTCGGCAAGGCCGTCCGTCACGAGACGCTTCAAGTCCTCCGCTGCCGTCAATTGCATGCGTGCAGGAATTTCCTCGGACAGGAGTTCGATCAGCAGGTCAGGCATGAATCGCTTCCTTGCATCGGCCATACCCAGGGCGGGAAGATTGCAAGCGGATCAGCGCGACCTGGGTCATTGACTTTCCCTCAGTGGAGGTGGTGGACAATCTTCCGGCAGAGTTTCCCCGTTGAAATGTCTTTCTCCACAGCGGTTCAACTGGTGCCAGACGTAGCCATGCCCGTCTCCGGAGACGGCCACAACCCGGTCAAATCCGTAAGCGATGTTTCCGGTGCCAAGGAATGCGATCGCGGATCCCCTTTCCAGCGCCGCGCCGACTTTCGACGCATCAAAGCATCCGAACCATCCGGGCGCCACGTTGGGTACCGGGTCTTCGTGGACAACATAGGTTTCGGTGAGTGTCGCAAGACTCAGGCTGGTCGTGAAACAGGCGCGGTAGCGCAAGGGTGAGCTTTCCGCGTCAATTGCTTGAAACTCTTGATGGATTATTGGCTCCGGCTTTCCGGAATGGCGCACGGTCAGCAGCACGTCCGACGCTCCGCTTGGCGGAATCTCATCGTAGAACCCGTACACCTGCAGGTAATACAGGCCACCGCCGGCAAGCGCACAGCAAATCGCGAGAACAAGGGCAATCACCTTTCCGCTCATGCCACGTCCTGCTCCAGGCAAAACTGGCCTCTGCGCGGCGTGCATGTCACCGGAGTCAGGAACTTTTCCCAGACGTTCCGCCGGAATTCCCGACCGGACCTCAGTTCGCAAGGCGTCGACACGATCACGCGCCTGCGGCCGCCTCGGTCGTCACGAACGCGTCGGCGCACGCCTTCGCCAGCGACCGCACCCGCCCGATATAGGCCTGGCGCTCGGTGACGGAGATCACGCCCCGGGCATCGAGGAGGTTGAACAGGTGCGAAGCCTTGATGCATTGGTCGTAGGCCGGATGCACCATCACGATCCGCTTTCCCGTTTTCGGGTCCAGTTCTTCAGCCTCGAGGATTCGGAGGCACTCTGCCTCTGCATCCTCGAAGTGCCTGAACAGCATGCCGGTGTCCGCCACGTCGAAATTCCAGCGGGCATATTCCTCTTCTGTCTGCCGGAAGACGTCGCCGTAGGACAGTGCAATCCTGGACTGCGGATCATTGAACGGCATCTCCATCACGTGGTCGATGCCAAGCACGTGCATGGCCAAACGCTCGAGGCCGTAGGTCAGCTCGCCCGAAACCGGGTGGCAGTCATGCCCGCCGACCTGCTGGAAATACGTGAACTGGCTTACTTCCATGCCGTCGCACCAAACCTCCCAGCCAAGTCCCCAAGCCCCAAGGGTCGGGCTCTCCCAGTCATCCTCGACAAACCGGATGTCGTGCAGTTCCATGTCGATTCCGATCGCTTCCAGCGACCCGATGTAAAGCTCCTGCAGGTCGGGAGGCGAAGGCTTCATGATCACCTGGAACTGGTAGTAGTGCTGAAGGCGATGCGGATTCTCGCCGTAGCGGCCATCCGTTGGACGCCGCGATGCCTGGACGTAGGCCGCTGACCATTCCCGCGGGCCCAACGCACGCAGCATCGTGGCCGGATGGAAGGTCCCTGCCCCAACTTCCAGGTCGTAAGGCTGAAGCAACGCGCAGCCCTTCCCGGCCCAGTAGCTCTGAAGCCGAAGGACGATCTCCTGGAAACTCTTTGGGCGCGTGTTTGCGCTCATTGGTTGCTCCCGGTGGGAAACGTTTGCGCACTCAATATGCAAGGCCGGGAGAACGGTCAATCAGTGGCCGGGGGACCGGGGACGATTGGATTCCAGATCGACTTCCTGGAGAGCATAATGCAACAGTTTTGGCCTGTTGTTTCGTGAGGCCCTTGGCCGCAGCGGGCCACGCTGGCCGCCTGACGTGAAAGAACGCCAATTAAATGTTGAGACCAGACGTATGAGTAGGGATTTGCGGGTTGGGTTGAATCGCGTCTTGGTCCGCAGGCGCGGCAAATTGGCACCCGCCGTCAGGCGTCAATCAGGACGTGGACCTCGGGGTATCTGAAATGGCAGCATCTTGAACGCGCTCTTCACTCGTTCCAATCTCTCCGTGCCGGTCCCGCCAGCCATCATGGTGCCAGGGAAGACCCATCGCCGCGGACAGTGACGGTCAGCGCGCGCTCCACGGAACGGGTATCGGTCCGGTTGGTCATCGACGTGGTTCCGGAATGATCGGGCGCCAGACTTGAAGCCGAGGTCGAACTTTGGCATTTGGAAGGTTGCTGACACCGAGATTGATACTGACTGAAATTTGACGCAATACGCCTCGAAATTGGATTCTATGCGTCATTCATGATGCTTTCGAGGTCTTTATTGCGCAATCTGATAGTGCCACATATATAAGGCTTAAGGCGGCCTTTTCGATGTTAATGAGGCACAAATGACGCACAATATTGACTTCTCAACCGCATCTAGCGAATCCATCATCGAGGCGCTCGGCAAACGCCTTGACGAGATCCGTCTCAGCCGAAACATCTCCCAGTTCGACCTTGCAAGGGAAGCCGGAGTGTCGAGAAGCACAATGACACGACTTTCTCGCGGCAGGACAATATCGCTCGACTCCTTCGTTCGGGTCATGCAGGCGCTGCGCCTCACCGATCATCTGGCCGCACTGCTCCCCGACCCCGCCGTGCGCCCCGTGGATCGTGTTCGCATTGGCGGCGCCGAACGCAGGCGCGCCAGGAAAAGGCGTGCCGAGCCGTCGGAATGGACATGGGGTGACGAAGACGAGAACGGGGCATGACCGATACGGCGCGTGTCATTCTTTGGGGCCGCGACATTGGTGCCGTGACCTGGATTCCTGAAGCGGAACTCGGCGTATTTCAGTACACACCGGAATTCGTGCGCTCAGGCATTGAAGTTGCACCCGAGAAGATGCCTCTCACGGATGTACCGTATGAATTCCCGGCGCTGTCGCGCGCGACCTTCAAGGGGTTGCCGGGCATGCTCGCCGACAGTCTGCCTGACAAGTTCGGCAACGCGCTGATAGATGGGTGGCTGGCTGCGCGCGGGCGTGAGCCTGCCAGCCTTACGCCCGTCGAGCGTCTCTGCTACACGGGCACGCGCGGCATTGGCGCTCTCGAATTCCGACCCCTGATGAACGAGGCGCCCGGAACCGCCCGGAGAGTCGAGATCGACGCCTTGGTCTCACTCGCCAACCGGGTTCTCGATGACCGCATCGCGCTGGACGGCAGGCTGGCAGGCGAGGATGATCAACACGCCATAGAAGACATATTGCGCGTCGGCACGTCGGCAGGCGGCGCTCGGGCGAAAGCCGTACTCGCCTGGAATCCGGATTCTGGAGAATTCCGGTCAGGCCAGGCCTCTGCAAGTCAAGGCTACTCCCATTGGCTCATGAAGTTCGACGGCGTGCATGGCAACGCGGATCGCGAACTTGCCGACCCTCAGGGCTTTGGCCGCATCGAATACGCCTATCATCTGATGGCCCGCGCTGCGCGCATCGAGATGGAAGACTGCCGCCTGCATGAAGAAGGCGGTCGGGTGCATTTCATGACTCGTCGGTTCGACCGCACGCCGCGCGGCGGCAAGCTGCACATGCAATCCCTCGGCGCGCTGATGCACTATGACTTCAATGTCGCTGGAGCCTATGGCTACGAGCAGACCATTCAGACAATCAAGCGACTTGGCCTTTCAATGGATGACGTCGAACAGCAGGTTCGGCGTACCTTCTTCAACGTGCTCGCGCGGAATCAGGATGACCACGTCAAGAACATCGCCTTTCTGATGGGGCGGAAGGGCGAATGGCGCCTTTCGCCCGCCTTCGACGTTGTCTATTCCTGCAACCCCTCTGGGGCATGGACGAACCGGCACCAAATGAGTCTTGGCGGCAAACGCGACGGGTTCGAGTTCGAGGATCTCATCGCCTTTGCAGGCATTGGCGGTGTCAAGAAGGCGAGAGCGAAGATGCTCCTTGGCGAGGTCGCCGCAGCGGTTTGCGACTGGCGGCACTTCGCTGAACAGGCAGACATTCCCGAAGCTGATGCTGTCAGAATAGAAAACGCCCATCGTCGGCAGCTGTTCGTGTAGCCGGTTCAGGGCTGCCGGACAGGCTCGAACCTGCGTCACAACAGGCCGATCCAAACTTCATCGCCGAACTTTCAAGGCATCTCCTTCCATCAGCAGAGCAGCCGGTTTCCGACGAGACCCGGCATGGTGGAACCACCTGCCGCGGCTTCGCGTTGGCCTGATCGATCACCAGCGGCGCGGCCCGGCATCGGTGTCGGTGCTGCCGGCATCGGGAAGGCATGGTCCGAACTCCCCCCGTAACGTCACTTCGTTCAGCGTCAACTTAGCCTGGTCGGGAGGAGTCATGAGGTCGTTCCCGGTCAATCCCAAGCCGGGCGACGTCACCAGAACACGGTTCTGCAATCTCACGCACGCCAGAACCGAGACGTGAACAACACGAACACCACCAGCAATTCGAGCCGCCCCACAAGCATCGCCGACAACAGAATCCACTTCGCGGCATCACTCAGTTCGGCAAAATTGCCATCCGGGCCGATCATGTTGCCCAGACCCGGACCCACGTTGGCAATTGCCGTGGCCGCACCACTTACGGACGTAACGAGATCTAGCCCAGTCGCCGAAAGAAGCAAGGACACGACTGCGAGCGTGACGAGGAACATCGTCAGGAATACGATGACGGAGGAAAGCACGTCTTCGCTCAGTCGCCGCCCGGCATACTTGAGCTGGTAGACTCCATGCGGACTCTGAATGCGCCGGATCTGGTTCGCAACGGCTTTCAGCAGAATCTGGTACCTGAACACCTTGACCGAGCAACTGGTCGATCCCGCGCAGCCGCCAATCAAGCCGACAAGGAAGAAGACCGTAACCGGGAACGCTCCCCAAAGCTGGTAGTCCGTGCTCGCATAGCCCGTGCCGGTCATGATCGACGTGATGTTGAACAGGGACTCGCGCAGGGCGGAATGCCCCGCCGCGCCCTGCGCCAGCAGTCTGTGAATTGCGACCAGGGCGACAATCGTGAGCAGTGCCGCCAGAAACGCCCGCACCTGGCTGTCGCGCAGCAGCGGTTTCGACGAACCGGCCAGAATCTGCACATAGCGCACGAATGGCAGGCTGGCCAATATCATGAATACCACGGCAACATATTCCGGTGCCCCTCGAAAGCTGCCGAACGACTGGTCACGGGTCGAAAACCCGCCAGTCGCGATGGTGGTCATTGCGTGGTTGGCGGCTTCAAAGAGAGGCATGCCGGCAACCAGGTAGGCCACTGCGCACGCAAGTGTCAGAACCAGGTAGATGATCGAGATGCGGGACGCGATTTCGGCGGCCCGCGGCAAAACCTTGCCATCCGTGTCGAATCCTTCGGAACGGAAGATCTGCATTCCTCCGACTCGCAGTTCGGGAAGAAAGGCCATGGCAACGACAATGATCCCGATGCCACCGAACCATTGCAGCATGGATCGCCAGACAAGCAGCCCCGAAGGCAGCGCGTCCAGCCCGCTGAACACCGTCGAGCCGGTCGTTGTCAGTCCGGACATCGCCTCGAAATACGCGTCCGTGAAACCCGCCCCGAGGTCGCCCCACATGAACGGCAACGCCCCAAAGAACGGAAGAACGACCCAAACTCCCGTTGTAAGCAGGAAGATCTGCTGCAGGTTCATGCCGCCCGCCACCGAATTGGACGACGCCAATGCCATCAATCCGCCGATCAGGAGCGTGATCAGGGCGGCTTCCAGAAACGATCCGGCATGATCATTGTCCTGAGCAAGGTCAACGAACATCGGTATCAGCATGGAGACGCCAAGCGCGGCAACAAGAAGGCCGATGACGTATCCGATGGGCCTGAAATCAACCATGCGGCGAGCCTTGGCCACGGGACTGGCCCAAGTCAACTGCGGAGCGGCATGCACCGCACCGCCCGTCAGCCGCCACCGTCAGCTTGCTGGCCGGCAATCCGCAAGCTCTGCATGATGCAGTTCGAGTTGATGCCCTGACCGTCGGCATTCGAAATTCAGAGATTCAAACGTGGTGGATCAGGTGCCGCATGCGGCGCATCCGGGGGCCGGCCGCCCTGGACATCGGGAAGCGTCTCAAGACATGAAGCATCGGATCCGAAGGATTCAGGGCATCGATCAGAACGGGCTGCAGCGGACTTCGGCTTGCTCAGTCGCTTGAATGCCTGCTTCGAGGCGTACGGGTGCGCGGGCGCTCCCGTCATGCCGCCTGCAACAAAAGCGTTCGGTTCTAGTACCGAAACATCATTGTATTGATGGGTAAAGCGACGTCAGCTTGATGCGTGCGTCCTCGGTCCTGAACCGCCAGTCAACCGGCTTTGCCGAGCGGTTGCGGTCACGCTGCCATGCCGCGATCTCGTGGCACAGCGTCTCCCGGTCCGGGATCCGACGGTCGAGGCATTGGCTGCGCA
>JAJEAC010000126.1 GCA_022824315.1 Silicimonas sp.
TATCAGGACGCTACGACTTCCTGCCCCCGCATGTCCTTCGGCTCATTGTTTTCGCCAGCCGGCTCCGCAGGCGCCTGCCGGGTTCGTGTCCGCCATCGGCGCTCCCGCCGCCGTGCAGGCCAGACGACGGGCCGGGGTCTGAATTGCTGTCGCTGGCACTCCCATTTCCAGCGTTCCTGCCTGTGGGCAGGAGCAGGATCTCCCAGGTTCCCTGACGATCCATCCCGTGACTCTGCGCCGATCCACGACCCCGGACGACCCGTTGCGCCTCGCCTGTAGCGGCGCTTCCGGTACTGCCCCCACACGCTTAACAATGAAGGCGTCATCGGCTTACCGATCTCGAGGCTGCACGCCGCTTCGTCACCTGCTGCCTGCGCTTCACGACGGACGTCGCCGCACGCCATGCAAGACTCGCTTCCGGCTGGCGGGCTGCGCCTTTGCCGGGCGGGGAGTCGAACCCGCTGGATCGCGACGAAAGGTTTCAGTTCATGGCATCCTCCTTTCCAGAGCTTGGCCTGGCGCAAAAAGCGTTTCGAGAGGCGGTGATGGCGCGGGCTGCCCAGACGGGCAAATGGTCCGAAACCCAAGGATACTGGCTTCCTGCGAATCGATGGACCTGAAATGCGGCTCCGATTCCACGGGCGGACGGAATGCTTGCGTTCGCCGCCGAGGCGCCGTGTTGCTATAGTGTTGACAAAACGCAAGGAGGCACCGAGGGTCGAACAATATTATAATGATTACAATCAGTTAAGGTATTGGCAATTCTGTCTTTTCAAGTTCCGCAACGAGCGCAACTTCCGCGCCCGCCGCCTGGAAACGGCCCAAGTTGCCGTAGAGCGCGCGCAGCATGATGCCGCGTGCGCCGTTCATGTCCCGGTCGACGACGATGCTGCCGTCCGAGACCGTCTTCGCGCCGCCGAGCTTCCGGTCGACAATGCCGTCCCATGAACGCGTCCTGCTCGTGTAGGCCTCGTTGGCGATGACGAGTCGCTTGCCGTACTTGCGACACATCCACTCGAGCTTCTGCCTGAACCGGTAGTGCGCCAGGCCGAGCATCGAGCGCACGGTCCTCGTCCTGATCTTGCGGTCGGACTTCACGCTCATCTCCTTCGTCTCGAAGGACGGCAGGAGGATCACGTCGAAGGCCTGCACGAGATCGTACGCAACCCGCCGGTGCAGGTCGTCGACCAGGTTGCGGACGCGGATGGCGAGCTTGTCGATGCGCTTCCGGTAGTGGCGCTTCCATTCACGGTGCCTTGCCTTCGCGCGCTGGCCGACAAGGGTGTCGAGCCTGAGCAGGAGCGGGAACACCTCCCAGATCAACGATGATCGGGGACGAGCGCCGGGGCTCTCCCCGGCCAACGAGCAGGTTTTCCATGAATACAGTGCGCCCGCTTTCCGGGAAGGCCGGACAATAGATCGTCAGATCGGTGCCGGGATCCTTCATCAGGGTCTCCGCCACAGGGCCGATGTTGCCTTCTGGCTTGGAATCAAAAGTGGAACAGTATTTCCAGAAGAAGCACCCCGCCCCGGCTGCCCTGAGCCATTCTAAGGCGCGGCGACATTCAGCTACTGCATCGTTAGGCGGAGCGAAGCGGCGCTTGGGCGCGATCACCTCGAAAGGCGCGGTGTTCTCGGGCGGCCATTCGGGTACGCCGCGCCGATACGCAAGCTGACCGGCATGCCGCTGCGCGCCAAGAGGCCGACCAATTCAGTCGCCCAAAAAGAAATCGTCTGCATTAGCTCCGAAGACGGGACTACTCACCTGTCAGCTCGCGTTTGGAATTTCACATTCTCAAACCGACGAGTCTCGGCAGATTTCGCGATTGTGTCCATGATTTTCGCAACTCGGTAGCCATCTTCAAAATCGGCTCGCGGGGCAACCTTGTTCAAAGTGGCCACGGCTTCAAGCATGTGCCGCGCTTGATGAGCAAAACACTCGTTCCACCCCAATGGGTGTTGCCCTTGGATCCCCATGGGCAACCAGAAGTCGCAGTAAGGCTGACCTTTTTGAGTTACGAGTTGCGTACGTGGACCATTCCCGGGTTCATAGATGACCAACTCGTTCAATCTCTCCATCTGGAACGCGAGCGATCTCTTCGTTCCATCCACTTCGATCCATCCGCCAAGATTGTGTGCCTGAGCTACTCTAGAGGCTTCGAAAGTCGCGGTTGCGCCATTCTCAAGTTCGGCAACGCAAACAAACGCGTCGTCGTTAACGTCGAGGACTTTCTTTTTTGCATCTGTGGACCAAGTCTTCGTCAGTGCACAGACACGCGCCACCTCGCCCACCAAGAACCGCGCCTGATCCACGTGGTGCGAACCCAAGTCCCCCATGGCCCCCAAGCCGGATCTGGACCGACTGAAACGCCATGAGAAATTGCCGTCGTCCGTGAGCATGTTGAGCAGGAATCTCGAACGAAAATGGCGAACTTCCCCTACCTCACCGGACTTGATCATTTCACGCGCCAGATTGAGCGCCGGGATGGAACGATGCATGAAGGCGCACATATGGACAACGTTGGTACTTGCCACTTTGTCCCACATCTCAAATGCCTCCTCCGCATTTGAAGCAAGCGGCTTTTCGCAAAACACGTGCTTTCCAGCTTGCGCCGCAGCAATGGAAGGCGCTCCATGTGCGTGATTGGGCCCAGCGTTCAAGAATATGTCGACTTCCGGATCTGCCAGGATCTTGCGCCAATCATCTGTGGCTTGCTCCCATCCGAAACGTTCACTCACGTCGCCTCTTGCCTGCGGGTCACGTTCAGCAAGGAACTTTAGCCGAGCTTTTATTCCAGGGCTCCACATCGTTGAGGATGCGTTTCTAAGTGCCAAAGAGTGCATTTGGCCAATAAATCCTGCACCAAGCATTCCGATCGTAGCTGTCTCGCTCAAATCTCACTCCTGTTCGCAACTATGGGGTTCTGGCCAACCTGCCTAGGCTGTGGACTTATGCAACTGGTTTTCGATCGTGCGGCGCAGGAACCGGCAGGCAGCCAGATGCACGGCAGACAGGAAGTTGCGGGCGGACTTGTCATAGCGGGTGACCACCGTGCGGAACTCCGTGATCTTGCTGAAGAACCTTTCGACAAGGTAGCCCGTCCCGTAAGTCTCGCGATCAAGCGACCGTGGCGACTTCCGACCGGACCTCGACGGAAAGACCGTGGTAGCGCTGACCTTCTCGGCGAAATCGAGGACGGCGTCGGTGTCATGCGCCCTGTCTCCGGCCACCGTCTCGCCCTGCCCGAGCCCGGCGAGAAGCGCCCCGCCTGCGTGCAGTCGGCCGCCTGCCCCGGGGTCTGGAACACGGCCTTCACGATCGCGTTCGCGTCGATGCCGAGATGGACCGTCGTCGCCCCCGTCGTCGCCCCCGTCGACATCACCCGCAAGCCTCTGGAGCTTCTCCATGATCGACGCCGAGGTGCCGTTCCCGTTCCATCGGTTGTAGTGCGGTTGCAGCAGGTGGTGTACGGACCGTACCGCTCCGGGAGGTCGCGCCGCGGCGTGCCGGTGCGAAGCACGAAGAAGATGCCGTTGATCATCCTCCGGTCATGCACCCGTTCGGGATCCCACCGCCAGTGAGGAAGCACCAAGCGGACGATCTCCCACGTCGCGTCGCCCATGTCGTGCCGATCGCCGCTCATGCTTCAAACTCCTTGTGGATTGCTTTCCGCGAAGAACGGCAGATGATACGAAGGGGTCAACATTCGGGTACATGGCCCAAGAAAATGCGTGCACAGTGCCCGCGGAGAAAAAAATGACGTACGACGTAGTAGCGGACTTCGGTCGGCGGATTAGGCTCGGGATGGTGGGCGGCGGACTCGACTCCGTTATCGGGAGAACGCACTTGGTGTCGCTGCGAGCCGATGGGCTATGTGAATTGACCGCAGGTGCGATGTCGGTCGATCCAGCAGTTGCCAAACAATCAGCGAAGCAGGAACTCATTGCGAATGACAGGATCTACCTGGACTACCAAGAGATGGCCGACCAAGAGCGAAAACGGGAAGACGGGATCGATGCGGTGGTCATAGCGACGCCGCCCCAAATTCACTTTCGTGTTGCCAAGGCATTCTTGGAAAACGGCATTGATGCCATTTGCGAAAAGCCGGTTACGCGCGATCTTGATGAAGCGATTGAACTAAAGAAATTGATAGGCGCTCAAGATCGTTTGTTTTGCCTAACCCACTGCTACAGCGGCTATCCCATGGTACGACAGGCTCGTGACATGGTGAGGTCGGGAGCACTGGGCGAAGTGCGCCTGATCGAAGGAGAGCTGTGTGCCGGTGATCCCGGTGTGGCACGGGAACCCGAAGACCCTGCGACACGGCATTGGAGATTCAGGGCGGCCTCCATGGGGAAAGGCGCGATAATGGGCGAGGTTGCGTCTCATGCGCATCACATTGTTTCCTACGTAACAGGGCTCAAGGTCGAACAGGTATCGGCCGAACTTTCGACCTTTGCAAAAGGGCGAGAGGTCTATGATAATTCTTATGTCACCGCCCGCTTTGAAGGAGGAGCGAGAGGAAGAATTTGGGGGAGCTATATGGCTTCTGGAAACGATCACGGACTGTCCTTCAGGATTTTCGGCGAAAAGGCTGGATTGACCTGGCACCAAGAAGATCCCGAGGTCCTCTGGTTCAAACCTATCGGAAAGCCTTCGGTGCGAATGGCAAGAGGATACGATTGCAATTCCGATGACTCGTTGGCTGGATCGCGTTTCCGCCCAGGACACCCGGAAGGCTATGCCTTGGCGTTCGCAAACCTGTATTCTGATTTTGCTCAGGCAATAATGTACCGCAAACTTGGTAGAGATCCGTCAGTTTTCCTGAACAGGATACCAGGAATCGACGACGGCGTCAGCGTAATGGCACTGATTGAAGCCGCCTTTCGGTCATATAACAATGATGGAAAATGGACCGACGTCTCGGGCGGCACCGCTTAGGGACTAGTCCAAGAGTCACTTCACTCTCCACCGAATGCAGCATGTCCGAGCGCATTCTTAGCTTGAAGACCAAATATGCGTTTGGACAACTTCTACAAGTTTTTATTGTCAATTTCTTTCGTTTTGCCAATGATCTGTCAATATTGGCCTTCAACTTCTTGATTTGGGATTGACCATCATAGGTTATTTCACAGACCGTTTCGCCCTTCCTGGCACAAAATGCGATTGCTTCTCCGGGCTCCCCATTGGCGCAGGCCGAATGCTGAGCCGCATCGAAACGACCGCTTGGTCGAAAGACAGGTCGGAAGTCTTCTTGAGACATGGACTCGGAGTGCAATGTCTGGCAAGCGACTAGTGCCTTTGTGAAACACTTATGGGAGAGCGCAAAGTGAATTCGCGACCAACAGGCACGTCGTCTGCAGTTGGACCGGTTTTTGACGTTGAGAAGCTTGACCGGCTTCTCGAAGAAGCTGACCTCGATGCCGTCCTGGTAACGTCGAAGCACAATATTCAGTATCTCCTTGGTGGGTATCGATTCTTCTTTTACAGCTTCATGGACGCGCAGGGCTTGAGCCGATATCTGCCATTCTTGATCTATGTACGAGGTGACCTTGAAAAGGCTGCCTATGTCGGCCATCCAATGGAAGAGTTCGAGCAGGATCTCGGGAAGTTCTGGGTGTCCGAGACCGATTTCTCCGGCGCGACGACGGCTCAGTTCGCCGGGGCTGCCGTCGCTCAGTTGAAGAAGATCGGGCTTGCCGGTGCAAGAATCGGCATTGAACCGGGATTCCTCCCCATTGACGCCTATAGGATCATCGAAAACGGGCTGCCCGACGCAGAGCTGCTTGATGCCGTCTTCGCGCTTGAGTTGCTTAGGACGATAAAGACGCCTGATGAGCTAAGAATATTGCGCAAGGCCTCAGAGAAAGTCATCGAGTCGATGTGCGCGGTCTTTTCGACCCATGGTCCTGGCTCGACAAAGAACGAGCTTGTTGCCGCGTTGTGCAAGGAAGAACAGGATCGGGGGCTTCACTTCGAATATTGCCTCTGCAATATCGGCACAGACTTTAACCGTGCTCCGTCTGATCAAGTCTGGCAAGAAGGTGAGGTTCTTTGCCTGGACTCGGGAGGAAATTACGAAGGTTACATTGGTGATCTCGCACGGATGGGGTATGCTGGCACCCCTGATGGCGAACTACAGGACCTGCTGGGCTTCATCGAAGAAGTGCAGCAAGCCGCTCGTAAACCAATCCGACCCGGCGCGCTTGGCGGCGAGATTTACATTGAGCCAGATGCCTTGATCCAGAGTTCTCCATTCCAGGCAAATCTGGAGTTTGTCGCGCACGGAATGGGCATCGTAAGCCATGAAGGCCCGTGGTTGACCGATCGTTGCTCCGTGCCATACGAAGCCTACCATGCCGGTCGTGCACTCGAGGAAGGAATGGTGCTTTCCATCGAAACGACTCTTCATCATCAAACCAGAGGTTTTATCAAGCTCGAGGACACGGTCGTCGTGACCAGCACCGGCTGGGAGTCCTACGGCGATGACGCACGTGGCTGGAACACCCGTTAAACCTGGGCGTGAACATGACAGACCCTTGGTGTGGCATGAGGGGATCGCCAGTTCTCATGCATGCAAGACAATTGTGAGCAAATTGCAATCTTCCTGGTTTGATCTACTGGAACGCCACCTTTTCTGGTCAGATTTCCCGCAAGAGGTTCCCAAGGGCTGGGAGCAGCAGTCCGTTACGCTTTGCCGGAATGCCCAATTTGCTTTGGGTCCGATCATTTCCAGAGCGGCGTTCGCTTTCGGTGCACGAGTCCCTTGATTGAAGGCCGGCGAAAGCGCCGAGAGATGAGCTATCCGATTGTCTCAGATCGCCTGTCTCGTGGCGGGGCAGGATCGAGGGAAGACATCTGATTCCCCTGAGTGTGCACTACGGGACCGTACCGGCTTGGGCGGTGCCCGAATGTGACATTGCCATTCATAGCAATCAATCTTCCAAACGCACTTGGCCCAGTTGAACTCAAACGCGCCAAAGTCTTGCGGCCCATAAGGGTTGTTGTCTTCGGTGAAGGTGTCGTAGTTGACGACTTGCTGGGTCTCCTTGCCAATCGCATTGCGTTTCATCGCACCACTTTCCGGATCAAGATACATCTCGACGGACACCTACAATATGGCCGGTGTTGTCAGGAAATCTCTATCCGACGTCTAGAGTTGCTCAATTGCGCACCATTGCCGATCATCGCCATCATTCGGCCCCCTTCGGCACTAGATGCCGCGTGGCCATAGCCGGGGGGGCCACGGTCCGAAGCGCCGTCAGCAACGTCATCTCGGAAAGAAGCTTCGAATGACCGGTCTCCACATCGGCCAGCGCCCGTAGAACATTTTCGATCCCAAGGTGATGGGCCAACGCCATCAAGTGTTCGACCGAAACACCGGGCACAAGGTCAGGTTCAGAAGAAAGGGATGGCATGGGCCTAGTCCTCAATCGAAAGGCGTGGGCCTTCCAAGGCAGTCGACAATCACGGCGTTGCCGATTCATCAGATGCGTTCCGATGACTTGTTGCCATCAGGAGGCCGGAAATCAGGATCAAGGCGATTCCCTGCCATGCCAGCGCATTTGTCGTCGTTCCCCAGAGAAGGAATGCCCAGATGCTGGCAAAGATCAGGAACGAGTATTCGAACACGGCCACGACTGCCGGAGTGCCGATCCGGTAGGCTTGGGCGATCAGGGTGACGGCAATCACCGCGCCCGCGGCCTGGATCAGGGTCAGCCACAGGAAGCGCAAGTTTGGTGCGGTCCAAGGCTGCGACGTGAAGCTCTCGCCCGGCCAGAGTGCAACCACGCCCAGCATGATCAATCCAACTATGGCGAAGGTCGCAAATATCCCGATGGCAAGGGTCACCGGGTTTTCCCCGGCACACCAATGCCGGGTCAGAATCATGCCCAGCCCGTAGAAAAAGCCTGCCGCCAGCGGCACCAAGGAGACAGCGGTCAGGTTCGTCAAATCGGGCTGCAACAGCATGAGAGCGCCCGTGAATCCCAACAGAACCGCAAAGGCGCCCATCATACCCAAAGGCTGACGAAACAGGATGACGGTCAGCAGCGCCACCCAGAGCGGTGCGCTGAACAGTCCCGCACCCGCCTGGGCCACGGGCAGCGTCGCCAGCGAAGCGAAATAGATCAAAAGCCCCAGGGTGACGAAGAGACTACGTCCGATTAGCCTGCCGAGATTGACGGGGCGCAGCGATTTTCCCGTCGCCCGCCCAATGACCAGAAGCAGGGGAATCGCGAACAGCGTGCGGAACACCTGAAACTGCCACAGCCCAGCCTCCTCCGCCACCGAGACAACGAAGTTGTCGACAAAGCTGAGGATCGCCGAGGCAATCAGCGCGAAACCGATTGCCGACAGGTTTCGGGTTGGGTGCATCGGGCTCAGGCCTGGGCGTCCATTGCCGCGAGAACCGCGTCGATCGAGCGGATCGCGCCATGCTGCAGGTACTCCATCGCGTTGAGCGATGCCTGATGCGCGGCAAGGCTGGAACCTGCCACGCAATCCTCGACCACGCGGCAGAAGTAATCGCCCTGGTGGCCGTCAACAAAGGTGTAATGCACGCAGACATCGGTCAGTCCGCCGGTCAGGATAAGCGTTTCGGCCTTCAGCCCCTTGAGCAGGATTTCAAGGTCGGTGCCGTAGAAGGCAAAGTAGCGGCGTTTCTGGATCATGTAGTCGTTGGGCAGAATGCCCAGCTGTTCCACAGCCAGATCGGTCAGCGGGTTGTTGTCGAGGCAATGAACGTCCTCGTCGCCATCGGTCTCGCGGCCCATATCCACCAGGTCGGCACGGTGGAATTCCTGGATGAAGATCACGGGGATGCCCACTTCGCGCGCCCTGTCGATGACCCCCTTGGTGCGGGCCATGCGCACGGCAAAGTCCGGCATATGAGCGATGGAGCGTTTCTCATCCGGGATTGCCGCAAAGGTCGAACATTGAATGTCGATGACGATCAGGGCGGCACGGCCTTCGATCAGGTCACGTTTCCTTTTGCGGGTCTCGGTCATCGGTTTCCCTTTCGGTCGTGATTTGGGACGGGGATCGTCACCGGTGGTCAGGTGGCTGCAATTGTTGCCTTGGGCCTGGTTTTCTCTCGCGGGCGCAAATTATCGAGATTGCAATCTTCGGTATATCTGAAGGCTAGCCTCGTTCGCCAACTCAACGGAATGATGTGCGCCCGGGAATTCAAAGGAAGCGTATCCTGAGGATCCGGTTTCCGAGCCACGGGATTGGCTGGGCGATCTGATCTCCCCGAAACGTGCGGCGGGCAGGAGCGGGTTGTTGGCGCACCGTCCCAGGATGTGGCTGCGGAGTTCCGGCATCACGCGTTACAACAGTGGCGACATCGATCTAGCTGTCAATAATACATGCAACCGGGGCACCGGAAACGAACGATCATGCCGCGAAATCCCTTTGCCTGGGCGGCAATCCTTCACATCCTTCCGTCGAGTTGCTGATCGAGGCTAGATAGACCATCGGCACGATGTGGTGGTAGAAATGGCTCTTATACCAAACCAAATAAGAAATCACGGATAGAAGCGCGCCCGCACTTCACAGCACGGCCCACTCTCTTGCGGTGATCTGCATGATCTCTCCTGTCTTGCGGGCGAACCCGTTCCAAACCTCTTCGACGGTCTCCCTGACATGCTCGGCGTTCTCGAACACCCGGTTGGCGAAGTGGCGATGCTTCAGGACCGAGAACAGCGTCTCGACGGGGTTCAGTTCCGGACTGTAGGGCGGCAGCCGCAGCAGGGAGACGTT
>JAJEAC010000027.1 GCA_022824315.1 Silicimonas sp.
GGTTCAGGCGGAAGCTTGAGCGGATGAGCCGCAGGTACGGCAAGCGGCTCGTCATCGCCAACGAGGTCTGCACTAGCAGGACATACCGAGGTTCGACACCGCGCACCTGCGTGTCGAACTGCAGCAGGGACGGCATCTTGAGCGAGAACACCGCAAGCCCGGACATCAGGCAATCGGCAAGGGTGAAGTTGCGTGGGTTGATCGGATCGGGGATGCGGTCGAAGCACGCGCGCATCTTCTTGAGCATCCCGGGCATCGACAGATGCCAGCGGAAGGAGTCTCTGGACATTTTCCTGCTCGGCTCTTGCCTGTTTCGCAGCAGAACGCCAGATCCGGCGCAAAAAGTCTACGAAAGGAAAATCGCGGCGGTCACGCAACGGTCTGTGAATCAACAAGAAAAAAGTCTAGCGGGAATTGCTGAGAAAAAATCAGTCGTGGTGCGCTTGGCAATGTCAATTGTGCGGCGGAACTGGAGGCGTTCCTGCCGGACCGGGTGTACAGCGCCAAGGGAGCGGCCGGTTTCATTTTCTAACGCTGTGCCAGCTCTGTGCTAAGGTATTTTGAGGTTTTCGACGATTTTCGCTGCAGCGCGGAATTCGAGCAGGCCATTGTTTTGACTTGATTTACTTGGTGCCCGGGGGCGGAATCGAACCACCGACACGAGGATTTCTGCCGTGGGGCAGCGGATGATATCCAGCTGAAGTCAAGCATGGAGCAGTGGATCAATACTGGCCGAAATTCGGATGAAACCTTGAACAGAACCAGTTTTCGTGTTACTTAGTATTACTGGATTAATCCGTAGGACCCTCGCATCATGACAGTCAAAACAGCCGTCAGTTTCACCGAACGCCATCACCAGTTTGCCAAGCAGAAGGTGAAGGAAGGATCCTGCGCGTCGGTCAGCAGTTTGGTCGCCCAAGGGATCGAGAAGCTGATGCTGGAAGAGCAGGAACGTGAAGCCGTGCTGTCCGGCATGGCAGATGCGATCAAAGCTAGGATGCAAACACCTCGATCCGAGTTCATTGAGATGGATCAAAGCGACACCATGTTCGATGAAGTTCGTAAGCGGCTGAAATCCAGAGGATGACCAAGTATCGAATTCTCCGTCACCCAAATGTGGCGGACGATCTCTTCGACATTGCTGTGTTGATCGCCGACTACGCTGGAGTGGAGATTGCCTTGCGTAGGATCGGAGAGATTGAACAGACGGTCCAAAAGCTGCGTGACGTCCCACACATTGGTTCCGTTCGAGATGAAATCGCGCCGGGCCTACGTGCAATCCCTGCCGCTGGAAAAGGCGTCATCTGCTTCATTGTGGATGACGAAAACCACGAGGTTCGGATCTTGGCAATCGGCTATGCTGGTTCCGATTGGATGACCATGTCGTTGGAAAGAACTTGATTTAATCAAGCGTTTCGCCCGTCATTTGGCATAGCTGACCATCGCTGCGCTTTGCGTGAACTGGTGAGAGGCGGACAAAGCTACCGGTTTCGATTTGAGCTGATGGCCTTCGTGCAACACACAGGCTGCAGATGTTTTTGGGGCTTATAAATTCGGGTTCGCGTTCTCTCGGCTCGCGTTCCGGATGTCCGTGTCGGCTACATCGGTTCCGGAAACGACAGGATCGACCACTGGCTCGCCGCGCTCGGGGCGTACGTCACGGCGGTGTCCGATGACGCGTTGCGAAGGACGGAAGCTCTCCGGTCGTACGACACGATCATTGTCGGGATATTCGCGATGAAAATGCGTCCGGGCCTCGCCCGGGCCATGCCGGCCCTGCATTGCTGGATCCAGGACGGCGGGACGCTGGTGACTCTCTACCATCGGCCATGGGACAACTGGGATCCCGAAACCGTTCCGCCGAAGAGGCTGGAAATCGGCCAGCCTTCGCTTCGCTGGCGCGTGACCGACGCGAAGTCGGACGTCACCCATCTCGAGCCGGACCATCCGGTCCTGTTGCATCCCAACCGGATCGGGCCGGATGACTGGGCAGGCTGGCACAAGGAAAGGGGCCTTTATTTCGCGAAGTCCTGGGACCAGGCCTATCGTCCCCTGATCGAGATGGCGGATCCGGGCGAACGGCCGCACCAGGGTGCATTGCTCGCGGCGGACATCGGCCGGGGGCGGCACGTCCACACGTCGCTGGTCCTGCATCACCAGGTGGAAAAACTCGTGCCAGGCGCGTTCCGGCTTCTGGCGAACATTATCCAGCGAAGGCGGCCCGAATGACCGCAGTCTGGTCCTCCTGCCGAATGGGTGCGGCCGGACGCAGGCCGTCCGGTGAACATGCCGGGGTCAAGACCGAGCACGTGGTCCAGGAATGACGGCGCGAACGGCTTCACAAACCAGGCAAGGGGCAAGACATGACCGCGGACGCAAGATCAATCGCGGTAGCGGGATGCCCTTGCAGCATCGACCGGGACGCGGCATTCGCCTTGCGACGCCGGAACCGGCGTGATTCGTCGATGCGGTTCGGCGCCGTCGCCTTGTCTCATGCGGATTCCTTGCATGTTCCGGCGTCGGCTCGCTCGCCGATGCTGCTGAAACCGGGAAAGTGCTCGAACCAAGGTGTTCCGCCGTCAACTTGGGCACGGAGTGCTGGAAGGAACTTGCCGGCAAACCCGATTGTCACGTTTGGGATTCGCAACACGATTCCCAACAGACCGTGATTTGGTTCGGTCGGTGCGCCAGTGCCGTCATCGTCGGGGAAGGGACGCTGAGTTGGACGTCGGACGGAAGTTCCCTGGAGCAAACCGGCACGGCTGCGAAGGGCAAGCGACACGGCCGGTGGATCAATCACGGCGCCAAAGGAGAGACATTTCCGAAGGACCTTGCGCGGATGGGAGGAGGCATGGCCTGCGGGTGTCGCGCGCGGTCGACGGATTTGTCATGGAAGGGACCTTTGCGGACGGCGAAATGCAGGGTCACTGGGTATGGCGGAAGCCCGACGGGTCGGTCACCGAGGGTCCGGTCGTGGACGGCAGAAGGCACGGTTACTGGGTCAGGCGCCAAGCCGACGGGACGGTTTTCGAAGGTTCGTTTGCGGGCGGAAGGAAGCACGGCCGCTGGGTGATGCACAATGTTGCCGGCGGATCCTGCATGTTCAGTGAATTCGCCCACGGCGAAGAGATTGATTCATGGGAACCGCCGACGGATGCATGCCCACCACCCGGAGTTGCAGCGAACCAGGGTTGCTCTCCGATACCGTGCCTCCAATCGGCTTGCCTCAAGAGCGGAATGCCTCGCAAGGCAATTCGATCATGTGCAGCGTGAACGGATCCATATCGGATCTTGGACACTCAGGTTCGCGCGGAGCTTGCAGGATGGAGTGCGTTGCATGCACGCGAGGAAAGCCGCCCGCGAGGGCCAGACGACGCAAATCCTCATCAAGCAACTCGGATCTCCAGCGGCTTCTGTCGCCTGAGACCGAGCCTTGTCCACCAGGATCTTTCTCGAGAGCTCCAGGACGACATCGAGCAGCACTTCAACATACGGTATGTCGCGCTCCGGTTCGACGCGCGATCAACCTGCTTCCGGACGGACCGAATTCCCGCGCGTCCCGCCACTGTGTTCCGGTCGGACTCCCGATTGTTCCGCCTGTCTTGAATCTCCGCGCGGTGCGCGGCATTGAGGCTGCGCACACGGAGACCCGCATAGGCCAATGATCAGACTGTATCACGTTCCGCTTTCCCCGTTTTGTCGCAAGGTGCGCCTGTCGCTCGCCGAGAAGCGACTCGAAGTCGAACTTGTCGAGGAGCGCTATTGGGAGCGCAGCACGGAGTTCCTGCGTCGGAACCCGGCGGGCAAGGTTCCGGTGCTCAGGATTGACGGGCGGCTCCTGGCCGAGAGCGTCGCGATCTGCGAATACCTGGAGGATCGCAATCCCGAGCTGCCGCTGCTGCCAACCGACCCCGCTGCACGCTACGAAACTCGACGCCTCATCGGCTGGTTCGATGACAAGTTCAACGCCGAGGTGACTTCGAAGCTGCTCCATGAACGGGTCACCAAGAAGATTGCCCAGCAGGGGCATCCGGACAGCGCCCGCATCAAGTCGGGCGCGAGGGCGATGAAGGTGCATCTCGCGTATATGGGCTCGCTTCTCGACGAGCGTCATTGGCTTGCGGGGCCTGCGCTGACGCTCGCGGACTTTGCGGCGGCTGCGCATCTCTCCGCGCTCGACTACATATCTGATGTGGACTGGAGCCTGAACCAGGCGGTGCGTGACTGGTACGCAAAGATCAAGTCCCGCCCGGCCTTCCGCAGTCTGTTGGCAGACACGGTTCCGGGCTTCCCTCCATCTTCTCACTATGCCGATCTTGATTTCTGATCCGGGCCTGGCAACCGCCGGGGACGGCATCGCGCCGCCACGCGCCAGATGAGCGTGCGAGATGCGCTCAAGCAGCGATTGGTCGGGAGGGCCCTGTCCGAGGGATTCGCGGCGGCGCGCGTCTGCCGCCCGGACGCCGTGCCCGAGGTTCCCGGCCGGTTGGCGGAGTTCCTGTCCAAGGGCCGCCACGGCCAGATGCACTGGATGGAGCGGCGGGTGGACTGGCGCGGGAATCCGGCCGAACTCTGGCCGGAG